>JADHSW010000186.1 GCA_016776705.1 Rhodospirillales bacterium
AAGGCTACCCGGGTCTGGTTTTTCATGCCCCCCTGACGGCAATCATGTTGCTTGATCTTGCGAACCGCCACTGCGGTGTGGCCAGGCTTTCGAATTTTTCCTACCGGGCGATCAGCCCCCTGTTCGATACCGCCCCCTTCACAATCTCGCTTCGCCGCGAGGGAAAACTCTTCAGATTATGGGCCTTAACTCCGGAAGGAAGACTTGCGATGACGGCAAGTGCAGAGTTCATCGACTAGTCGATAAAATCTGTTAAGCTCCTGTTGTCGACAGGGATTAGGGGGAGCGACCATGACGGCCCAAGTGTCGCCTGAATTTCAGGCGCTTTCAGACATCAAGGCCATCCAGCAGGACCGCTGGTGCGAACAGGCAAAATACGTCGCCGCAGCTTCGCCTTTTTATCAGGCCTTATGGCAGGGAATCGCCCCGCCTGAACGACTGGAAGAATTGTCTCTTTTGCCCTTGAGCGATAAATCCATGCTCAGGACGTCTCAGCAGAACCACCCGCCTTTTGGCGATTATCTGGCTTCGTCTGCTGAACTGGTCAACCGCCTGCACAGGACATCGGGCACCACCGGGCAAGCCATGAATCTGGCCCTGAGCGCGAAGGACGCCCTGCAAACGGCGCTTATCGGCGCCCGGGCGCAAAGTGCTGCGGGTCTGGGACCAAAAGACCGCGTCGTCCATTGCCTGAATTATCAAATGTGGATGGGTGGTTTTACGGATCATTGCACCCTTGAGGCAACCGGCGCCCTGGTTATTCCCTACGGCGTGGGCGGTACGGAAAAACTGATCCGCACCATTCAAGAGCTGGAAATTACCGCCATCTCGTGCACGCCGTCTTACCCCAAAGTGCTTGAGAAGGTCATCACCGAACACTTTCCCGGACTTCAGCCGCATGATCTGGGATTGAAACTTGGCCTGTTTGGCGGCGAGGCCGGCCTGGATGATCCGGCCTACCGCAAGCGGCTGGAAGACACCTGGGGCTTTAAGGTACGCAACGCCAATTATGGCGTGTCCGATGTATTTTGCAATTTCGCCAGCCAGTGCGAAAACAACAATGACCTGCACTTCATCGCCCTGGATGTTCTGTATCCGGAACTGATCGACCCGGACACGGCCCAACCCATGGCCTGGAAAGACGGGGAAACCGGTGAATTGGTTCTGACCCATCTTGAAAGGGACTGCCAGCCGTTGGTTCGTTTCAGAACCGGCGACATCATAACGCTGACCGGTGTCGGTGAACCCTGCGCCTGTGGTCGCACCGCACCGCGCTTTCGGGTTGTTGGGCGCAGTGACGATATGATCGTCGTTCGTGGCCTGAACATTTTTCCGACGGGGCTGGCGGCGACGGTAAATTCTTTCCCGGAACTGTCCGGCGAGTACCGGGTCATTCTGGAAGGGCATGGCCCATTCGACCACCTGCCGCTGGAAGCGGAAATGGCCAATGGAATTGAACAATCTGAGCGCCTTGCCCTTGACATTGGCGATGCCATTAAACGCGACCTTGGCGCAACGGCCAAGGTCGCGTTGCTGGATCATGGCGCCCTGCCCCGTACCGAAGGCAAAACCCGTCGGGTCATACGAAAATAAAGGACCATCAAATGAACCCCACTGTGATTTCAAAACTGGATAACGGCATCCGCAGCATCGTTCTGGACAGACCCGATCGCCTGAACGCCATTAACCCGGACCTGCTGAAGGATTTTCTGGGGGCCTTGAAAGAAGGCAACGCCGACCCTGAAACAAGAGTCATCGTCTTAAGCGGCGCCGGACGGGCATTTTGCGCCGGAGACGACTTAAAGGAATTTGACTCTCAGGTCGGGACAGAAGATGAAACACGCCTCTACATTGAAGCCATTCAGGACATTACCCGCGAAATCATCCTTAACGACAAAATGGTGCTGGGTGCCATTCATGGCTGGGCCGTTGGCGGGGGGCTGGAATGGGTGATCAATTGTGATCTGACCGTGATGGCCGAAGGAACCCGGTGTTTCTTTCCTGAAATCTCTCTGGGGGTTTTCGTCACCGGGGCAGTGACCACGTTGCTTCCAAAAATGGTTGGCCTGCAAAAAGCCAGGGAAATGATCCTGTTCGGCGAACATTTCGATGCCAATCAGGCCCTGAATTGGGGACTGGTGTGGAAGGTTGTTCCGCAAGCGGACCTAATGAACGAAACACTTGATGCCGCCCGTCGCATTGCCCAATTACCACAAGGGGCCGTCAGCGATCTAAAGCGGGTCCTGAATCGTGCCTGCCATCTGGATGCAGAAGGCGCAATGGCCCTTGAAACCGAGGCAACCGTGCGTGGTTTCCTTGACCCGAAAACGGCTGAAAGGGTTTCACAATTCAGCTAGAACGATCATTGCAGGCATATTTTGCGCCCTGTCCTCAATTGATCCCCGTCAAGGAGAGCCTTGCCTTAATGTCTGAAAAGAAAACCCGAGTAATTTATTGGTAACCATTTCCTGCCAAATTAACGCTCTATTCCTCAATTTTGAGGACTGAATATGGAATTAGTGTGCCGCAGCCAAGATGCCCGGCGATTTTCCGACAGGCGTCAAAATCAGGAAATGTCTCCAATATTGGAGAGGCGGTTCCTGGAACGTCGGGAAAGTCTGGAGCGTCGCAAGACCATGGAGCAAAGAACAAACTCGTTTGAGAGGAATGCGTCTGCCATGACGCAATCTTCGTCCATCGCATTCGACCCACAAAAAAAATCCATATGGGCCAGCATTCCTTTGTGGGCTCCCCTGAGTATTTTCGTTCTTGCCTTTTTGATCATGGTGACCAGCGGCAACAACGTGCAGAAGAATTCTTTTTCCTTTGCTCCCCCCCTGATCAACCTGCCCGAAACAAGCAGCGCGGCTCCGGTTAATGCTGCAACTGAAGTCATGGTCTATGACCCCAGCGAAGAAGATATGCTCAAGATTACAGGTTCGGGTTATGAAATTCTCGACACCATCACCCTTAAGGATCTGGGCCTAACGGTCAAGCACCTGCGCGCCCCCCAAGGCATGACGGTTCCTCAAGCCTTATCTGACCTACGATCCCGATTCCCGGAGCTTGAGGTCGACGCCAACAATCAAGTAGGCATCACCGACCCTTCCTGAAGCTTGCAACAAAAAAACCAGCAGGGCGAGAGTACGCCGTTGCTGGTTTTATTTAACGGTTCTGGATTTGACGATCAGAAAGTCAGGACCTTGACCTGAACAACCTGTTCCAGCTTGCAGATATCGTCGATGACCTCCTGTGCCGGGCTTCCGTCAATTTCGATCAGGGCGATGGCGTCGCCTCCGGCCTGGGCTCTTCCAAGATGGAACGTCGCGATATTTATTTCAGCGTCGCCAAGAGTTGTTCCAAGTGATCCGATAAAGCCCGGCTTGTCCTTATTGGTGATGAACAGCATGTTCGGCCCCAATTCCGCATCCATGGGAATATCCTTGATTTCGACGATGCGCGGATGCGCCCCGGCGAACAGGGTTCCGGCGACAGAGCGGCTTTGCTTTTCAGTTCTGACCGTTAGCTTGATCAGGGTCTGATACGCGCTGGCACGGTCGTGTTTGACTTCGGAAACGTCAATATCGCGTTCCTTGGCGATCACTGGTGCATTGACCATGTTGACTGATTCCATCAGCGGGGAAAGAAGTCCCTGCAAGACAATGGCTGTCAGGGGTCGGGTATTCAATTCGGCAACGTGTCCTTCATATTCGATAATGACACCTTCCAGACCGGTTTCGGTCAGCTGCCCGGCAAAACTACCCAACTGTTCGGCAAGTTTCAGGTAGGGCTGCAGGCGCGGCGCTTCTTCCGCCGTGACCGAAGGCATGTTCAGGGCATTGGTGACAGCGCCCGATATCAGGTAATCGGCCATTTGCTCTGCAACCTGCAGGGCGACCTTTTCCTGGGCTTCCGTGGTTGATGCCCCCAGATGCGGCGTCGCCACGACGTTATCCATGCCAAACAGGGTATTGTCCCTGGCCGGTTCCTGGGCGAAGACGTCAAGACCGGCGGCGGCAACCTGGCCGCTTTCCAATCCGGCTTTCAGGTCTTCTTCAACGATCAAACCGCCGCGGGCGCAGTTAACGATGCGCACACCGGGTTTCATCTTGGCGATGGCGTCGGCATTGATGATATCGCGCGTCGCGTCTGTAAGCGGCGTGTGCAGTGAAATAAAGTCGGCACGGGCGAACAGGTCGTCCAGTTCCACTTTTTCAATACCCAGTTCAGACGCACGTTCCGGCGACAGGTACGGATCATACGCGATAACCCGCATTTTCAGGCCCTGCGCCCTGTCGGCAACTACTGCACCGATATTTCCGCAACCGATAATACCCAGAATCTTGCCCATGATTTCGACGCCCATGAACCGGGATTTTTCCCATTTACCAGCATGGGTCGACGCATTGGCGTGTGGAATTTGCCGGGACAGGGACATGATCATCGCAATGGCATGTTCGGCTGTGGTGATCGAGTTTCCAAACGGCGTGTTCATAACACACACACCAGCCGTCGTCGCCGCCGCGACATCAATGTTATCAACGCCGATACCGGCGCGACCGATGACTTTCAGATTACTCGCCGCCGCCAGAACTTCGGCAGTCGCCTTTGTAGCGGAACGCACGGCCAGGCCATCATATTCGCCAATGCAGGCGATCAGTTCTTCCGGGGTCATTCCCGGCTTAACGTCTACGTCAACACCGCGGGATTCAAAAATCTCGGCGGCGAGCGGGCTCATTTTATCGGATATAAGAACTCTAGGCATAATTTCAGGACTCCATCTCGGCTTTGACGGCGTCGTACGCCCAGTCAAGCCAGGGGAAAAGATTTTCAAGATCTGTGGTTTCAACGGTCGCTCCGGCCCAGATACGCAGACCGGGAGGCGCATCGCGGTAGCCGCCAATGTCGTAGGCCACTCCTTCAGCATCCAGTTTTTTAGCCAGGGCTTTGGCGACGCCGGATTGTTTGTCTGCGTCCAGACCCTTGAACCAGTCGTCAACAACCATCAGACACACGGAGGTGCGTGAACGAATGCCCGGGTCCTCGGCAAGAAAATCGACCCAGGGGGTGCTTTCGACCCAGTCCTCGATAGCCGCCAGATTGGACCTGCTGCGGTCAATCAGGGCCTCGCGGCCGCCGATCTTTTCGGCCCATTTTAGACCGTCCAGTGCGTCTTCGACGGCGATCATGGACGGCGTATTGATGGTTTCACCCTTAAAGATGCCCTCGATAAGCTTGCCACCCTTGGTCAGGCGGAAGATTTTCGGCATCGGCCAGACGGGAGTATGACTTTCAAGCCGTTCGACGGCGCGGGGGCTCAGGATCAGCATGCCATGCGCGGCCTCACCGCCCATGACCTTCTGCCACGAGTAAGTGGTCACATCCAGTTTGTCCCACGGCAGATCGTAGGCGAAAACGGCCGATGTGGCGTCACAGATGGTCAGACCATCCCGGTCATCGGCTATCCAGTCGCCATTTGGAACACAGACGCCCGACGTGGTGCCATTCCAGGTAAAGACCACATCGCGGGTGAAATCGACAGTGCTCAGATCCGGCAACAGGCCATAATCAGCGCCAAGGGAACGAACGTC
>JADHSW010000187.1 GCA_016776705.1 Rhodospirillales bacterium
CAAGGCCTCTAAATGTTATTGGCGCTCCCTTGATGCGGCCGGCCCACAAACGGTCGATCAGCAGCAGATGGTTCAGGGTGTTGTGGACAGAGCCGAAAAAGGCGGCGCGGTCCTTGCGGTAGTCAGGCTCTGGCATCTCGGCAACGCTGCCATAGATGCGCGTGTTGGCCCATTGATTGAATCCGGCAAGAGTCTGGAAGGCATACATGGCGTCGCTTCCTTTAACTGTTCGCTTGATTAGTTCGCAAGGTCCCTGGCAACGATATAGTGACCGTCGGCAAAGCCATCAAAGACCTCATCGGCGTTGGGATGTGATACGGGCTCGCCCGATTCGTCAGGTAGCAGGTTTTGCTCCGAAACATAGGCGATATAGGGGCCTTCCGCGTTTTCTGCCAGCAGGTGGTAAAACGGTTGATCCTTTTTCGGTCGAATGTCTTCGGGAATCGACAGCCACCATTCCTCGTCATTATCGAACACCGGATCGACGTCAAAAATGGCGCCACGGAAGGGATACACCCGATGGCGCACAAGCTCACCAATATGGTATCTGGCGGTTCTGATCGGGTTTTCGTTATGGTTCATTACAGTTTCTTTTGAATTGCTGGTGGAGGTTATCGTTCACATATCCATATTTGGGTTCGGGGTTTTGCTTTCGCAACCCCGAAGGTCATAATAGTGTTGTTTCAAATGAATTGCCAATGATCCGGGTTATATCACAATGACAGAGGCCTCAAAAACCCCTTCAGCGCCCCGTCCGGAAGATTTCGGCCTCAACGAGGGCGACGCGCCCCTTGAAGGCTTCGAGACCATTAAACTGGGCGGACTTGGCATTCCCAAACGCTTGTCGCCAACCCTGAATTGGATGCTGGGGCTGAGTGTCGCCGTGCCGCTGGCGTTGTGGTCCCTGTGGGGACTTGTAACCAGGCTCGATTCCCTGGTGTTGGGAATTTCCATTGGCGTGATAGCGGCGATCGTCGTTTTTCAGTTGGCGGTTTCGGTGGTGCCGATGATAGTCGATGTGCTGCTGTATGGCTTCGCCATGCTGATTGATGAAGTGAAGGCCATGTTTAACGACAAGGCCAGACGACGGATCGAATACCGCAAGGCTTGGCGTGCCTACCGCAATGAGCTGGCGCGCGGCGGATATAACCGGGATTGGTAAGGAATCATAAAGGCCGCCTGTATTACAATCCGTACCCTGTTCGTGATTGAATCCGAAAGGAACCATACCGCGTGAACCTTGTCGATGATGACGAAGAAGATATGAAACCGCCGCCGGTTAAAGGGCCGCCGGAGCTTCCCGATTACGAGGAAAGCAATCCGTTGCCCGAGGAATCCTCGCGCCCGTCACCGGAACAGCGCGCCGATTTCGTTGTCAAGCGCCTGGAACAGTTCATTCGCGAAGGCCGCACGGTGGGCGAGGGAATGTCGCTCAAGCAATGGATGGACATGGCCCGCTATGAAATCGCCAACGCCTTGATAGCCGCTGAAAATGCTCACGACGATGAAGACGTGGTAACCCGTCGCCTTTTGTTCACCGTTGCTTCTTCGTTGGTCACCGTTGGTTTTTGGGGCACGCTGTTCGCCTATGACAAGGTTCAGTATCTTGTTGTTGCCATAATCTTTGGCATTACCGGCATTGTCCTGCTGGCCATCGTTGGTGAATGGCAGTTGATGAAATACTTCCGCCGCCATCAGGCCCGCCAGCGCGTAAGGTCCTTGCACCGGGTCGAAGATTTGACCCGTCGCATCAAGCGCATGGAAAAGGAATTGAAGGACGAGCACCGCTCCCTGCAAAGCAAACTGAAAAGACAGTACGACCGGGCGCGCGAAGATCTCCTTAAAAATATTGCGGATAAAGCCTCGTAAATAAGGGCTTTCAAGACCCTGCTACGGGTATTATTGTGCGCAAAACACAGTCCTGAAACCCCAAGGAATTTTGATCATGCCTGAATATCGCTCACGGACTTCGACCCACGGCCGCAACATGGCTGGCGCTCGCGGACTATGGCGCGCCACGGGCATGACCGATGACGATTTCGGCAAGCCGATCATCGCCGTCGTCAATTCCTTCACCCAATTCGTACCGGGGCATGTTCATCTTAAAGACCTGGGCCAGATGGTCGCCCGCGAGATCGAAGCCGCAGGCGGCGTCGCCAAGGAATTCAACACCATTGCCGTCGATGACGGTATCGCCATGGGGCATGACGGCATGTTGTATTCCCTGCCGTCACGCGAACTCATTGCCGATTCTGTCGAATACATGGTCAACGCCCATTGCGCCGACGCCATGGTCTGCATCTCCAACTGCGACAAGATCACGCCGGGTATGTTGATGGCGTCCATGCGGCTAAACGTGCCAACCGTCATGATCTCTGGCGGGCCGATGGAAGCGGGCAAGATCAAGGTTGGCGATAAGGAACAATCAATCAATCTGGTCGATGCCATGGTCAAGGGTGCCAGCCCAGACGTCAGCGACGAAGATGCCCTTGAATACGAACGCTCGTCTTGTCCGACCTGTGGCTCGTGTTCCGGCATGTTCACCGCCAATTCAATGAATTGCCTGGCTGAAGCCCTTGGCATGGCCTTGCCAGGCAATGGCTCGGTGCTGGCGACCCATGCTTTCCGCAAGGATATGTTCCTGCAGGCAGGGCAAACAATTGTCGATCTGTGCAGGCGGTACTACGAAAACGACGATGTATCCGTACTGCCGCGTTCCATGGCTTCCAAAAAAGGTTTCGAGAACGCCATGAGCGTCGATATCGCCATGGGCGGATCGACCAATACGGTGCTGCATCTGCTCGCCATTGCCAGCGAAGCCGAATGTGATTTTACCATGAAGGATATGGACGAGTTGTCACGCAAGGTTCCCAACCTGTGCAAGGTCGCCCCGTCCCACCCTGATTATCACATGGAAGACGTTCACCGCGCCGGTGGCATCCTCGCCATCATGGGCGAGTTGGAACGTGCCGGCTTGATACACACAGACGTCCCCACGGTTCACGAAACCACCATCGGTGACGCAATCGAAAAGTGGGACGTGCGCCGCGCCGGTGACAACGTACAGGCCTTTTACCGTGCTGCTCCCGGTGGCGTGAAAACAATTGAGGCCTTCAAGCAATCTAACCAGTATGAAACCCTGGATTTGGACCGTGCAGCAGGCTGCATCCGCGATATGGACCACCCTTACAGTTCCGAAGGCGGACTGGCTGTGCTGTATGGCAACATCGCCCGGGACGGCTGTGTCGTGAAAACCGCAGGCGTCGATGAAAGCTGCTACACATTTTCCGGTGAAGCCTTTGTCGTGGACAGTCAGGATGACGCCATTGCCAGAATCCTTGGCGGCGAGGTCAAGGAGGGCCATGTGGTGGTGATTCGCTACGAAGGCCCCAAGGGCGGACCGGGCATGCAGGAAATGCTGTACCCGACCAGCTATCTGAAATCCCTGGGGCTGGGAACGGCCTGCGCCCTGATCACCGATGGGCGCTTTTCCGGCGCGACGTCAGGGCTTTCCGTCGGCCACGTGTCGCCCGAAGCTGCTGCGGGCGGAGCCATCGGCCTGATTGAAGATGGTGACATAATCGAATTCGATATTCCGAATCGATCTGTCCATGTCAAATTGTCCGATGACGAACTGGCCCAGCGCCGCATCGACATGGACGCCAAGGGCAAGGACGCATGGAAGCCAAAGCGAAATCGTGTCGTGTCGCAAGCATTGCGTGCATATGCTGCCTTGGCGACATCAGCCGACAGGGGCGCTGTTCGCGATGTATCCCAGGTTGAATAAATAATTCCTGATCTTTAAAAGTAGTGTTGACTGGCACTGTTCCAATAACAACAATGCTGATTGTTAAGGCAGGGGTATGTACACGACGAAGGGTTATTTTTTGTGACTCTTCGTTTATTTGTTGAGGGGAAATCCTCTTCATTAAATGCGCGCCATTTTGACCCGATGCACTGTGCGTCGTGCAATAAACCTGTTGGAACGGGGAAAGTAATTTCGTGCAGTGGAGCAAAGATTTTGAGGTTGGCATACCATTTATCGATGCCGATCATCGGCTATTGGTTGATCTGATCAAACAGGCAAACGAATCCATCAACTCACGAGATGAGTCGGCGATTCTGTCGAGCATACTGGGCGCACTTTTCGATTACACCGAGTATCATTTTTTCCGCGAAGAAAAAATGATGGAACTTGCCGGCTATCAAGGTCTGAAAAATCACCGGGAAATTCACCACTCCCTGGCAAACGAAGTGCGGGAAATTGACAAAAAATTCCGCGCCGATCCAGAAGTTTTCAGCGCCGTGGAATTTCGAAGTTTTTTAAATGACTGGCTGATCGATCATATTACAGGTCACGATCTTGATTACCGTCACGATTGTCTGGAAAAACCTGATGCAATTGCCAATGCGGGTTCCCTGCGTTTTATGGAAGACGAACGGGCTCAAGGAGGAGACGGGGACCTGAAAACCATTTCGGTCATGGTCGTTGACGACAATAAAAAAATTCTTCTTTTGGTGGAAACCATCCTCAGGGCGCTTGGCCTTCGCCGTATAAAAGTTGAACAAAGTTCCGTCAGCGCCCTTGACGCCTTGATCAACCGTCCTGCCGATCTGGTTCTTTGCGACTGGGTTATGGACGAAATGAACGGCGGCGAATTCGCCTTAAAGGTCAAGGAAATGAAATTACCTTCAAAAGTGATCATCATGACCGGCCTGTCAATTGAAACCCTGCGGGAGCGCTCCACAAATGATGCCATCCATGGCTATCTTGAAAAACCGATTAGCGCAAAAAGCCTGCTGGGGGTGATTACATTGGCAGCCGGGAATTAGGTGCTGCCCCGCTCACGAGGGTATTGCGGCAAACCATCATTGATGTTCACCCACGCCACCTTGTCGTCGATCCACAGGTGATCGCCGGGTGTGAAAACACCGGGGTCATCAAGGGTTGCTGTGGCGATATCGATGGTGTCGCCGTCAAAATAACAGAACGTCAGCGCCGTTCCGCACGACGGGCAAAAGCCCCTTTCGGCTGCGTCCGATGATCGGAAATACTGCGGGCGCTGGGTGGTGAACGTTACAGCTTCCGCGGGATATTCGCTCCACGTTACATAAACCGCCCCGGCGGCCATGCGGCACTGGGTGCAATGGCAGTTCGTTGTGTTGTTTGGCTTGCCAGAGGTCCGATAACGAACACGTCCGCATTGGCATCCGCCTTCGTGTGTTTCCGTCATATCAATCCCTCAACTCGCACCAGATCGGCGTGTGGTCCGATGGTTTTTCCCAGCCTCGCGGGGTGCGGTCTATGTCGCAGCCTTGCAGGCGGTCGGCGGCCTGGGGGCTTAGCAGCAGGTGGTCGATCCTGACGCCGTGGTCTTTTTGCCAGCCACCGGCCTGATAGCCCCACCACGTATAGCGCCCGGTTTCCGATGTCATGGCCCGGTAAGCGTCGGTCAGGCCCAGATTGATGATCTTCCTCAGGGCGGCGCGGGATTCCGGCTGGAACAGGGCGTCATTTGCGAAAGCCTGCGGGTTGTGTACATCGCCGTCTTCAG
>JADHSW010000007.1 GCA_016776705.1 Rhodospirillales bacterium
ATATATCAACAAACAAGGCGAAATCGATTCGCCCTACTGGATGTACAGGTAGACAGGTCATGGCAAAAATCCTGAATAAAGCGACCGATATCCAGATTGCCGTCTGTGGTTCAGCCGGTGATGGAACCATTGCCGCCGGTGACATCCTTAAACGGGCCATGGCCATGGCTGGTTACAACGTCATCGCTTTTGATGTCTATCCGCCTGAAATAAGGGGTTTCGGCAAATGTATTTCACGAGTCCGGGTGACGTCCGAGCAGGCTTTTTCACTGAAACCACAATCAGACGTGCTGATATCCCTGGATGACTCTCACGCCATTCCCCATGTGGGCGAAGTAAAAAATTTTGGTGCTGTCATATATGAGGATACGCCGGTTTCGATGATGCCTGAAGGAAGCCATATATCCGGGCATCTATCGTCTTCGCATCTGCCTTATGGGGTCTCCTTCCGCGAATTGTCCGAACGGGTGACAAGTTCCGCGCGCTCACGCAACATCGCTGCGGTGGGCTATCTGGCGGGTCTGTACGATATGCCCCGAGATGTTTTTTACGCGGTTATTTCCAACAAGTTCAAAACCAAGCCCTCCGCCCTGACAAAAATTAATATCGAGGCTTTCGATGTTGCTTATCAGGTTGGTCAGGACACTTTCAGACTGGACGATGGATATCTTAATCCGCCCCCGAAAAAGGCCAGTAAGGGTGATTTGGTGATGATGAGCGGTAATGGCGCTATCGCCAAGGGTTGCATGGATGCGGGCCTGGATACGTTCTTCGGTTACCCGATTACGCCTGCAACAACAATCATGGAACGCCTCGCAAGCGACCTTCCTGCGCACGGAAAGCGAATGCTGCAATCCGAAGATGAAATTTCGGCTATATCGGCGGCCATCGGTGCGGGATATGCGGGTGCGCGGGCTGCGACGGCGACGTCAGGTCCCGGCTTTGCATTGATGTCGGAAATGATGGGCCTTGGCACAATGGCCGAGGTTCCGGTTGTTATCTTCGTATCACAACGCGGTGGACCCAGCACCGGCATGCCGACCAAGACCGAACAATCTGATTTGAACATTGCCGTTTTCGGTGCTGCCGGGGACGGTCAGCGCATTGTGCTCGCGCCGACCAATGTGGAAGGCTGTTACAAATGCGCAGGAAAGGCTTTTGAGCTTGCCGAACGTTTCCAGACCCCCGTCGTTGTTTTGCTGGATTTGTATCTTTCCAACCGCTACGAGGCGGTTGAATTTCCAGACAAAAATCCTTTCAAGGCCAATTGTTCCAAGCCGGTCGGCAAATTAAGGAAAGACCAGCCTTATCATCGTTTCGCCTTGACCAAGGACTTTATCAGCCCGCGTGCCGTTCCGGGCGACAAGAACCATCGCCACACGGTTACAGGGTTGGAACATAATGAAAACGGGCGGCCTAGTGATGACGCCCATCCGAAAATGAGTCAAAAGCGCCATGAGAAACTGCTTCCGGTGGTACGTTATCCCGATATCACCATGTCAAAACGTTTTGGCGACAAGGGCAAGGTGGATGTCGCCCTTATCGGTTGGGGCTCAACCTTTGGTGAAATTCTTGAAGCCATGATTGCGGCCAGGAAAGAAGGTATCCGCTGTTCGGCAATGAAGGTCGTGTTGCTGTCGCCCCTGCCCATGGAGCCGATCAATGCCCTTCTTGCTGACAGCGCAGAAGTTCTGGTACCGGAACTGAATTACGAAGGACAGTTCGCCAACCTGTTGACCGGGGCGACGGGGCGGGCAGTGACGCGGCTAAACCGGGTTCATGGCGCCCCTATGCACGTTGAAGATATTCTTGAAGAAATTCGCCGTTTGGCGAGCAGGAAAAAAGGCCGCCGTAAACTGGCGAGCTAGATCAAACTGCATTTAAATGAAAACAGTTAAATGCAGATTGTTTGATTGTTATTGAGGAAATCGAGCAACTTACCAGCGTCCAATCGAACCCAGGTTGCTCAAAGTGAGGTTAAAGATGTCAAACATCGAGAAACCGGTCTATCTGGAAGAAAAGCTTGAAGAAATTCAGGACAGCGGTCGCCTGGGATATCGTTCGAAATCCCTGCCCACATGGTGCCCCGGGTGTGGCTATTTTTCAATCGTTGAAGGCATGACGTCGGCCTTGAACAATCTGGCGATTGACCCCGATGAAACTGTCGTGGTTTCCGGCATTGGCTGTGCGTCGCGCTTTCCATTTTTTGTCAACACGTACGGATTTCACAGCCTTCATGGTCGCGCTCTGCCCGTGGCGACGGGGATCAAGACCGCCAATGATGACTTGACGGTGATAGTTGTGGGCGGCGATGGCGACGGGTTTGCTATCGGTGGCGCCCATATTCCCCACGCTGCACGACGCAATGTTGATTTAACGTACATTCTGTTCGACAACGGTATTTACGGGCTGACCAAGGGGCAGACCTCACCAACGTCGATCCTTGGTTTCAAGACAACAACGTCGCCCTTTGAAAATCACGATGTGCCTTTGAATCCCTTAATGATGCTTCTTTCCTATGGGGCGTCATGGGTTGGGCAAGCATACGCAGGCAACCCCCATCACATGGCGGGCATGATCGAACAGGCGCTGGCCCACAAGGGGTTCTCCTACCTGCATGTGCTTTCACCTTGCGTTACCTTCGACAAGACCGCGAAGACATACCAAAATCTGGGAATGTCCGTACGCGCCTTACCCGATAACCATGACACCGGCGATCTTATGGCGGCCATGGCATTAGCGCGGATGACGGACACCCCTGCAATAGGCTGTTATTATGACAGTCCGCGCCCGACTTTGGGTGAGGGTCTGGACGATATCGCGGCGCGGGCGCAAGGCATAGATCTGAAACCTGCAAAGCCGATAAAAGCTAAAGCGAAAAAATCACAAAAAGCTCCGAGGCGCCGCGCCGCTGAATAATCAGAATGTATATTCCTGAATTGGCCTCGCGATGAGTGAGATGCCTTATTTCCCGGCGCTACTGGCGGTGCTGTCAGCATTTTTGTTTGCACTATCCATACAGATACAAAACCTGGGCTTGGGGTTGGTCGACCCGCGTTCAGGCGCCATCGTCAATATCGGAACAACGGCGGTGATGTATTGGACCTTGTCGCCTTTCTTTATTGAATCGGCTTATTGGCTGACATCTGCTGCCGCCATGTTTGCCATCGTCGGTCTTTTTCGCCCCTTCATGTCAGCCAATCTTGCCGTCGCCAGCGTCAAGATAATGGGGCCAACCCTGACCAGCGGAATAGCCGCAACAAACCCCATATTTGCGGCCATCTTTGCCGTGTTGTGGCTTGGTGAATCGCCGACTTGGCCTATTGCTATTGGAACGGCCGGGGTTGTTGCCGGTGTTGCGGTAACGGCGATCAGGCCGGGAGGCGTCGCCCGCAGTTGGCCCTTGTGGGCCTTGATATTGCCGCTGGGGGCGGCTTTTTTCCGGGCCGTAGGGCACCCGATCACCATGATTGGTTTTCAGGAATTGCCAAGTCCTTTTTTTGCCGGGCTGGTAGGCTACAGCGTATCGCTCATTGTCGCCCTGGTTGCTTTTCGGATGCAAAAGCGAAGTTATTCAAAAATTTCATGGGGCTATGGCTGGTTCGCACTTGCCGGGGCGTTGAATGGAATCTCGGTTTATTCCATAAACACGGCGTTGAAGTTCGGACAACTGTTAACCGTTGCGCCCATCGTTGCCTGTTCGCCGGTCTTCACTATTTTGATGAGCCTGTTGATCTTCAAGCGCGAGACCATTTCCCTTCGTACGGTAATCACCATCGCGCTGGTCGTTTCCAGTGTCGTTCTGGTCGTTCTGTCTTAATCGTTCCACCAGCGGCGAACGGCTTCCGGCGAACACGGTAGAAGGTCGGCCATGCCACCTGAAAAAGAATTCCATTCTTCAAGGGCGACTGCGGGGACCAGGACGATGGTTGGAATGCCTTCGGCCATGGCGGCAAGGATTTCATCCGACAGTCCGCTGCCTTTTTGTTCCTGTTCACCGAATTTTTCGACGACGATCAAATCGACCTTGTCGGCGATGGCGCGGCGCAAGGCGCTGGTCGATTCAGTCAGGGCCGAACGATCCAGGGAACAGACACCGTTAATTTTATCGCTTTCGGTCGGGCGATTGATGGGAATTCGCGCTCCGGTGTCGACCTCTATGGCGTCGAGGCCAATTCTGTTGCCTTCACCGTCGGAAAGGAACTCCTGAACCAGTCCGCCGACTTTCAACCCCTGGGCTTTCAACTCGTCGGCAAAGTCCGACAAGACGAATTCTGCTGTCGTTGCAGGGGTGTACAGGACAGCAGCGGCACGAATGACGGGGGCTGATTGTGAATTTTGATCTGACATGCCTTACTCATTACCTTTCTGGCGAAAAAAAACAAGAGCCGGATGCTTTCGCGGGAATTTTTCACCCTTTACTTCCGCGCCCTGTCCCTTTAGCTAAACGCAAAATTATACACACGAAGGAGCAACCTGGTTATGACCATTGAAATCAATTCTATTGCCGTACTTGGCGGCGGCACCATGGGGTTAGGCATTGCCGGGCTTTGCGCCCAGAAGGACCGGAAAGTCCTGATTCTGGATATTTCCATGGAAGCAGCCCAGAAATCCCTGGAGCGCATCGTCAGTGGTCGTCCCCCTGCAGTTGATGATCCAGAAAAAGCTGAAAATATCACCCTGGGAACATTCGAAGATGATCTGGACAAGATCGCCGATTACGACTGGATCTGTGAAGCGATTGTTGAAGACCTTGAGACCAAGCGAGATCTGTTTAAACGCGTCGAGGCAGTGCGTAAACAGGGTTCGGTCATCAGCACCAACACGTCGGGCATCCCCTTAAAGGACATCATCGAAGATATGCCGGAACGCCTGCGTCGCGATATCGCCGTTACCCACTTCTTTAATCCGGTGAAGGTGATGCGCCTGATGGAACTGGTGCCGGGTGAAGATACGGATCCCGCCGTCATTGAATCCCTAGCGGCTTTTTGTGGCGGGGTTTTGGGAAAGGGTGTTGTTTACGCCAAGGATACGGTCAACTTTATCGGAAACCGTATCGGTTGTTTCTGGATGCTGATGGGGCTGCATCAGGCTCAGCAAGCGCTTGAGGATGGTTTGTCCATGGAAACCATTGATGCCTTGATGTCAAAACCTGTTGGCCTGCCGCCGACGGGCCTTTATGGCCTGATCGACCTGATCGGACTGGATGTCATGGATCTTGTTGGAAAGAATCTGGCGATCAATCTTCCCGCCGGTGATATGGGTGTGGACTTCACAGCCTTTCCCCCGTCGGTTCATGCGCTGCTTGAGCGCGGGCAACTCGGCCGCAAGACTGGCGGTGGTTTCTACCGTATGATCAAGCATGACGATGGATCAAAAACGCTCGAAGTGTTCGATCTTGCCGCCGGGGACTGGCGGGTTTCTGAAAAGGTTCAGTTGGATGATGTCCATTCCACCCTGGATGGGCTTTTCACCGATGATGCCCAGGGTAAATTCAGTTGGGACATGACATCGGCGGTGCTCAGCTACGCCGCTGATTTGGTCCCTCAAATTGCCGACGATGTGGTCAACATTGATCGAGCCATGCGCTGGGGCTTTGCCTGGGCAAGGGGACCATTCGAGATGATCGACGCTTTGGGAGCGCAGCGGATGATGGAACGCCTGAAGTCAGAAGGTCGGCACATTCCCAAAATGTTGCAAGTCCTGGCCGATGCTGGAGCGGAAACCTTCTATAAGAATGATGGCTCCGAATACCTGGGACTGGACGGGGTTTACCATCCAACTCCTGCCGAATAGCCATATTCTGGCTTTTTGATCTAAAGGAAGCTTTCCAGATACCAGTCCATTTCGTCTTCGGTAATGGGATAGCGGCCATCCGCGTCGGCGGTTAACAAACTGCCGCGCTTGATTCGGGCGATCTGGGTTTGCAGTTTGACGGCCATGCCCATGCTTAAACCCGATTTCCACGACAGCGAGACGATGGCCTTGCCAAGTCCCGTATTGATCATCTTGGATGCGTCTTCTGTCTCGAACCCGGAAAGCTTGCCAAGGGCAAAGCGCACATATGTATTATCGTTATCCTTGAGGGCCTGATCCAGTCGTTCTTCGTTCAGGAGGCCTGCGGCAAAATCTTTTTCAACCCGGATCGATGCGGGTTCGTAAGAGTCATCTTCAAACGGGGCTTCCGTATCCAGTGTCTCGCCACGATCAATGCGTTCCTTTACTGTGGCGCGTAACTCGTCGACCAGTTCCTTTTGTTCACTGTGACGTTTCATCAGGGCTTCCATCAGGCTACCGTTAACGAAGCGGGAAATGCGCTGGATCGTCCTCATCGGCAAGTCATCACGATTAACCATCAAATGCTGAATGCTTTCCTGACCTTCTGCCTGCACGGAAATCTTGTCGTAGGTGTTGTCGTTGATGTTGGCAGTTTTGTTCTTGAGAACTCCGTGAACGGCTTCGGACTCGCCCGTATTGACCAGAGCTTCAACCACCTTGGTATTAATATTTCGACGGCTGGCAATCGCGGCCAGTTTTTTGCTTTTCATGCCACTGGCGATCAACTGCAACAGGTCTTTGCCACTCAGCAGGGGCGAATATTCAAGGATGGGGGCGGAGACAATATCCTCGAGGTCCTCGGCCAGGCCCTTGATCACATCCTTCGGTACATTGGTTGCGTGTTTCAGTTCTTCGGCGACGATGGCCCTGACCCTAGGTAATTCATCACGGGCCAGGGTGGTCAAGACATTCATTGCCATATCCGCCAGTTTTTCATTCTGCTCGGGCTTTAGTTCGGGAATAAGGCGGCTGATCTTACGCGCTAGCTCGCAACGAACTTCCTCATTGGGGTCTTTGGCGAGAAGGGCGTCGGCCTGCAGTGGGGTGCCTGCATTTTCGGCGATTTCCCGACGCACTTCTGGTGCCTTGTCCGATGCCAGAAAATATAGAATTTCAGGTTCCATATCTTCGTGGGCGGCAAGTTTGCGTCGCTCTTCCAGGTTGCCTTCACCGGCGATGTCCCGTGCTTTTTCGTAAGGGGGTTTTTTACCAATGCCGGGCTTGGCTTTTCGCTTGCCTTTGCGTTTTCCGAAAATCCACTTCAGCATAACTATCCCCGGGTACTCTTTAATAATTGCCGTTTGCTAGCCCCAAGAGATGTTAGAACGGGGGCGCGATTTCTGCAAATATCAAACATCACCGATACCGGGTGAAATGTTCCTTCCTCTTTCAACGGGCGGGATGATGGACTTGGGCGGCGGTGGTGCGGCGCGCTGGCGACAGTTGGCCCGGTCGCACAATTGACAGGCAATGCCGACAGGGACCGCTAGTTGAGGGGAATCCACATGCAGGCCATCGGAATAAACCATTTGATCTGCGAATGTAATCTGGCAACCGATGCCGATGGAATAATGCCGACCTGGATGGCCGTAGGCCAGGCTGGGTTTGGATGAGGTTCGGGCGATGGAGAAGTAACGGTTTCCATCTGGCATCAAGGTAACCTGTGAGCAAATAACCCCCGGGGTCAAAAAGGCGTGATGAATAATCCACCTGGGGCAGGCACTGCCGTATCGGGGAATGCGCATGCCTGAGGCGCTAAATCGCTTCGAGATATTACCGGCTAAATCAACGCGGATCAGATGTAGGGGAATGCCAGAAGCATTGGGTTTTCTTAATGTGGTCAAGCGGTGGCAAACCTGCTCGAAACTGGCTGAAAAACGTCTTTGAAGAAGTTCAATGTTGTAACGGGTATCCGTTGCCGCCTTCAGGAATTCGTCGTAAGGCAACAGGCAGGCACCGGCAAAGTAAGACGCAAGCGCCGCTTTGGTTTTGTTTCTTGAGGCCTCAGTTGCCAACAATCTTGTATCGGTCAGTCGATCCAGAATTTTTTCGTATGATAATTGGCAGATCATCAAGGCGAGGTGGAAATTGATGCTGGGGGCGGGAAGCGACATGGGCAGAATCAGATGGCGTTTGGTTTCTTCATAAAATGAGGCGCCGTTATCCTGGGATTCGTCGGCGGCGATTTCGACGCTGACACCGTGTCGGTCCAGAAGATAACCAACCAGCCTCGCCCTTACCGACACACTTTCCAATCCGGCTTCCCGGCGTAATTCCTGGGCGGCGTCTTCCAGTTCAGGAAAGTAGTTGTCGTGGGCTTGTATAAAGTCAGTGACTGCTTCATGGGGGGTGATGTCGGACACGGTTGCGGCCAGGCCCTCGCCAGAGACAATCTCAAGCATGGAATTAACGGTTTTGCTCAGGTTTTCACTTTCGTCGAGAACGATCCTCTGGAAATTTTGCCGCTCGTTCGGATCAAGGTCCGCATTGTCGTGAAGGATTTCCGAAAACGAGACGATGGATGTCAGCAGTGTGCGCAGCCTGTGTATGTTGCTGGAAAGCAAGGGGTCCTGCGCCAGCCTTTCATTCAGCACCTGAAAGTCTTCCATGAAATTACGGTAAGCGCCGTAAGTTTTCGTCAAAGCCTGACATAAGGCAGGGGAGCTTGAAACCAGCTCCCCGATATCGCCTTCACTGGCTTCAAGTCCCTCGTAAAGGGGGTCTTTCAGGATTTCGGTCAATTCTGCTATTTGCGAGCCTTCTTGCTGGGGCGAGAAAGCCTGAAGGGAGATATTGAGGATGTCACTGATCTTGAGCAGTAACGGCACCGTCAGGTTGCGTTGATTGTGTTCGATCAAATTCAGATAACTGGCAGAAATGCCCATTTTAGCGGCCAAATCAACTTGCGACAGGCCGCGATCTTTGCGAAATGATCGTAACTTGTTGCCCATCCTGGGGTTTTTAGCCATGACGCACCTTTTTGAAGGGCAAAGAAAAATTTACAAAATTTACTAATTTACAAAAATTACATTTTCAAATTAACATGAAAATAAACATATAATCAATATGTTATTGCCCATTACGGGTTATTTGTGAAAAGTTGACGTCCTCTACGGAAGGGTGTCGACGGGTTTGATACCCTGTCCGAATAAAGAATGACACAAAGGCCGTCTTTTGGGCGTGCGTGTATTGACTGGCTGTTTTGGCAGCCCCACACATTAACAGGGAAAATTCATGAGCGATTTTAGCAAACTCAACCGTCGTCAGGCTCTTAAGCTTGGCGCAGCAGGCGCGGCAACCATTGGCGCCACACCTCTTTTCTTCTCTCGCAACGCCTGGGCAGAAACCTTCGCAAACGATCCCGGCAATAAAGCCAGCGTTACGCTTGGCTTCAACGTTCCGCAGACCGGTGCGTATTCCGATGAGGGCGCCGATGAGTTGCGCGCCTACAAGCTTGCTGTCAAGCACCTGAACGGTGAAGGCGACGGCGGCATGATGAACACCTTCAAGCCTTCTTCGCTTAAAGGTAACGGCATCTTGGGCAAGAAAGTTACCTTCACGACCGGTGACACGCAGACCAAGTCCGACGCAGCTCGTGCATCTGCCAAGCGCATGATCGAAAAAGACGGCGCGCTGATGATTACCGGCGGTTCTTCTTCCGGTGTTGCAGTTGCTGTGCAGGGCATGTGCCAGGAAGCCGGCATCATCTTCATGGCTGGCCTGACCCACTCCAACGACACCACGGGTAAAGACAAACGCCGGTATGGTTTCCGTCACTTCTTCAACGCTTATATGTCCGGTGCTGCTCTCGGCCCTGTTCTGGAAAAAGAAATCGGAAACGATCGTCGTGCTTACCACCTGACCGCCGATTACACCTGGGGCTGGACCCAGGAACAATCCATGCGCGCCTTCACCGAAGGTTCGGATAATGTTGATGGCATGGATGGTATCAAGGGCATCGGTTGGGAAAACGTCGCCCACGTCAAAACGCCGGTTGGCGCTGGTGACTTCTCGCAGTACATCACCCCGGTTCTGAACTCGGGCGCCGACGTGCTGGTCCTTAACCACTACGGTAAGGATATGATCAACTCCCTGACCCAGGCCATTCAGTTCGGTCTGCGTGACAAGCAGGTCAATGGCAAGAACTTCGAAATCGTTGTTCCGTTGTTCTCCCGTCTGATGGCTCAGGGCGCTGGTGAAAACATCAAGGGTATCCTTGGTTCCACCAACTGGAACTGGTCGCTGAAAGATGCTGGCTCGCAGGCCTTTGTTAAAGCTTTCGGTGCTGAATACGGCTTCCCTCCTTCAATGGCCGCTCACACCTGCTATTGCCAGACTTTGTTGTATGCCAATGCATGTGAAATGGCCGGCACGTTCTATCCGCCGGAAGTCATCAAGGCTCTGGAAGGCTTCTCGTTTGACGGGATGGGTAACGGCGCTACCGAATATCGCGCTGCTGATCACCAATGCTTCAAGGATGTCCTAGTTGTGCGTGGTAACCAGAACCCGAGCTCGCAGTTCGATCTTCTGGAGGTTGTTCAAACCACACCTCGTAGCCAGGTTGAATACGATCCGAAAATCTTCGGTGGAGAACTTGGCCCCTATAAGGTCTAGTTTTTTCGATCTATCGGGCTGGCGGCTCAAAACGGGCCGCCAGCCCGACTTTTTCTATTCGACCTAAAGAACTATTCCCCAGCCAATTTGGCGGGAACACCATTGGTGGATGACCATGGACTCAATTTTAATTCAGATTCTCAATGGCCTTGATAAAGGTGCTGCCTACGCATTGATAGCGCTGGGCCTGACACTGGTTTTCGGCACATTGGGCATTGTTAACTTCGCCCATGGCGCGATCTTTATGCTCGGCGCCTTCTGTGCGGTTACATTCAGAAAACTGCTGACACTTTCAGTTAAGGTTAAAGACGAAAGCGTCACTATGTTTGCGGCGTATAAAGATGAACCCTATTTGAAAATCTGGTTCGGAGATACGGGCGAGGCAATTATTGACTATGCCGTGCCGCTGTCGATCCTGATCGCGATCCCCTTTATGGTGCTCGTCGGTTACGCGATGGAACGTGGGCTTATTCGTCATTTCTACAAACGCGCCCACGCTGACCAGATTTTGGTTACGTTCGGGCTGGCAATTGTGGTCCAGGAACTCATCAAAGCCTCATTTGGAGCAAATCCAATTCCCCAGGCAGCGCCGGATATTGTTGCTGGCAGCGCCAATGTTGGTCTCTGGTTTGGATTGGGCGAATCCCTTGTCTATCCCTGGTGGCGACTGATTTATCTTTGTTTTTCCGGCGTGATGATCTTTGCGGTCTTCTCCTTTTTACAATTTACAACGTATGGAATGGTCGTTCGCGCTGGTATGCGCGACCGGGAAACGGTTGGTTTGCTGGGCATTAATATTCAGCGACGCTTCACTATCGTTTTTGCTATTGCCGCCGTGGTTGCGGGTACGGCAGGCGTTATGTACACCCCAATACTGCCACCTGATTATCACATGGGTATGGATTTCCTCGTGCTGTCCTTTGTCGTCGTCGTCGTTGGTGGGATGGGTTCACTAGGTGGTGCGGTTACCGCTGGGTTCCTGCTCGGCATCGTTCAGTCATTTGCTTCAATGAACGAGGTGAAAAGCATCATTCCCGGTATTGACCAAATCATCATTTATCTGGTTGCCGTGGTCATCCTTTTAACGCTTCCGCGTGGCTTGATGGGCCGTGCCGGCGTGATGGACGATTAAGATGAAACAAAGATTTTTAAACGATACAAATCTGTTGCTGGTGTTTTCTGCGGCAATTTTGCTGATGCCGATCTGGCTTTCACCCCTGGGTGCTGCCTATCCTGATTTGCTTCAGAAATTTGCCATCTACGGCATCTTCGCCATTGGCTTTAACATTCTGTTTGGTCTGACCGGATATCTGTCGTTCGGACATGCAGCATTCCTGGGCGTTGGTTCCTACGCTGCCGTGTGGTCGTTCAAGCTGTTCACGATGAACGTTGTTCCGGCGGTCTTTTTCGGCGTTATCTTCGCGGGCCTGTTGGCCTTCTTGATTGGTTATATCAGTCTCAGGCGTTCGGGAATTTACTTCTCCATCCTGACACTGGCTTTCGCTCAGATGTCTTATAATCTGGCTTATTCGGTGCTGACGCCGATTACCAACGGTGAAACCGGTTTGCAATTGACCATCAATGATCCGCGCTGGATCGATTCCATGTACATCACGGTTGAAGAGGGTTTGCCCTCTACCAATTTGTTCGGCCTGAAAATGAGCGGTTATCCGGGCTTTTATTTCTGCGCCATATTGCTGATAGTATGCTTTTTCATCTCGTTGAGAATTTTTAGGTCACCTTTCGGGTTGATGCTCAGGGGTATAAAATCCAATCAGAACCGGATGAATTATACCGGCTTAAACACCAAGCCTTATATGCTTTCGGCATTTGTGATTTCCGGCATGTTCGCAGGGCTCGCAGGATCGCTTCTGGCGGTTACCGATCCTTTGGCGGGTGCAGAGCGCATGCAATGGACGGCTTCGGGCGAGGTTGTGTTAATGACTATTCTTGGAGGGGTTGGAACCCTTATCGGACCCATGCTTGGGGCCGGGCTGATCAAGTATTTCGAGAATATTTTCTCGTCATTCAACAAAAACCTGTTGCACGAGGTTTTCTCGTTCCTACCCGATGGCGTTGAAGATGTCGTTGTCCAGGTTGTCAGCCTGTTTGTTGGCGGTGGTTGGCATTTGACCTTGGGATTGTTGTTTATGATCGTGGTTATTTTCCTGCCCGGTGGAATTGTCGAAGGCTTCCAGAAATTTGGCGGAGTGTTCGGCTATGGAAAAAACAAAAACTCCGATTCTTCTCCACAAAACCAAGCAGCTGAGTGAGGGCAGGCATATGGAAAATCTGGTACTTCACTTAGATAACATTCAAAAAAGCTTCGGCGGATTGCGGGCGCTGGCAGACGTCAACCTGCATGTGGAAGAAGGCAAAACCCATGCCATCATTGGGCCCAACGGGGCGGGTAAATCGACCCTGTTGAATGTCTGCGTCGGCCGCCTGAAACCCGATTCAGGCAAGGTCACCTTTGATGGGGAAGAATTGACGGGAAAAAAACCGCACGAAATCGCTCAAATTGGCGTTGCCCGTGTTTTCCAAACCCCCGAGATTTTTCCGGAATTGTCTCTACTTGATAACGTCATGCTACCGGCGCTTTCCAAACGGGATGGTTCGTTCAGGTTCAATCCGCACTTAGCCATGCGCAACCAGAATGAGATTCGCGATGAGGCCGAGCATATTCTTGGTGACGTTGGCTTGAAGGAACAGATGGGGATGGTTGCCGGGAGCCTGTCTCGCGGCGACAAGCGTCGTCTTGAGCTGAGCATGTGTCTTATCCTGCATCCGCGGCTACTGCTGCTGGATGAGCCAACCGCCGGTATGGCCCGCCACGACACCAACGCCACTATTGATCTTTTGAAAAAAATAAAAGAGCGCGGCATGACCAAGATCATCATTGAGCACGATATGCATGTTGTGTTCTCTCTGGCCGACAAGGTCAGTGTCCTTGCCCGTGGCAAAATCATCGCCTCTGGATTGCCTGAGGAAGTTCGGGAAGATCCACTTGTCAAAGAAGCATACCTGGGGACCGCACAAGAATGAGCACGCCAGAAAAAGAACCGTTCTTCAGCGTTAAGGACATTCACGCCTATTACGGTGAATCATACATCGTTCAGGGTATTTCCTTCGAGGTTAAGGAAGGCGAAATTCTTGCCCTGTTGGGACGAAACGGGGCCGGAAAAACATCCACCTTGCGGACTCTGGCGCGCGTTGACGATCCAGCCCTTACCTGTGGCGAGATTTATCTGCAGGGGCAGGCTGTACACAAGATGAAGGCTTTTGAAGCGTCTCGCGCCGGTATCCAACTGGTTCCCGAAGATCGCCGTATCATCGGTGGCCTTACGGTAGAGGAAAACCTGATTCTGGCGCAGGTAGCGCCGCCGATGGGTTGGGAAATCGACAAAATTTACCATCATTTTCCGCGCCTTGCCGAACGTCGCAAGCAAGACGCAGTAACCATGTCTGGTGGAGAGCAGCAAATGCTTGCCGTCGCCCGTGCCCTGGCCAGAGACATCAAATTGCTGTTCCTGGATGAGCCTTACGAGGGTCTGGCTCCCGTCATTGTCCAGGAAATCGAGAAAATCCTGCTTCAAGTCAAGGAACTTGGCATCACAACCATTATTGTTGAGCAGAATGCTGTAGCGGCTCTCAAGCTTGCGGATTCGGCATTGATTGTTGACATGGGGCAGGTCGCCTTTAGCGGCTCGGCTCAGGAAGTATTGGAAAACGAGGAACTACGTCACGAATTTCTGGCAATTTAAATTGCTATGGAGTTTGGTGTGTGACGTTTCAATTTATGGCCCATATGGCCAAGAGGAATTTGACGAAAATGAAAGATATTCTGGTTCATCTGGATGACAGTGAGGTATGCAGCCACCGCATCAGAACGGCTATTTCCCTGGCGACCAAGCATGATGCTCATGTCCACGGCATCGCATTGAAGATCAAATCGACTATTTCAGCTTATATCGGTGAGGCGTTGCCCAAGGGTTTTAAGGAAGCCCAGCGTAAAGCCGTTGAAGAATCCGCGCGCAAGGCGATCGAAATCTTCGAAGTAGCTGCAAATGAAGCAGGAATTAGTTTTGATACGGGCACCATCGAAAAATCAGCCGCCAAGGCCCCGGGCGCCCTGGCCTTCCATGCCCGTCATTCGGATTTAACAATCCTTGGTCAAACCGATAATGACAAGGAAGGCGCCAGTTTTAACACGGCTTTGATGGAAGCGGCGCTCTTCGAATCCGGTCGTCCGATCTATCTGGTTCCTTATGTCGGGAAGAAAATTCAGCCCGTAAAAACGGCGGTTGTCGCCTGGGATGGTGGTGCCAAAGCGGCCCGTTCGGTAAACGATTCAATTCCGCTTCTTCAGGATCGCGAGGAAGTGATTATCCTGGTCATCAATGCTGAAGATCGCCAGGGCGCACATGGTAAGGACCCGGGTGCCGATATTGCCGCCCATCTTGCTCAATATGGCATCAATGCCAGAATCGAGCGTGAAACGGTGAGGGATATTGACGTTGATAAGGCTATTTTGAATTTCCTCGCGGAATCTGGCGCAGACCTGCTGGTCATGGGTGCGTATGGGCATTCACGCTTGCGCGAAAAAGCTTTTGGAGGCGTTACCCAGAACATTTTGAAGGAAATGACTGCTCCGGTTTTGATGTCCAATTAAGTTATTGGAAGCGATCTCCTTTCGGGGATTTTCTTCTAAAAATTTTAGTTCCATGGGTAAATGACAAAGGTCGAAGATATGGGGTAGTATCCCCGCGTCGGTTGATGGCATTTACTTATAGGAACTGCTTTTTGATGGCATATTCTGTACTGGTGGCAGAGGACGAACCTAATATTGTCCTGTCATTACAATTCATTATGAAAAAGGCAGGGCTTAATGTCCGGGTCGCCGAAAACGGTGCGCAAGCTGTCCGCGAAATTGAAATAGAAAAGCCCGATGTGGTCCTTTTGGACATTATGTTGCCCAAGCAAGACGGGTTTTCAGTTTGCGAGACCATAAAGAGCAACGCCGAATGGGCTGACATCAAGGTCATTATGCTAACAGCGAAAAGCCGGGATGAAGACCGGCAACGTGCGATGGATCTTGGCGCAGACGATTACATCACCAAACCCTTTTCAACCCGCGAACTTGTGGATCGGGTGTTGGAACTGGTTAATGAAGATAGGATCGCCGATGCCTAAAGGGTTCTTCCTCCCAGTTGAGTTTTCAGAAATCAAATGAGACGCACGGGCCGGAAAAAGGAATGGACGCTTGCACTTTTCTGCGTCGGTATTCTTGTTCTTTTTCCGCCAATAGTGTCTATTTTTGACAAGCCGGTTCTGGTTATGGGGTTGCCCATCGCCTATGTGGTTCTATTCGGATTCTGGGGCCTGGTTATAGCTGCTGTCGCATATGGCGCGAGGCGGAAGGCGAGCACTGATGATCCGGGCGCTTCATCAGATTCCCTAATAGACAAGCAGAGTGATAGCTGATGCAGGGTGGCCTTGTTGTTGGTGTTTCCTTTGCCTATTTGGGCTTGTTGTTCGCCATCGCATATTATGGGGAAAGGCGTGCTGCTCAGGGCCGAAGCCTGGTTAATAATCCTTATATTTATACCCTTTCCATCGCCGTTTACTGCACGTCGTGGACATTTTATGGAAGTGTCGGCAGGGCGGCAAAGACGGGGCTGGACTTTTTACCGATCTATCTTGGCCCCACACTGGTGTTTGTTGTCTGGTCGTTCGTTCTGGCAAAAATTATCAGAATTTGCAAAATCCACCGTATCACCTCTATCGCCGACTTCATTTCTACTCGCTATGGCAAAAATTTTGCTTTGGGCTCACTGGTCACAATCATCGCTGTTATTGGCACGACACCCTATATTTCCCTGCAACTGAAATCCATTGCGACGAGCTTCAATCTTATTGTCGGATTTAAGAATACGGATTTTCCGACCTATGGTAATCCCTTTGGTATTGATACGACCCTGGTTGTGGCCATTGCCCTGGCCTTGTTTGCTATTCTATTTGGAACCCGCCACATTGAATCAAGCGAACATCATGAAGGTCTGGTCGCCGCCATTGCATTTGAATCCCTGATCAAGCTGTTTGCCTTTTTGGCGGTCGGCTTCTTTGTCACGTTCAGCGTTTTCGATGGATTTGGTGATCTGTTTTATCAGGCAATGGCCCATGGCCTGACGCATTTATTTGTGGTCAATCATGATCAGGGATACGGTCAATGGGTAACGATGACTATATTAAGTATGGCCGCTATCCTGTTCTTGCCCCGACAATTTTATATTACTGCCGTTGAAAACAGAGATGAAATACAACTCAGAACGGCAGCCTGGCTGTTCCCGCTGTATCTTCTGGTAATCAACATTTTTGTTCTTCCCATCGCCATTGGCGGCAAAATCTCCTTTGCGGGATTAGCTAGCGATGCGGACATGTTCGTTCTCACCGTGCCTCTCCACTTCGATCAGACACAACTTGCCCTTTTTGCTTTTATTGGTGGTTTGTCGGCTGCCACATCGATGGTTATCGTCGCTTCAATAGCGCTCTCTACAATGGTTTGTAATAACCTGGTGATGCCGCTCCTGTTGCGCTGGGAATGGGTTAATCTAACAGAACGTGGGGATTTATCCGCCCTGCTGCTCAATATTCGTCGCGCCAGTATTCTGATTATTCTTCTGCTTGGGTACGGCTATTTCCGTATCGCCAGTGAATCCTACTCGCTGGTCACCATTGGCCTTGTATCCTTCAGCGCCGCCGCCCAGTTTGCACCGGCCATCATAGGCGGTATTTTCTGGAAGGGGGGCTCAAGCAGGGGGGCGCTGACCGGGTTGTCTCTCGGGTTTCTGGTATGGCTTTACACCTTGTTGCTGCCATCATTCGCCCAGTCTGGTTGGCTGCCGATCAATTTTATCAGCGATGGCCTGTTCGGCATTTATTCACTGAAACCCTATGCCTTGTTCGGGCTGGAGGGATTTGACAGCCTGTCACACTCCTTGTTCTGGAGCATGTTGGCAAACATCGGTGGGTATGTCGTGGTTTCCTTGTGGGGAGATCTAAGCCCCATCGACCGCATCCAGGGTAGCCTGTTCGTTGATGTTTCTGAAGAAAACCTGGGGCAGAAGGACTCTCAGTACTGGCAAGGGACGGCTACCATCGGCTCGATGCAGGAGCTTGTGGGCCGTTTTGTCGGTACGGAACGTGCCGAAAAGGGGTTCCAGGCATTTGCCAGTGATCAGAACATTGTCATGAACGAAAATGACATTGCAGACAGTAAAATGCTGGCGCACGCGGAAAGTGTTCTTTCCGGCGCTATTGGTTCGGCGACGGCCAGGGTCATTATCGGCTCCATGATAAAAGGCGAGAATGTCAGCTTTAATGAAGTCTTCCAGATTCTCGATGAAACCACACAAGTCATCGAATACAGTCGCATGCTGGAGGTCAAGTCCACCGAACTCGAAGAAACCTCACTTAAGTTGCAACGGGCAAATAAACGCCTGAAAGAATTTGATTCCCTGAAGGACGATTTTCTTTCCACCATCTCTCACGAACTTCGAACGCCCCTAACATCCATTAGGGCGTTTAGTGAAATTCTTTTCGATGCGGATGGTACGACTCATGAAGAACGCCAGCATTTTCTGGGGATTATTACAAAAGAAAGCGAGCGCTTGACCCGCCTGATCGATCAAATTCTTGATCTCGCCAAGATGGAAGCCGGCCGGATGAACTGGACCATGAGCAATGTGGACCCGGCTTCCACCATCAAGGAGGCGTTGGCGACGATGGATGGATTAATCAAGGAAAGAAAAATCCAGCTGATTGTGGATTTGTCTGACACCATCCCGGAGATTCGGGCTGACCGTGACCAGTTGGCGCAGGTTGTCATTAACGTGGTCTCAAACGCTATCAAGTTCTGCAAGCATCCGGGGGGTATCATCCGGGTTAGCGCACGCTCGCACCTGAATGGCTTGCTTGTCAGTATTTCTGATAACGGAAGCGGTGTTTTGCCCGAACATCGGGATTTTATCTTCGAAAAATTCCACCAATCCCGTCAAGGCTCAAACGAAATGCCTGTTGGTACGGGCCTGGGTCTGGCTATCTGCCGACAGATTATAACGTTCTTTGGCGGGGATATCTGGGCTGATAACGGTAAAGAAGGAGGTGCCCGTATTACCTTCAACATACCATTTTCGTCGGCCTAGAATGGGTATAGCCTTTTTCCCGCGTTGATTATATCCGGAGCAACCAATGCCTAATCTTCAAATCATCAGTGCCAATGTCTGTCCCTATGCCCAGCGCACCCGCATGGTGCTACATGAAAAAGGACTGAAGTTTGACCTTGTTGAAATTGACCTGAAGGACAAACCGGACTGGTTTCTTGAGGTCTCCCCCTATGGTAAGGTTCCGGTTCTTCGTCATAATGAACGCACCATTTACGAAAGCGCCGTTATTAACGAGTATCTGGACGAAGCCTTCCCGGATCATCTCCTTATGCCCGTTGATCCTGCTGCACGAGCCATGGCCCGCATCTGGATCGATTATATCAACAATCAGTTTTGTCCGTTCTTCTATAAGGTCCTTCTTGCCCAGGATGGGGAAACGCAAAAGGAAGTGGCTGAAAAGCTGACAGCCGTGATGAAATTCATGGAAAACGAGGGTCTGAAAAAGCTTCAGGGCAAGGGCCCGTATTGGATGGGTGAGAACCCCAATCTGGTGGACCTTACCCTATATCCCTTCTTTGAGCGGTTTGTGGTTCTGGAACATTATCGCGGCGTGGTCATTCCAAAGGATTGTCAACGCCTGAGCCGTTGGTTGGATGTCATGTTGAAACACCCTGCCAGTGTTGCTACGGCCAACACGAAAGAGTTTCACATCAACAATTATCAAAAATATGCAGATGGCAGCGCCAATGGCGTCACAGCCAGGGAAATGAGGAAATAAATCTCCTATCTGACCGGAAATCACCATGCCCGGACGACCCTTGCCTTGACAGGGTCATTGCGGAGTATGAAAATAGTTAGGTAGGCTAACAATTATTTTGTGTGGGCCATTTCCGGGAGGGGACAGAATTGTCGACAGCGAGTGTGACCGATCGTGAAAAAATAAATGCTGCCGATGTCCTGCTTGAGCGGGGACTTTCTGAATTTTCCGGTGCAAATCCGGCAATTCTCAGCGATAAAATATCCGTTTCCTATGCAGAGCTAGACGCCGCCGCCTGTCGCGCAGGGCATGCGATGCGCACATTTGATGTTCAGCCGGGTGATCGGGTTCTGATCATGGCCGACGACAGGCCCGAATTCTTTTACGCTTATCTGGGAGCGATGAAGATCGGTGCCGTTCCGGTTTCGCTAAACCTGCGTTTTTCGTCTGGAAACCTGTCCCACGTTATTGAGGATAGCGCCTGTAAATTGTTTCTGGCCGATGCCCAGTTTGTTGATGTTTGCCAGCAGGCCATGGTGAAACTTAAGTCGACTCCCGCATTTGCTCTTATTGATACCCCTTGTCGGGATTTTCCGGTTTTCCCTGAGCTAATGGACAGTCAGCCCGATACACTTCAGTCATATCTTCTTGGCCCGGATGATATGGCGCTGTGGATGTATACGTCAGGCACCACCGGGGAATCCAAGGCCGTGGTCCATCGCCAAAGCAGCACTTTGACAATAGATCGATATTTGGGGACGGTTTACGGGGTCGGACCGGGCGACAGAATATTCTGCTCGTCCAAGCTGTTTTTTGCTTTCTCGTTGGGACACAGCCTGCTAGCGAGCCTGCGCCTCGGCGCCACCACTGTTCTTCATACAGGCTGGCCGACAGCCGAAGCAGTGGCAGCCGTCGTTGAACGACATAAGCCTGATGTGGTGCTTAGTGTTCCTACCCTTTATCGGGCTCTTTTAAAGGAGAACCTCGCAGGATCGGAAGGTTTCGCGCGGGTACGGCATTTCATTTCGGCAGGGGAGCATTTGCCAAAGGCCCTGTCCGACAAATGGATGATGGCGACTGCCAATCCCATCCTGCAGGGTATTGGTGCTACTGAAGCCCTGATTATGTTTATTGGCAATCGGCCGGACGATAACCGTCCCGGAGCAACGGGGAAGCCGTTCCCGGGAACGAAGGTCAAACTGGTAGGCGAAAGTGGAGAATTAATCAGTGAAACCGGCATACCCGGTGTTCTTTGGGTGCATAGTGATTCAGTGGCAGTGCAATACTGGAACCAGGAAGCCAAGTCTGAACAGGTTTTCAAAGAAGGCTGGTACGTCACAGGTGACGTCTTTTTCAGGGATGAAGACGGCTTTTATCATTATCAAGGACGCGACGACGATATGCTGAAAATCTCCGGCCAATGGGTAAGCCCGGCAGAAATAGAAGAATATGTCCTTAAATGCCCTGACGTCAGCGATGCTGCTGTTATTGGGGTTGCCGATTCAAGCGGTTTGGTGCGTCTGGCCCTGTGTCTTATTCCTGCCCGACCGAATGTTGATCATGAAGCCCTGCGAAAAGAGCTAACGGATACGTTGACCAGTAGTCTTTCAATCTATAAATGTCCAAGGCGTTTCATTTTTCTTGATGAAATGCCGCAAACAGCAACTGGCAAAACGCAACGTTTCAAGCTGCGCCAAATTGCCGCCGATCATTTGGAACCCGCATCGTGAGAAACGGTAAAGCAACAACGACCAATAGCGCCAAAGCGCCACGTCCCAAAGCTAACGTCGATTGGGGAATGCTTGATGATCTGGTGGGGTTTCATCTGCGCCGGGCGCAATCGGTCGTGTTCGATCATTTTATGAGAGTGATCAAAGATGAACGGATCACTCCGGGTCAGTTCGGGGTTTTGACTTTAATAGAAGAAAACCCGGGATTGAACCAGTCGAGACTGGCGGGCGCACTGGGGATTGAACGTTCAACCATGGTTGCCGTTATCAATGTGCTGGAAGAACGCGACCTTGTTAAACGTCAGGAATCAACAGCCGACAGACGATCTTATGTTCTATCCCTGACCAGGCAGGGCAAGGCTCTGCTCGGCGTGGTTAATGGCAAGGTCTGCGACCACGAACAACAGATTACCGCCGCACTGAACGGTTCAGAAAAAGAAGTTCTGGTCGATTTACTGAAAAAGATCAGCGGTAGTCTAGGCTGATTGATACAGCCGGTTCGCGAGGCTGCGGCTTAAATTAGCCGCGACCTTGCGTCGGTATCCTGGTGGTGTGAAGGTGGATGTCATCGGCTTGATTTGCTTGGGCAACAACGACGCTAAAGTTTCCAATGCTTCGTCATCCATGGGGGTGCCAATAAGCACATCGATGCCGTCGACCAGCACCGGGCAAGATTTTACGCCAGTCAGCGCAAGGCGAATTTCATCCACACCGTTGCTTCCTTTTTTCAAGGCGATGGCTGATCCGGCAAGCGGGAAGTCGATGGAATCGCGAACGCGCGCCTTGGCGTATCCTGAACGCAGGCCCCGGGCATCCGGCAGCAATACGGTGACGAGGATTTCGCCTTTTTTAAGCAACAGATGAGCAGCGCCATCATTGGCATATATGTCAGTCAAGGGGACGGTTCTTGCCCCATCGGGACCTGTGATTTCTACTTCAGCGCCGAAAACCAGAAGGGCCGGGGCAAGATCACCGCTGAAAGCGGCGAAGCATTCCGTGCCGGATGGGGCAACGTGACAGGTTTCGCCCTGGCTTTTCAGGCAATAATTATTGGCGCTGCGCCACCATTCGCTCTGGTTATAAAAAACGCAGCGGGTATCCAGGCACAGGTTGCCGCCAACGGTTGCGACCTGACGATGAGTCGCCGCCGCGATCTCTGCGGCGGCTTGTGAAACCGCTTCGTAATCTCTTGTGATTTCCTTGTGGTCAAGCAGGGACGCAAGGGTGACCGATGCACCGATTCTGTGTCCGCCTTTGCCATCACTTTCAATTTTATTCATTTCGTCGATCTGTGCCAGGTCGATCAAGGTCCCCGGTGCGACGATACCACGGCGAATATTGACGATCAGATCCGTGCCACCGGCAACGTAACGGGCATCAGGGTTCTCACCAAAGAAACTAACGGCTTCCTTGACAGTTTTTGGATAAAGCACGGTGAAATTGGGCATAAATTCCATCAGCTTTCTCCTCCGGCTGCCTGTTTTTTCTTTAATCTTTCCAGCTTGATTTGCCCGTTGACGATGCGCTCGGGCGTCAGCGGGGTTTCAAAAAGGCGCACGCCTGTGGCGTTATAGACCGCATTGGCAATGGCGGGGACAACCCCTGACAAACAGCCTTCACTGGCTTCCTTGGCCCCGAAGGGTCCATTGGGGTCGATGCTTTCGATAATCTTGACCTCGATATCCGGTGATTCGACCATGGTTGGCACCCTGTAATCAAGCATGTTGGATGTGATTGGCAGGCCTTCGTGGTAACTGGTTTCCTCGCTGATTGCCTGCCCCATGCCCATCCACACGCCGCCTTGTACCTGTCCTTCGACGGACAGCGGGTTCAGGGCATAACCCACATCATGGGCGACCCAGATTTTGTCGACGATGACGCGCCCGGTGATTTCATCAACCGTAACCTCGGCGGCCAGTGTGGAATAGGAATAGGCCATGGATGGTCCGACGCCCGCACCATGGTACTTGCCACCCTGGAATTTCTTTGGCACCGTAAAAGTACCCTTGACGGTGATGGTGCCGGTATCGACCAGCGCCGCGGCGACGACTTCCTTGTAGGGAATGTCGGAACCCTGTTGCCCGGCGATGCGGTAGCTTTCGCCCATGCATTCAACCTCTTCCGGTTTGACTTCCAGCTTTCCGGCAGCCGCTTCAATCATGATGGCTTTCAAATTTTCAGCAGCTTCAAGGGCGGCGTTGCCTACCATGAAGGTGACCCGCGACGAATATGAGCCATTGTCCTTGGGTGTAATACGCGAATCGTTGGCGATAACGGTCAGGCGGTCGAAATCGACCTTCATGACTTCACCGACGACCTGGGCGAGAATGGTGCTCGATCCCTGGCCAATATCAGACGCCCCGGTCAGGATGGTGATACCACCATCGAAATCCAGTTTCAGATTGATCACCGCATGGGGTTCGCCGGTCCAGTGAACCGGCTTGGCAGCGCCACTTACATAATGCGAGCATGCCATGCCCAGGCCTTTGCCTTTCGGCATCTTGCCGACGCGTTCTTTCCAGCCGCAGGCCTCTTCGACCCAATCCAGACATTCCGGAAGACCATACGAAGTGACTTCCAGATCATTGATGGTGCGAATCGGCGCATTCAGCAAATTGGTTCGGCGCACAACAAAGGGGTCAAGGCCCAGTTCTTCGGCCATCATGTCGGTGACGCTTTCAAAGGCGTGGCGAACATCAACCGTGCCATGACCGCGCATGGCGCCGCAGGCCGGGGTGTTGGTGTAGACCCTGAAGCCGTTATAACGCACGGCGGGAATGTCATAGATGGCGTTTAACAGAGAACCGGCATAAAGAATGGTGACGATGCCGTAACCGGCAAAAGCGCCGCCTGTCTGTTCGACGACACAATCGCAGGCCGTCATCTTGCCGTCTTTGGTCATGCCGATTTTCATTTTGACGCGGGTGCGCGGGCGTCCACGGTGAGTAAGGAAGGTTTCCTCGCGGCTCAGCTTCATGCGCACGGTGCCACCGGCGGAACGGGCCAGCAGGCAGGTAATGATTTCAAAATTCAACGCTTCGGTTCTGGCCCCAAAACCACCGCCGATAAAAGGCTTGATAACCCTGACTTGGGATTCGTCCATGTCCATACACTGGGCGACGCGCTTGTGAAGGTAGTAGGGGACCTGGGTTACGGAATGCAGGGTCACCCGGTCGCGTTCCACGTCATAAGTGGCCAGCGATGCATGGGGTTCCATGTGGACATGGGTGACTTCGGCACAGTCGTAGGTCTCTTCGCGAACAAGGTCGGCGACATGGAAACCGGCGTCTACATCACCGAATTCGCTGTGAACTTCCCGTTCCAGATTGCCGGGCCTGTCATCGTGCAACAGGATGGCACCTTCTGCGCGGGCTTCATCGGCGGTAAAATAGCCGGGAAGTTCCTTGACCTTGAAGTCGATCAGTTTCAGCGCTGCCTCTGCACTGGCCTCATCGATGGCGGCAACGGCGGCAACCGGTTCGCCGCGATAACGTACCTTGTCGCGAGACAGGGGGAATTCATTCTGGGCGATAGGAATAATGCCGAAGGGCTTGTCGCAATCCTCGCCGGTGATAACGGCGATAACGCCGGGTAGCGCGCGTGCCTTTGAAACATCGACGCTGATAATTTCCGCGTGGGCATAAGGGCTGCGGAACAAACGCCCTACATAGGCGTCAGAATGGTAAAAATCGGCGGTATACTGGGCCTTGCCGCTGACCTTTTCGATGCCATCGATGAGGGGTGCGCGCCGCCCGACCATGGGCTGGCGATCATCATCACGGGGGCTCATGACATTTCTCCGGCAGCGGTCTGGACGGCTTCAATGATTTTGACATAACCCGTGCAGCGACAAATGTTGCCACCCAGGGCCTGGCGGATTTCGTTCTTGCTGGGCTTCGGGTTTTCCCTGAGCAATCCTTCCGCCGCCATGATCATACCCGGTGTGCAATAACCGCATTGCGTTCCAAGCTGTTCGTTGAAGGCCTTTTGCAGAATCGACAGGCGACCGCTCTCGGAGCAACCTTCAACCGTCTCAACATGGCGGCCCTTGCAGGACGAAGCCATGCATAGGCAAGATAATCGCGGCTTGCCATCAACCAGAACCGTGCACGCCCCGCACTCGCCACCGTCGCAACCCATTTTAGTGCCGGTGTGACCGGTTACCTCGCGCAGATAGTCGATCAACAAAGTGTTGTCGGCGACAGCATCTTCGCGCGGTTGCCCGTTCAAGGTTAATTCAAGGATCGTCTTCGCCATGGCCATTTCCTGATGTGAGGGGCGATATAATAATTGTTCGGGTACCGAACAAATTTATTCTAGGGCACCCTTGCTGAAACAACAACTGAAAATTTTAAATGGATATTAATCCTGGCTGGTTCGCATTGAATAACCCTTTAAGGTCAGGTCTCTTTTTGAATTTTTAAAGAAATATGCCGAGGGCGATAATTACGTCTTTCAGATAACGAAAAATAAATCTTGAGGCACTCTTTCAAAAGGATAGCCTAATATTGGAAATATATCGGTTTGGAAGAGATATTAATTGTGGATTAATTAATGTGTGGAAGGGTATGTCGGTCATAAGGCGCAAATGTGATAAAAAAAGAGCTTATTTTGTTGTGTCTGCACGAAACCAAGAAGGTACATTCAGCTTGTTAGAAGATGGCGGTGGAAAGCTCATTACCTTAGGAGGCGTGGTTCGATGTATTTGTTGTTTTTATAGACGTTAAGTAAAAAATAATATTTGATGACAGTAATATTAACAGCTATCCTTTTTTTATTGCTGATGTGTAGCTTTTATTATGAAGTTATCTCAGTAAAAGGTGCAAATATCCCATTTTTTACATTTGTTATTACTTATTATTTTATTTTTCACGGTCTTTTCGCCATTTATACCCCGTTGAATGTGCCTCACCTTCCTTTCAGTAGAGACATAGGGAGCGAGGCAGTTCTTTTTACTCTGGCATTCGTTGGCTTGCAGTTTGCCGGTTATCATATTGTCTCGCGTACAGTTCGTTTTCGGCCAAGCCCATTATCCTGTGACCCAACTGCAGCACTGATTCTGATTTCGTGGACATTAATGGTTGGTTATTTTGCCATTCACTTTGTGCTTCAGAATTATTCAGTTCCAAGCCTTCCTCAGCTCAAAATGCCTTGTTGGTATTTTGCCCTTTCCACGCTTTCATTCCTTTTATTGAGGCGACAGTTATCCTTGCCGCACGTGGTCGCCTTGGTAGCCGTTGTTGGTGTGAAGTTATCGATAGACCTAATGAATGGGTTTCTAACGCCGATTTTATTTAGTGTATTAATTGTATTATCTGCGGCATTGAGCCTGAAATCTTTTCGAACGATTATAATTTTGGGCCTCATCGGTGTTTCGCTGTTTGGCTCCTACGGATACATCAAACATTTTTCAAAAACCGTTATAAAGGGGGAGCGTACATATCTTAACCAATTTACCCAGATTTATTCGCTGCAGGGGTTCAAATCTTCCTTTGATTCCTTGGCCCGTCGCTCGAGCCATTTGTCGCTTACCAGTCTTGTCATGGAGCGAACACCCTCACTTGTTCCTTTTGATAACCGCAACCCATTTTTAGATGCTGTGATCAATCATGTTCCACGTGTTCTTTGGCCTTCAAAGCCCAGAGAAGTGCAGGGAAATGCATTCGGTAAACGATATGGAATTCTAAATTTAGACGATAAACAGACTTCCTGGAATTTACCGTGGACCGTTGATTTTTACATAACATTCGGCCCGTTCTTGTCAGTGTTGAGTATTTTTTTCTTGGGAGGAGCTTTTGGGCTTGCCGTTAGTTGGCTTTCGTCAAGGGCAGATCAGCCTTTCTGGTTCGGGGTGTATTCTGCGACATTGTTTCCATTGTTTTATCAGGAATCGAATTTTTCAGTGATGACGGGTAGCGTTTTCTCTGTTTTGGTATTCCTATTAGTAGCTTACAGAGTTGCAAAGATGGTGTTGCCCCTGTCCAGCGTCCGTAATGCCTAACAAGAAACAGGCATGTTAAATATATTGCCCGCCATCAACCCGCAGCACTTCGCCCGTAATCAATCCCGCACCTTCCGACAGTAGAAACAACACCCCGTAGGCAATGTCTTCCGGGGTTGCCAGGTTTGGTACGACGCCTTCGCTTCTGGCCTTTTCCAATATTTCTTCTGGTAGCTGCATAGCCATTTCTGTCATTACCATGCCGGGTGCGACGGCGTTAACCGTTACACCCTTGCGGCCAAATTCCCGGGCGGCGGTTTTGGTCAGGCCGATCAGGCCCGCTTTGGCGGATGCATAGTTAGCCTGTCCGAATTTACCGCGCATGCCGTTGATTGATGTAATGTTGACGATGCGTCCATAGCCTTCTGCCGCCATAAGGGGGGCTGCGGATTTCAGCACATTGAAGGCGCCGGTCAGATTGACGTTAATGAC
>JADHSW010000008.1 GCA_016776705.1 Rhodospirillales bacterium
ATAAAGAAGCAAAGGCAAAATCAATCATGTTCATCCAGACCGAAGGCACTCCGAACCCGGCCACCCTTAAATTCCTGCCCGGCTGCGATGTCATGGTGACAGGCGGGGCCAACTTCACCAGCGCCGAAATGGCGGCCCGCTCACCACTTGCCTTGCGGCTTTTCGAGACGGAAGGCGTCGAAGGCGTCTATCTGGGCGGCGACTTCATCACTGTCACCAAAACAAATGAAAAAGAATGGGACACCATGAAGCCGCTTTTGCTGGGCGTAATCATGGAACACTTCACCGCTGGCCTTGCTGTGATTGAAGGCAAAGACGACGATGATGACGATGCCTATGACGGCAGCATCGAATCCCAGATCAAGGAACTTCTTGATACACGCGTCCGTCCGGCCGTGGCTCAGGATGGCGGCGACATTATTTTTCACTCTTTCGAAAACGGTGTCGTCTACCTGACCATGCAAGGGGCGTGTTCCGGTTGCCCGTCTTCAACGGCGACCCTGAAACACGGCATTGAAAACATGCTTCGTCATTACATCCCAGAAGTGATGGAAGTTCGTCCCGCCGAGTAAAGTTTTTCGACTTTTGCCAACCGGAGTGTTGCATTCATGCACCTGTTGCATTGCACATATGCGCCCCTGTGGATTGAATTTGCGTGACTTGCAGCGGCGGATTCCCTAATATCCGCGCCACTGCCGGTCAGATTTCCACTCGGCCACACGCTTTGGGCACAAGATTTAGCGTGTGTATTGATTTAACCACAATATACAGTGTATATTGCGACAGGTTTTTTCCAGGTGGACAGGCTTTAGATATGGGGCATGAACATCCAGTTTCGGGCAGAAAAAGCGGCTCCCGAGCAGTTCCAGAGAACAATATGCATTTTGAACGTGGCGCGCTTGCCCTCGTAGGGGCCTTTGTATCCGTCTTGATTGTGGTGGCGATGTTCAGCCCGCCGCAAGATGGCACCGCCTCCCCGCGTGCATCCATTGGCATGGCCGAACCCCTTATTCTGACCGGTGGCTTGGCGCCATATCAGGTCACCAGCACGCCGATCCCGGCAATTGAAAGCGCCGAGGCCCTGGACGATTTTGACGTTGCCGCCGGCCCCGTTGGCTCCAGCGCCAAAACCCTGCACAAGACATTTGGACGTCTGGGTTATCATCTGGAAAGCATTAAATCCGGTGACAATCTGGTTCCCCGCGTGTTTCTGTCATCCTTGCCTGAAGATATGGCCCTGGTGCCTGAAAACAACCAACGCAAGGCGATATTTTTCCAGGCCATGCTGCCGCTGGTATTACAGGTAAACGAGGAAATCCTCGCCGACCGTCGCCGCCTTTGGAAAATGCGTTACCAAACCGGCCTTGGCGAGACTCCTGACGCCGCAGACCGCCTGTGGCTCAGGGTGATGACCGAACGCTACAAGGTTAAGGCTGGCGACATCAGCGCACTGATCAGCCGCATTGACATTATCCCCCCATCATTGGCCTTGGCCCAGGCGGCAGAGGAAAGCGGTTGGGGAACCTCCCGATTCGCCAAAGAAGGTAATGCCATGTTTGGTCAATGGACCTTCTCGTCTTCCGCAGGCCTTACCCCGGCCAAGCGCGACGAAGGCAAGAACCATAAGGTTCGTGCTTTCGATAGCCTGATCGATTCGGTGCGTGCCTATACCATGAACCTGAACAATCACCGCGCGTACAAGGGCTTCCGCGAAGCCCGTCAGGCGATCCGTCGCGCTGGCGGCGATCTTGATGGTCGAAGGCTGGCTGGAACCTTGACTAAATATTCCGAGCGCGGTCAGGCCTATGTAACGGCTTTGCGCGGACTGATTGATTATAACGCTTTAAGCCCGCTTGACGGCGCCCGCCTGGATGGCAACCCGCCCGGCGAACAAACCGCTTCGGTCATCTAGAAATTCTGAAAATTACTGTCTGGTGTAGAACTGGCTTCCAAACCAGTACCAGCGGCCTTTTCCTGCCGGAAGTGTGCAGTTCAGGCGCGTGCGGCCGTTGGGAAGCCGTTTTTTCATTCTGACCTCGATACGGGTCTGGCCGCTTTCACCCCCTAATCGCGACACTTCCAGCTTGCCTTCGTGGGAGGTAAAACAGGCGAGCATGTTCAGGCTTTCACTCAGTGCTTGATCACCGCTGATGGTGAAGCCAAAAGCTGGCGGATTTTCATCGCCTGCATCAATCAGGGGGTCACTGGGCGTAACGTCTTCCACATTTAGGGCAACCGCATTCGCCGCCAGCCGGAAGCGGTCAATATCGCCATACCTTTCGTTCAGGGCAAAGCGCGGCAGATAGAACATGTCAGGTGTTTTTGCCGCTACGCCGGAATGCTGACCGAAACCGGCAATAAAACCGCTTGATCGAACCATATTCATAATTTGTTCGCTGGCCTCGCCATAAGGATAGGCAATCAGGTCGGGCTTATAACCCAGTTCCTTTAGCAAGCGCTCACTGGATTCATCCAGTTCACGGCGATTGAGTGAAATGTCACTCGCCGCCATGTTCAGATGTGTAACAGTATGATTTCCAATTGACGCCCCATCGCGATCCATCTCGCGGATCTGGTTCCAGGACATATATCCCCTGATACCCCTGTCAACCGGATCGCTTGAGACAAAAACCGTGAACGGAAAACCCAGATCCTTAAATCTGGGCCAGGCTTTCTCATAAACCGATAAGTAGGCGTCATCGATCGTCAGGGCGACGGCCTTATCAGGCAATTCGCTGCCATCCTTAAAGGCCTTGATAATATCCTCGAGTGACATCACCGTATATCCGCCGCCTTTCAGCTCTGTCAGATGAGCCTCGAACTGCTCCATCTTAATCGATGTTGACGGAAAATCGTCTTCCCCAAAACGGTGATACATAAAGATAACGGCGGAATTTCCCGCCAATGCCTGAAGCGGCGAAAACACAAGGACGCCAAGCGTCAGCCACAACAGGGAGCGGCGAAGTTGATTTCTGATATGACAAATTAAGCTAAAAGCCGTAGCCTGCACGTCAGCCCCCCGGAAAAACGCCTATGAGCTTGATTGAATATACTTTTTTCCCATTTTTTACATTCCATAGCAAGAAGAAGATCAATGACCACAAAAGCCAATAACGCCACCCTGGACCTTCTTTTCAACAAGGCCAGAACCCGTAATGGATGGACCGACACCCCTCTTGAAGCGGGCCTGCTGGAAGAAATCTGGAACCTGACCCGAATGGGGCCGACCAGCGCCAACTGTTCCCCGGCCCGTATTGTCTTTGTCACCAGCGACGAAGCAAAGAAAAAGCTGAAACCGGCCTTGCTGGAAGGCAACGTCGCCAAAACCATGGTCGCCCCGGCAACGGCTATTATTGGCTACGACATGGAATTTTACGAACAACTGCCAAAGTTGTTCCCCCATACTGATGCCAAAGCATGGTTCACCGGCAACGACGATTTGATATTCACCACCGCATTCAGGAATGGCACCATGCAAGGGGCGTACTTCATGATGGCGGCTCGCGCCCTGGGGCTGGATTGCGGACCGATGTCGGGTTTTGATAACAAAATGGTTGATGCCGCTTTTTTTGCCGGCACGAGCGTCAAGTCGAACTTCATTTGCTCAATCGGCTATGGGAACGACGAGCATCTGCATCCCCGTGGACCTCGTCTGAATTTTGATGAGGCCTGCCGGGTCGCATAGTCAACTCATCATCGGTTGCTCAAGAACCGCGTCGGAAAGAACATCGTAAGATCGGCTGTCGAAAAGCTGGTAGTGCCACCATTCCTTCAGGTAGCAATCCCAGCCCGCCGCCGTCATCAACCCCAGCAAGCGGTAGCGGTTTTCCTGGGCGATCGTGGAAATTTCCGTGTTGCCATGGTGGGACAGGGGCGTGAAGGCGTCGAACGCAGTTCCCATGTCCAACGGCTTTCCCGTGGCCATGTCCAGCAAAGTCAGGTCAATGGCGACACCTCGGGAATGGGGCGATCCACGGTTGGGATCGGCGAGAAAATCCGGGTCCGGTGTGTGATCCCATAACTTGAATTGTGCTTCCGATGGCCGAAATGCATCAAACACCAGAAAACGCCAATCCTGAATTCGCGCCAGCTCGATGGCGCGGCGGAAAAGCGCCTCGGCCTCACCATGAAGATAACAGGCCGCCTGACTGTAAACTGGCTGACCGGTGAAATTGTCAGCGGTGGCGTACTTGATGTCGAGCAGGACATCATGGCTTTGGTCTGTGATCGGGATTAAATCCATGGCGAATATTGAACCTTGTCGTTATCAGGAATCCCAGTATAACCCTCTGATCCTTTATGCGCCCTGCCGAAAAATTCATATGGTGTATTTAGGGAATAGCAGGTCACATCTTATTTAATCCCGTGTGATTTTATTTTCGATATACGTTGCATATAATGCGCTGAATATCTGGAATATCACACTGTAAGCAGTGGAAAAATGCAAATTCTAGCCATGGACACGGCGACCAGCGCCTGCTCTGTCGCCCTTTGGCAAGACGGCGCGATTACCCATCATCGCTTCGTTGCGATGGTGCGCGGTCAGGCCGAAGCTCTAGCGCCGATGATCGCGGACGTCCTTGATGAAGCCGATGTTTCCGCACACGCCCTCGATTTACTGGCCGTGACGGTCGGCCCCGGCGCCTTTACCGGCTTGAGGATCGGCCTTGCGACGGCTCGCGCCATGTCCCTGGCGGCGGATGTGCCCTGTCTTGGACTCACCACGACCGAGGTTATCGCCCATGCCATGGACGATGCTTCATTACCGGACGGCTCTTTACTTGTAGCCCTGGATTCAAAGCGTTCGGACATCTACGTGCAGACTTTTTCTTGCGACAGGCTGGCGCTTCGCGATGCGCAGGCAATCGAGCCCGCAACCCTTGGCCCTTGGCTAAAGGGAACGCCGGGCCCCATTCGCATAATCGGTGACGCGGCAGGCTTGGCACACTCCGCCTTGCAGGAAACCGGCGTTAGCGCTATTCAGCTTGAAGGAGTTGACGTTCCGGATGCCGCGGTGATGGCTGCGCTGGCGGCAAAGCGCTGGTCGCCGAAGGATCCGACACCGGCACCGACGCCGCTTTATTTACGGCCTGCGGATGCGAAGCTTCCGCGCAATGGCGGTCGCCTCAGGCCATGAACGGGCGTATCGTTCCGGCAGGTGTCAATTTTGCTGGCGTAATATCTGCTCTGCATGGTGCTTGCTTCGAACAATGTTGGAGCGAAAAATCTGTCCGGGATATTCTCGCCATGCCCGGCGCAACAGGACTGATAATCCGTTCGGATAAGGACACGCCCGTGGGCTTCATGCTGTTCAGGCAGGCGGCAGATGAAGCGGAAATTATCAGTATTGGCGTTGTGCCATCGTCTCGTCGAACCGGTTACGCCGGGCATTTACTGAACGCGGCCATCCAGCACGCGCTTTACGGCAATGCCGCCCGGATGTTTCTTGAAGTAGCCGAAGACAACAGTGCCGCCATACCGTTTTATGAAAAAGCGGGATTCACGATCAGTGGACGCAGGCCCGCTTACTACCATCGCACCACTGGCAAAACTGACGCCTTGATTTATGTTCTGGAAATAATCGACAAGTAATAAACAAGCTTGCCCGCATTGGCATCCTGACCCGGTTCAGGTCTTTAAAATCCTCAGGCTATAGACGCCATCACCTTCCCCCTCTGCTTCCAGCGGTTCCAGGCTAATAATGCTGTGGCCCATGTCCTGTACTGAACGCGGCACGTTTTCCAGCGGTTCCGCACCTTTTAAAATAACCACGGCGATATCGCCCGGCGACATCTGTTCGATCATCAATTTTGTCCGAACAAAAGTCATGGGGCAGGTCTCGGGAGTAATATCAAGAAAGAAATCAGTCTTTCCTGACTCATTGCTTGGTTTTTCTTTATTCATGCTTATAACTTGCGGCAAGATGTTATGGTCTTTATAAAGTATTAATTCAATAATCTATATACGGAATTGTTCGAGTATGAGTGATAAACCCAACCTAAATGAAATTCTTGAGTTGACGACCGAAATAGTATCCGCCCATGTCGGCAACAATACGGTCGCGATCAGCGATCTTCCTAATCTTATTCAGGAAGTATACAAAGCCCTTTCAATTGTTGGAAGCGAACAAAGCGCCCCCGAACGACCCCGTCCTTCCGTACCTATCAAGAAATCAGTTTTTCCCGATCATATTGTTTGCCTGGAAGACGGTAAAAAACTGAAAATGCTTAAACGCCACCTGAAGACTTCCTACAACATGTCGCCGGAAGAATACCGTGATCGTTGGGGACTTGCCGCCGATTATCCGATGGTTGCGCCAAATTACGCAAAGCATCGTTCAAATCTGGCCAAGAAAATCGGCCTTGGCACCAAACCCCGCAAAGGGCACCGAAAGGCCAGTTGAAAGACGAGATCCTAAATGGCTGCAATATCGAAGATCGAACAGATCTGTATTGACAGGGGGATGAAGATGACTGGGCAACGCCGCGTCATTGCCCAGGTTCTCTCCCAATCGGATGACCACCCCAATGTAGATGCTGTCTATAACCGGGCATCGAAGATAGATCCGAAGATATCAATCGCTACGGTTTATCGGACCGTTCGCTTGTTCGAAGAAGCCAATATCCTTGAAAAACATGATTTCGGCGATGGCAGCGCCCGTTACGAGGAAGCCACCGAAAATCATCATGATCACCTTATTGATGTTCAAAGCGGCGCCGTCCTGGAGTTTCACAACGATGAAATCGAGGCTCTGCAAAAGCAGGTCGCCAAGAAGTACGGCCTCAAGCTTGTTGGCCACAAGTTGGAACTTTATGGCGTTCCCCTGGACAAAGATGAAAAAGATTGATCGTCGCCAAGTGAGCCATCTTCTTGACACACCGCCTGCCGGTGCTAACCTTTATTTTACGCTTTACCTGAAGCAAGCTGGCAAGGACACGCCTGAGACTTGACCAAGAAACTGCATATCAAGACCTATGGCTGTCAGATGAATGTCTACGACTCGGCCCGGATGACGGACGTTCTGTTACCGCTGGGTTATAGCGTTACCGATAATCCTGACGATGCCGACATGGTCATCCTCAACACCTGCCATATCCGCGAAAAAGCGGCCGAAAAGGTTTATTCGGAACTGGGCCGTCTAAACCGCATCAAGGCGCGCAGGAACGAACAGGGATCGGACATGATTCTTGCCGTCGCCGGTTGCGTCGCCCAGGCCGAAGGCGAAGAAATGATGCGCCGCGCACCCTTTGTGGATCTGGTATTCGGGCCGCAGACCTATCACGCCCTGCCTGAAATGATCGCCCGCGTCAGCCGCGCCGGTGGTGCTGTTCTAAACACGGATTTCCCTGACGAAGCCAAATTCGATCACCTGCCGGAAGTGAGCGGGGACAGTGACACCATTGATGGCGCATCCGCTTTTCTGACGGTTCAGGAAGGCTGCGATAAGTTTTGCGCTTTTTGCGTCGTCCCCTATACGCGCGGATCGGAATATTCCCGGCCCGCCGCCGATATACTGAACGAAGCCCGTCGCCTGGTCGATCTTGGCGTCAAGGAACTGACCCTTCTTGGCCAGAACGTAAACAGCTATCATGGTATCGCTGCCGATGATGAAGAGTGGGGCCTTGGCCGGTTGATCCAGGCAACTGGCGAGATCGCGGGTATTGAGCGCATTCGCTACACCACGTCTTATCCAGCGGATGTGGACGCCGATCTGATCGCGGCGCACCGGGACGTCAAACAACTGATGCCGTTCCTGCATCTACCAGTTCAGTCCGGATCGGACCGTATCCTGAAAGCCATGAACCGGCGTCACGGGGCCGACGATTATCGACAACTGGTCCAGCGGCTGCGCACAGCGCGCCCCGATATTGCGCTTTCTTCTGATTTCATTGTTGGTTTCCCCGGCGAGAGTGACGCGGATTTCGAAGGTACGATGACCCTTGTCAGAGAAATCGGATTTATTCAGGCCTATTCCTTCAAGTACAGCCCCAGGCCAGGCACCCCTGCGGCCAGCCTGGACAATCAAATCGACGAGCAACTGAAAAGCCAACGGCTTAAAATCCTGCAAGACGAGTTGAACAGCCAACAGCGTGCCTTCAATGAAAGTTGCGTCGGGCGCACCATGCCGGTACTGCTCGACAGAAGTGGTCGCCATTCCGGACAAATGGTTGGGCGCAGCCCCTATATGCAACCGGTCCATGTAACCGCGCCGGAAGAACTTTTCGGTTCTATCGTTGATTTGCATATTGACGCCGCTCAGGCAAACAGCCTTGCCGGGTCACTGAACAATTCGACGTCCAACCCAACAAATAAAGAAAATGAGAATGCCGCATGACGCCGCCAACAAAACCGAATCGCCTGCAGGACTCAGCTGCTGACAACCGAAAGTTGACATTCGAAAATAATACCTTGGCCATGCAATTGTTCGGATCGCATCATTCGCATCTGGCAATCATTGAAAAAATCCTGGACATAACGGCTCAGGCGATTGGCAACGAAGTAACCCTGATTGGTGAATGCGACAACATCAACGCTGCCGCCAAGGCGATGAACGGACTTTATGCCCGTCTTGAAAAAGGCTTGCTGGTGGACCGTCATGAAGTCGAGGCCGTTTTGCGAATGGCGTCACATTCCGGATCGGACGTTTCTGACGCCGATATCGAAGTTAAAACCCGCAAACGGACGATCTCGCCGCGCACGCCAACACAGGCAACTTACTTGCGCGCCATTGATGAAAACGAACTGGTTTTCGGGATTGGCCCCGCCGGTACGGGCAAGACTTATCTTGCCGTCGCCAAGGCCGTCGAACGGTTGCTCAGGGGTGATGTTGAACGCATCATCCTCTCGCGGCCCGCTGTTGAGGCCGGTGAGCAACTGGGCTTTCTGCCCGGTGACATGCGTGAAAAAGTCGATCCTTATCTTCGCCCCTTGTACGACGCCCTTTACGATATGATGCCGGGCGATCAGGTCGCCAAGCGCCTTGAAAGCGGTGAAATTGAAGTCGCCCCCCTTGCCTTCATGCGCGGACGCACCCTTGCCAATGCCTTCGTCATTCTTGACGAAGCGCAAAACACCACCGCCGTACAAATGAAAATGTTCTTGACCCGCCTTGGTGAAAACGCCCGCATGGTTGTCACTGGCGATTTATCCCAGGTCGATCTTCCCCGTGGCACCCGTTCGGGTTTGCGCGATGCCTCGGAAATTCTAAACAATATCCCGGGTGTCGCCTTCACCCGATTCAGCCATGAAGATGTAGTTCGCCACCGTTTGGTGACTCAAATCGTTCGGGCCTACGACGACGAGGAAATGCGCCGCCGGGCGTCTGCCCGCTATGAAAAGGGAAATGGCCCGAAAACCGATGAATAAACGCCTTGAGATAGACGTATCAATTGCCGATGACGGCTGGACTTCGGCCCTTGACGACATTCAGGATCAGTGCCGGAACGCTGCCAGCGCTGCCTTCGATATCGCTGCGCCCGCTGATCTTGAGAATGCCGAAGTCAGCATTCTGTTGACCGATGACGCACAACTGCACGACCTGAACAAAAAATATCGGGGCAAGGACAAGCCAACTAATGTGCTTTCCTTCGCCAGTATGGATGAGGGTAAGGTTTTCAGTTGCGGGCCTGTACTGCTAGGTGATGTGATCATTGCCTTTGGCGTATCCTTGGGAGAATCCCAAAGTGAAGGCAAGTCCCTTGGCGATCATCTGTCCCATCTTGTCATTCATGGTATGCTTCATCTTTTGGGGCACGATCATGAAATCGCAGAGGAAGCCGAAAAGATGGAAAATCTTGAAATCCAGATCCTCGCAGGTTTGGGCATAAATGACCCCTATAAGGAAACAGATCTGGCGGGCATGGGATGAACGATCCGGCTGACTTGAAAAGCACCAACGACAGTGGCAGTGAAGATGAACCCGCTCAATCTGGCGGCATCGCAGGCTGGTGGAAAAATCTGTTTAAAATAAAAAACGGCGAAGGCTCGGCCCGCGATGTCCTTGAGGAACTGATCGAGGAGCGCGAGGGAGCCGAAGTTCCCATTGATGCTGAAGAACGCCTTCTGATGGCAAATATTCTGGAGCTCAAGGATCGCACGATTCACGATGTCATGGTGCCCCGTGCCGACATCATCTCAATTGAATGCGAGTCTGGATTATCTGACGTCATCGACCTGATCACCAGCGAGGGACATTCCCGCCTGCCGGTTTTTCGCGAATCGCTGGACGATGCCATTGGCATGATTCATATCAAGGATGTCCTCGCCTGGCGCGGTAAGGACAACATGTTTGCCCTGCGCGACATCGTTCGCAAAGTCCTGTTTGCGCCGCCTTCCATGCAGGTGCTTGAGCTGTTGCTGGAAATGCGCGCCACCCGGTGCCACATGGCGCTGGTGGTCGACGAATATGGCGGCGTTGACGGGCTGGTGACGATTGAAGATCTGGTCGAAGAAATTGTCGGCGAGATCGAAGATGAACATGATCGAACGGAAGAGCCGAACATGACTGAAGGCCCTGGGGGGACCCTTAATGCCGATGCGAGAACGACCATAGAAACGCTGGAAGAGCGCCTGGGGAGCATCGTCACCAACGAAGAACGCGAAGATATAGATACCCTTGGCGGTCTGGTCTTTTCACTTGCCGGTCGCGTGCCGGTTCGCGGTGAGTTGATTGCACACCCATCCGGACTCGAATTCGAAATCCTTGACGCCGATCCCCGACGGATAAAGAAGTTGCGGCTACGCGGTGTAGATATCATAGCCTTGCCCACCCCTGATGAAGGCTGAAGCTTGATCATGTCGGTGGGGGAAACGGCCATAGGACAAAATTTCTATCGTCGGGTATCCGGGCAAAAAGGTTGGCGACGACTGGCCCTGGCTTTTCTTTTTGGCATCCTGGGCACTGGCGCGATGCCCCCCCTGCATGGCGTCTTTCTGCTGGTCCCCGCATTAAGCGGATTGCTGTGGTTAATTTTTTCAGGACCTTCAAGCCGAAACGCTTTTGCCTGCGGCTGGTGGTTCGGCATGGGGCATTTTTCCGCAGGGCTCTACTGGATATCTAACGCCCTTCTGGTCGATGCTGCGCGCTATGGCTGGTTGGCGCCGTTGGCGGTTTTTGGCGTCGCCGGCGTGCTGGCTTTTTTTACCGCCTTCGTTTCCCTGCTCACCCGAACTTTCGCACGGCACAGTTCCGGCGTAGGCCGGGTTTTCATATTCGCCGCCGTGTGGACCGGTTTTGAATGGCTTCGCAGTTGGGTCTTCACGGGTTTTCCCTGGAACCTGATAGGCAGCGTCTGGGTCTTTTCCGACGCCATGATCCAGTCCGCCACCCTGGCCGGCGTCTACGGCCTTAGCCTGTTGAGCGTCATTGTCGCTTCAATACCATCCATTCTCGCCCATAAGGATGGCTGGCAAGAAACATCTTCCCCGACAAAAATCATTCTGTTCGCGGCCCTAGCCCTTGTTGTTGTCTGGGCCGGGGGAGCGCTTCGATTATCCAGTGCCAGCGATGACGTTGTCCCCAATGTTCATCTGCGTCTGGTCCAGCCCAATATCGATCAAAAACTGAAATGGCAGCAAGATCAAAGGCCGCTGAACCTGCTTGATCAAATTCGTATGGGTTCAAGCCCGGCGGACCCTGGCAAAAAATCCCCGACACACATTATCTGGTCCGAAACAGCGGCGACTTTCTTCATAGGCAATAATGCCAATGCCCGAAACGCCATCGCCCGGGGCACCCCGGAAGCAGGGCTGACCATTACCGGTGCGCCCCGCGACAGTACGGACCCCGCAAATGGTTACCGGGTCTGGAACAGCCTGCTTGCCGTTAATGCAAAAAGTGAAATTGTCGGCACCTACGATAAGCATCATCTTGTTCCCTTTGGCGAGTATATGCCTTTTCGTTCCATACTGGGATTTACCAAACTCACCGCCGGAAGCAGGGATTTCTCCGCCGGTTCCGGAGCCCTGACCCTGAAGCTGAAGGGACTGCCGCCGGTTTCACCCTTGATTTGTTACGAAGTGATATTTCCGGGTCGTGTTGTTAATGCAAACAACCGGCCTGGGTGGATGCTGAATTTGACAAACGACGGCTGGTACGGCGTCAGCTCTGGCCCCTATCAGCATTTTGCCGCCTCCCGCCTTCGTGCCGTTGAAGAAGGCTTACCCCTTGTCCGTGTCGCCAATACGGGTATATCGGGTGTTATTGATGGATACGGCCGTGTTGTGGCGAGCCTGAAATTGGATACAAAGGGCGTACTGGATAGCGCTTTGCCACGTGCGCTTAAGGGTACCCTCTATGGCCGACTGGGGGACTGGATGGTCATCTTCCTGATTTTGCTGAGCGCCGGCGCCGGCGCCCTCATGAAAACCTGCAGTCGTGGAAGTTGAAAAATATATATGGAATTATCGCTACCCGGGCTTGAATAAAATTGTATGGATGCCCATAATCATAATTGAGTCGACATTAATACCCGCTTGAAATTCGGAATAATTTTACGTATCAGAACACATCAGATACACTGGAAGCTTCTGGATAAGCAGTTTTTTCATCTCCTGAATCAATGGTAGATACTACATATGACAAAAGCAGCAACCAAACGCAAACCACGCGCCCCGAAAGCAGATGATGCCCTTTTAGGCGTTCCGCGCGCCGTAGATATTCATGTCGGCGCCAGACTAAGGCTTCGCCGTACGCTTCTTGGCATCAGCCAGGAAAAACTTGGTGAGGCTGTCGGGTTGACCTTTCAGCAAATTCAGAAATACGAACGCGGCGCCAACCGTGTCGGAGCATCTCGCCTTTATGAATTCTCGCGTGTGCTCGACGTGCCGGTTTCATTCTTTTTTGACGATATGAATGAAAAAACCCGGGCCACCCGGGGCCGCCGTCTTGACCCCAAGACACTCGCCGACAATGATCAGGCTGAGCTGGAATCCGATCCGCTGGCGCGTCGCGAAACACTTGAGCTGGTACGGGCTTACTACAAAATTGACGACCCCAAAGTCCGCAAGCGCCTGTTTGAATTGACGAAAACGCTGGCCAACAGCCTGAACGCCGATTAACCGGTTGTGTAAACAGGCAAACTACGACCCGAAGCCCCTTCTTCGGTCATGGAATTGCGCTGTTTCAGTGCAGTAGAAAACAGCTTGACCCACCCTTAAAATATTGACAAAAGTCATCTCGAATTCATCTGCAAGGATGGATTCGCTGGATCGTGGATGGATTTGGACTGCTTGCCCCCACGTAAAAAAAAGCGCTAAGTGGGCTCAGAATTACGGCATGACCGTTTCAGCCCTTAGTCCAATTGGACAAACTTCTATGATCGGAGGGATCAAACGTGTCAAATTCCGACTTCCTGTTTACAAGCGAATCAGTTTCAGAAGGCCACCCGGACAAGGTGTCTGATCGGGTTTCCGATGCTATCGTCGATGCCTTTCTGGCCGCAGATCCCCTGTCACGGGTTGCCTGCGAAACGTTATGCACAACCAACCGGATCATTCTTGCTGGTGAGGTTCGAGGACCGGAATCCCTGGTCGACGCTGGCGGCAACGTCAATAAAGGTAAAATGGAAGAACTTGCCCGCCAGGCGGTAAAATCCATTGGCTACGAGCAGGATGGTTTCCATTGGCAGCACGCCGATGTTGCCGTCCACCTGCATGGCCAGTCAAGCGACATCGCCATGGGCGTCGATGCCTCGGGCAACAAGGATGAAGGCGCTGGCGATCAGGGCATCATGTTTGGTTACGCCTGCACCGAAACCGAAAGCCTGATGCCTGCTCCGATCCACCTGTCCCACGGTATTCTACATTCCATGGCCGCAGCCCGTCATTCCGGCGCTGCGCCCGGCTTGCTTCCGGATTCCAAAAGCCAGGTGACCTTGCGCTACGTTGAGGGCAAGCCGGTTGGGGCGACCTCTGTCGTTGTTTCGACCCAGCACACCGAAAACCTGTCGCAGGGAGATATTCGTGAAATCGTGCGCCCCCATGTTGAAAGCGTTTTGCCGGATGGCTGGATGTGCCCTGAAGATGAATTCTACGTTAACCCGACCGGTCGCTTCGTCATCGGCGGACCAGATGGGGACGCCGGGTTGACCGGACGCAAGATCATCGTCGACACCTATGGCGGTGCTGCCCCCCACGGCGGCGGCGCGTTCTCAGGCAAAGACCCCACGAAGGTTGATCGCTCGGCAGCCTATGCAGCGCGCTATCTGGCTAAAAACGTTGTCGCCGCAGGCATTGCCGACGGCTGCACCATTCAGCTTGCATACGCCATTGGTGTTTCCAAGCCGCTTTCCGTCTATGTCGATACCCACGGTACCGGCGAAGTCGATGAAGCCAGGCTGGTCAAAACACTGTGCGAGATGGTGGATTTGAGCCCCCGCGGCATTCGCGAACACCTTCAACTAAGCCGTCCCATCTATGAGCGCACCGCCGCTTATGGCCACTTCGGTCGCAATCCTGAAGACGACGGTGGTTTCTCATGGGAAAAAACCGATCTCGCCGCCGCGCTGAAATCGGCTTTCTGATAAATCTTGAACGAGAAAAAAACACGGACTGGCGCGGCCGCCCCTTTATCGGGGCGGCCCGACAGGCTTGACTGGCATGGCCGCAGGCTGGGCAAGAAGCTGCGTCCGGGTCAAAAAGAGCTTCTCGAAAAAAGCCTGCCTGATATCCGGGTGACGGCCCAAAATCCCGACCCTCACTTCCTATCCACCATGCCCAACACCCCAAAGCAGGTCTGGCTTGAAATTGGCTTTGGCGGGGGCGAGCATCTTGCCGTCCAGGCCAGGGCTCACCCCGACATCGGATTTATCGGATGCGAACCATTCGTTAACGGCGTCGCCAAATTGATGGGCGCCATTCACGAAAACGAGCTGAAAAACATCCGCATCTGTGATGATGACGCCAGACCCTTGCTCGACGCCATGGTCGAAAACTCCATTGATCGCAGCTTTATTTTGTATTCAGACCCGTGGCCGAAAAAACGCCATCATAAACGACGTTTTATTGTCAAAGAGAACCTGGACCGCCTCGCACGGGTCCTGAAAGACGGCGCCGAACTGTGTTTCGCCAGCGATCATATGGACTTTGTAGAATGGACCTTGCAGCATCTGCTTGACCATCCGTCTTTCCAATGGCAGGCGCAAACGGCCAGTGATTGGCGCAATCCTCCCAAAGACTGGGTCCCGACCCGTTATGAGGAAAAGGCGCTGGCACGCGGCGAACGCCCGGCCTACCTGCTTTTCACTCGCCTTCCCCGGGACACATAAGAGCCAGAAAACCCTTGTGTTTTAATTGTCATCGGGTGTATATCTTCGCCTCGATTACGTAAGAGATAAGTGTCTCGTTAGGTTCGGCATTGATCGAAATTGATGGGGTGGGCCTTGGGGCCCGCCTTTTGTATTTGTGGTACGGGTTATTTAGTGCAACCCGCGTTCGATTGAACGCAGTTTGATCTAGACCCCAAGGTGAGGCTTGATCGCATGGAATTTATCCATCGTATCGAGAAGATGATCTTGCCGACCGTCGAAGCCCTGGGTTTCAGACTGGTCCAGATTCTCTTCACCGGCGGTCGCAATCCACGCCTTCAGATCATGGCCGAACACGCCGAGACAGGCAGAATGAGTGTCGATGACTGCGCAACAATAAGCCGCGCTGTTTCGGCGGTTCTGGATGTTGAAGACCCGGTGGCGGGAAATTACGCCCTGGAGATTTCTTCACCCGGCATCGACCGGCCACTTGTCAGGCTCGAGGACTTTGAAAGGTTCGTCGGATTTGACGCAAAGATTGAAACCAGCCGGGCGATTGACGGGCGCAAGCGCTTCAAGGGTCGGCTGGCGGAGGTAAAGCAAGGGAATGTCAGGATCGAGACCAAAGATCAGGCTATCGATCTGGCGTTCCAGGATATAGACAAAGCCAAACTGCTGCTGAGCGATGAATTGATCGCGGCATCCGAAGGACAGCGAAAACAATGAGTGAAACGATGAGCGAAACCGATGCAGTACACGCCCGCCCGGAACTTCTGCAAGTTGCCGAAACCGTCGCGCGTGACAAGGGTATTGAACAGGACGAAGTCCTTGAGGCAATGGAACAGGCTATTCAGAAGGCCGGCCGGTCTAAATACGGGCACGAACATGACATCCGCGCCACCATTGACCGCAAGTCCGGTGAAATCACTCTGGCCCGTTACATCGAGGTCGCTGAAGAAATAGAAAACGAAACCACCCAGACGACGCTGGACCAGGCCCGCAAAACCAAGGCTGACGCCGAACTGGGCGAATTCCTTATTGATCCCCTGCCGCCCATCGATTTCGGTCGCATCGCAGCGCAGACCGCCAAACAGGTTATCGTGCAAAAAGTCCGCGACGCAGAACGCAAACGCCAGTATGCAGAATACAAAGACCGTACCGGCGAAGTCGTCAACGGCCTGGTCAAGCGTGTAGAATTCGGCAACATCATCGTCGATCTGGGCCGCGCCGAAGCCTTGCTGCGTCGCGACGAGGCCATTCCGCGCGAGCACTTTAACAATGGCGACCGCATTCGCGCCTACATTGTTGATGTGCGCGAAGAACTACGGGGACCACAGATTTTCCTGTCGCGCACCCATCCGCAATTCATGGCCGCCCTGTTCAGCCAGGAGGTACCTGAAATTTACGACGGCATTATCGAAATCAAGTCCGTCGCCCGCGATCCAGGCTCCCGCGCCAAAATCGCTGTGTTATCCAACGATTCCAGCATTGACCCGGTCGGTCCGTGTATTGGTATGCGTGGTTCGCGCGTTCAAGCGGTCGTCGGTGAATTGCAGGGTGAAAAAATTGACATTATCCAGTGGTCCATGGACCCGGCGACCTTCATCGTTAACGCCCTCGCGCCTGCCGAAGTCGCCAAGGTCGTTCTCGACGAGGAAAACAACAAGATCGAGGTCGTCGTTCCCGACGAGCAACTCTCCCTTGCAATTGGACGGCGCGGCCAGAACGTTCGTCTGGCTTCTCAGCTTTCTGGATGGGATATCGATATCCTGACGGAAGCCGAGGAATCCGACCGCCGTCAGCAGGAATTCATCAGCCGCTCACAAATGTTTGTCGATGCCCTTGATGTAGATGAGGTCATTGCCCATTTGCTGGTGACGGAAGGCTTCTCATCGATTGAGCAAGTCGCCTTCGTCCCCGTCGATGATCTGGTTGATATCGAAGGCTTTGATGAAGATGTCGCCGATGAACTGCGCGAACGGGCTCGTAATTATCTTGAGCAGCGTGACCAGGAACTGGCGCAACGTCGAACCGAATTGGGTGTCAGCGATGAAATCGCAGCCCTTGAAGGCATCACCCCCTCTATCATGGTCGCGATTGGTGAAGGGGGCGTCAAAACTCTCGACGATCTGGCCGATCTGGCCGGTGACGAACTGCTGGAAATGCTTCCCGCCAATGTCATCATGACCCAGACCCAGGCCAATGACATCATCATGGCCGCCCGCGCCCACTGGTTCCCGGACGAAGAAACACCGGCGACCGACGAAACTGAAGATGCTGTTGAAGAAGATGAAGAGGCGAAGGAATAGATAAGACGGGCAAAAAAATGGCTGGGCAGGCTCATCCTCGAAAAAAAAAGAAAGAGGATCAGCCACTCAGACGCTGCATTGTTAGCAGTGAGGAGTTGCCCAAGGACAAGATGATTCGTTTCGTTGTCGGCCCCGACCATCAGGTCGTTGCCGATATCGAGGCCCGGCTACCGGGCAGGGGTTTTTGGTTGAGCGCCCGCCGGGATGTGATAAATACAGCGTGCGACAAAAATCGCTTTGCCAAGGCGGCGCGCGCAAAAATCAAGGTTCCCTCCGATCTGGCTGATCGGGTGGAGGGTTTATTGGCCCGCAGATGCCTTGATCTTATCGGATTAGCCCGCCGTGCCGGACAGGCGGTGTCAGGTTTCGAAAAAGTCGAAACCTGGTTAAAATCCGGTAAACCCGCTGGTGTGCTGCTGGCGGCGGTTGATGGAGCCGAAGATGGTCGGGCGAAAGTTCGATCATGGGCCGGGAAATCCCCGGTCATCGTCGCCCTTACTGGTGACGAGTTGGGTCAGGCGTTTGCCCGTGAACGTGCGGTCCATGTGGTCCTGGCGCCCGGGCAATTGGCTAACAAGCTGCTGGTGAACGCCGGACGGCTTGAAGGCTTGAGAAATATCGGGGTTTCATCCCCACAAGACTGATTTATTGGCTGCCCGTATCGGGTGGAAAAGTGAACGGAATACTGATGAGCGAGACCAAAGACACCGACAAGAAAAAGAAGCCACTGGGACTGTCACGTCCCGGCACGCTGGAGCTGAACAAGACCATTGAATCCGGTCAGGTTCGCCAGAGCTTCTCCCATGGCCGCTCGAAAATGGTTCAGGTTGAGGTGCGCAAAAAGCGCACCTACACACAGAACGACGCCGGGCGCATGTCCGAGGTGAAGGAAGAACATGACGTCTTCCAGGAACCTAAGGAAGAAGTCGCCAAGGTGATCGAGGAGGTGACTGTCGTTGCCCCTGCGAACGCCGGAAGCACTCTCACCAGCGAAGAAAAAGCTTCACGTGCGCGCGCACTGCAAGATGCCAGGGAAGCCAGCGAAAGGGCGGCCGAAGAAGCGCGTAACGCCCCACCGCCGCCGCCAGAGCCGGAACCTGAACCTGAACCGGAACTGGAACCCGAGCAGGCCCCTGAAGTTGACGCCAAAGCTGAAGCCGAGACGGCACGCAGGGCGAAAGAATACGAAGAGATCGCGAAGCAGGAGCAGGCCGCCCGGGCATCTGCCGCCGCTCAAAAACTTGAAGCTGCACAAAGCGGTGAAGGCGAGGTGGTCAAGTCCCGTATCAAACCGGTCATGCCCCGCGAGGAAGACCCCAAACGCCCAACTCCCAAACACCGCGGCGACAAACGCCGTCGTTCCGGCAAATTGACCATCGCCGAAGCCCTGGGTGACGGTGAAGAGCGCACGCGATCTCTTGCATCGGTCAAACGCGCCCGTGAAAAAGAAAAACAAAAACAAAAGATGGTCTTCTCGGAAGGCAAAAAGATCATCCGCGATGTTGTTGTGCCTGAAACAATTACCGTTCAGGAATTGGCCAACCGTATGGCCGAACGGGCGACTGACGTCATCAAGGCCCTGATGAAAATGGATGTCATGGCGTCGATCAATCAGTCGATTGATGCGGATACAGCGGAGTTGGTGGTCAGCGAATTCGGCCACAACCTGAAACGCGTTAGCGACTCCGACGTTGAAATCGGCCTTATTGGAACCGATGACGACCTGGATGAGCACATGGAAACCCGCGCCCCGGTGGTCACTGTCATGGGCCACGTCGATCACGGCAAGACATCGCTTCTTGATGCGCTTCGTGAAACCGATGTTGCCGGGCGTGAGGCCGGCGGCATTACCCAGCATATCGGCGCCTATCAGGTAACCATGGAAAGCGGCGACAAAATCACCTTTGTCGACACCCCGGGTCACGCCGCCTTTACCGACATGCGCGCCCGTGGCGCCAGGGTTACGGATATCGTTATTCTGGTTGTCGCCGCCGATGATGGCATTATGCCACAGACAGTCGAGGCGATCTCTCACGCCAAGGCAGCTGACGTGCCGATTATCGTCGCCATCAACAAAATGGATGTTTCCAACGCCGACGCCAACCGCGTCCGCCAGGAACTTTTGCAGCACGATCTGGTCGTCGAGGAAATGGGTGGTGATGTTATCACCGTTGAAGTTTCCGCCAAGGAGAAGACCAACCTGGACAAGCTCGAGGAAATGATCGTCCTGCAAGCCGAACTGCTCGACCTGAAAGCCAACCCGGACCGCCAGGCTGAAGGCGTCGTCATTGAATCGAAGATGGAACGGGGCCGTGGCTCTGTTGCCACCATTCTGGTTCAACGTGGCACGCTCAGAACCGGCGATATTATTGTTGCCGGTGGCGAGTGGGGACGCGTACGCGCCCTGGTCGATGCTCACGGCAAACACATTAAGGAAGCGGGTCCGGCCATGCCAATCGAGGTTTTGGGCCTTAACGGTTCGCCCGATGCCGGTGATGAAGTTTCCGTAGTCGACAACGAGTCCCGCGCCCGCGAAGTGACGGAATTCCGCCAGCGTCGCGACAAGGATGCCCGCCATGTCGCCGGTGCCCGTGGCACCCTGGAGGAAATGTTTGAAAAAATTGGTCAGGGTCAGGTGCAAACCCTGCCTGTTGTCCTAAAAGCCGATGCTCATGGTTCCGTCGAGGCCATTACCTCTGCCCTTGATAAAATGGCGACGGATGAGGTCAAGGTGCATATTTTGCATTCCGGCGTTGGCGGCATCAACGAATCCGACGTCACCCTGGCGCAGGCCAGCGGCGGCTTTGTGATCGGCTTCAACGTACGCGCCAACCCCCAGGCCCGGGATATGGCCAAGCACGAAGGTGTCGATATTCGTTATTATTCGATCATCTACACCGTTATCGAAGAATTGCGTCAGGCCTTGTCAGGCATGCTGGCACCAACCATGCGCGAGCATCTTCTTGGATACGCCAATATTCTCGAAGTCTTCAACGTGTCGAAAGTTGGTAAAATTGCCGGTTGCATGGTCACCGAAGGCCAGGTCAAGCGTGGCTCGTCTGTGCGCCTGTTGCGCGACGACGTGGTTATCCACGAAGGAGAACTCTCACAGCTCAAACGCTTCAAGGATGACGTTAAAGAGGTCAAGGAAGGCAACGAATGCGGTATGGCCTTTACCAATTACCAAGACCTTAAGACTGGCGACAGAATCGAATGTTTCGATATTGAGGAGGTTGCCCGCGAACTTGAAGTGTCATAAGCGATACAAGTTCCCGGCATACCAGCAGACGCCATGAACAAGCGAAATGATCGTGCGCCATCCCAGCGCCAACTTCGTGTCGGCGAAGAAATTCGCCATGCCCTTGCCCATATTCTGGAGCGCGGCGAGATACACGACCCGGAACTGGCCGGAAAACCCATCACCGTGACCGAAGTTCGCATTAGCCCGGACCTTAGGAACGCGACGGCCTTCGTTATTCCCCTGGGCGGGGTTGGCGAAACGAAAGATATCGTTGAATCCTTAAACCGCATCAAACCTTTCTTGCGGCACCGGGTTTCCCAGGCCGTACACCTGAGAAGCGCACCCAATCTTTCGTTTGTTGGCGACACTTCCTTTGACGAAGCTGGCCACATCAACGATTTGCTGCATTCCCCCGAAGTTGCCCGTGATCTGAAAAAAAGCGATGACGATGGGGCGTAACCGCAAGGGCAACCCCGTTCATGGCTGGTTGATTGTCGACAAACCCCTGGGTATCTCATCAAGCGCCGTCGTCGGCAGGGTCAGGCGATTGTTCAACGCCACCAAAGCCGGACACGGTGGAACCCTTGATCCCATGGCCAGCGGCATCCTGCCCATCGCCTTTGGCGAGGCAACGAAAACCGTTTCCTATGTCATGGATGGCATCAAGGTCTACCAGTTCAGCGTTCGTTGGGGCGAAGGCCGCACCACCGATGACGCTGAAGGCGAGGTCAACCAGACAAGCGACATTCGTCCCGACGAGAAAACCATCAATATTGCGCTGGCAAAGTTTATTGGCGACATCGAGCAAGTGCCGCCGATCTATTCAGCGATCAAGGTCGCAGGCAGGCGTGCTTACGATCTGGCCCGCAATGATGTGGCCGTCGAATTGCAGCCCAGAACCATCTATATTGAGCGTTTCGAGCTAATCGATATGCCTGATCCGGACCATGCGATCTTCGAGGTTGTCGCCGGTAAAGGCTCCTATATGCGGGGCTTGGCGCGTGATCTGGCCCTTGAACTCGGAACCTGTGGACACATTTCGGCATTAAGACGCCTGAAAGTGGGTCCTTTTGACGAAAAAGCGGCGATTTCCCTGGATAAGTTAGAGTCTCTGGGGCATAGTGCGCCGCTCGCGGAACAGCTTCTTGCTGTTGAGACCGCGCTGGACGACATCCCGGCGCTGGCCCTGACAGAAGAAGAGGCCCGCAACCTGCAACATGGAAGAAGCATTTCTATCCTTCCTGTTGCAAACCGGTCTTCCTTAAAAAAAGTTGATCCTGACGCTGTCTATTGCGCCATGTCTGCTGGAAAACTGGTTGCTTTAACCAAAGTCGTCGGAGGTGAAATTCGCCCCCTGCGCGTTTTGAACATGTAACCAGAGCAACCTGCTCTAACATTTTGAACCGATCATAATTGCTGCCTTTTATACAGCTGTTTGATCTAGGAAACGGAGTATACGATGTCGATTACCACCGAAAGAAAGACGGAACTCTTAAAAGAGTACGCAACGAACGAAGGCGACACCGGCTCGCCTGAAGTACAGGTCGCTATCCTTTCTGAAAGGATCAACAACCTGACCGACCACCTGAAAACCCACAAAAAGGATCACCACTCCCGTCGCGGACTGCTGATGATGGTTGGACAACGCCGGCGCTTGCTGGATTACCTGAAGGGCAAGAAAGAAGCTCGTTATCAGGATCTGATCAAGCGCCTGGGGCTACGCCGATAGGCCTAATCCCTGGGGCCACGCCCCGCCTGCGCGGCTTTATTTGCAGCAGGGTGTTTTTTATCAATCCGGATGAAATGGTCCCGAACTATAGATCAAACTGCATTAAATTGGACCCAATTTAATGCAGATAATTTGATCGTTATATAGAAAATCGAGCAACTTATCTGCGTTTTGTTAAACGCAGGTTGCTCTTACCCCGCTCAGGAAAGGTCCTGGCGGGTCTGTAGGAAGGGAAGGCTTTAGCGTATTTCGGGGTTTTTTACCCCCCGGAAAGCCCGGCGTCCTAATGGTTGGACAGCAAGGCTCGCATCGCCGCCTCCCTTGATGAGAAGAAAGAGAACATGAATATGTTTAAAGAGTTTAGAAAAGAAATCGAATGGGGCGGACGCCAGTTGGTCTTCGAGACCGGCAAGATCGCCCGTCAGGCCGATGGCGCCGTTATGGTTACCTATGGCGATACAAAAGTTCTGTGCACGGTTGTCGGCGAGAAGAACCCGAAACCGGGATTGGATTTTTTCCCGCTCAGCGTTCACTACCACGAAAAAGCCTACGCTGCCGGTAAAATTCCTGGCGGCTACCTGAAACGTGAGGGCCGTCCCAGCGACGCCGAAACACTGACATCCCGCCTGATTGACAGGCCGATTCGCCCCTTGTTTCCCAAAGACTTCAAGTGTGAAACCCAGGTTATCCTGACATGCGTTTCCCACGACATGGAAAACCAGCCTGACATCCTCGCCATGATTGGCACGTCTGCTGCACTGACCCTTTCCGGCCTGCCTTTCATGGGCCCGATCGGCGGTTGCCGCGTTGGTTACATTGATGGCGAATATGTCCTTAACCCCCTGGTTGACGACATGGCCACCACGGATCTGGATCTTGTTGTCGCCGGCACCACCGAAGGCGTGCTGATGGTTGAATCGGAAGCCTCAGAACTTTCCGAAGACATCATGCTCGGCGCTGTTGCGTTTGGCCATGCGGCCTTCCAGCCGGTCATCGAAGCCATCATCGAAATGGCTGAAGCCTGCGCTAAAGAGCCGCGTCCGCTTCCGGAACCCGTTGCCGGTGCCGAAGAAATGATGGCTATGATCGGCGAAAAGGCGGAAGCCGGGCTTCGCGACGCCTACGCCGAAAAGGACAAGATGGAACGTCAGAACAAGGTTTCGGCAGTTAAGGACGCCATCAAGGAGGAACTTCGCGGCAATGACAATGTCGACCAGGACCTGCTTGAAAAAGTCATGGGAGACGCCTTCAAGAAAACCGAGAAGCACATCGTGCGTCGCGATATTCTTAAGACCGGCCTTCGTATCGACGGCCGCGACACCAAGACCGTTCGTCCGATTGCTGCTGAAGTTGGCATTCTGCCGCGTTCTCACGGTTCCGCCCTGTTTACCCGCGGTGAAACCCAGGCCATCTGCGTTGCCACACTGGGCACGGGTCAGGACGAACAACGTGTTGACGCCCTTGCCGGGGAACACTTCCAGCACTTCATGCTGCACTATAACTTTCCGCCCTATTCGGTTGGTGAAGCTGGACGTTTCGGCTTTACCGGTCGTCGTGAAATTGGTCACGGCAAGCTTGCCTGGCGCGCCATCAATCCGGTAATGCCCAGCAAGGAAGATTTCCCCTACACCATTCGCGTGGTCTCGGAAATCACCGAATCCAACGGCTCATCATCAATGGCGACCGTTTGCGGAACCTCGCTGTCCTTGATGGATGCCGGTGTACCGCTGGCGCGTCCCGTCGCCGGTATCGCCATGGGCCTGATCAAGGAAGATGACGGCTACGCCGTGTTGTCCGATATCCTTGGTGATGAAGATCACCTGGGCGACATGGACTTCAAGGTTGCCGGTACGGATCAGGGCATCACCTCCTTGCAGATGGACATCAAGATCACCTCAATCACCCCCGATATCATGAAAGACGCCCTTGCCCAGGCACATGGCGGTCGCCTGCATATCCTGGGCGAGATGGCCAAGTCCATTGATACATCCCGCGGCGAGGTCAGCTCGAACGCTCCACGTATCACCGCCTTCAAGATTAACAAGGACAAGATTCGTGAAGTTATCGGACCGGGTGGCAAGATGATCCGCGAGATCTGTGAAGTCACCGGCGCCAAGATCGATCTTGAAGACGATGGTACGGTAAAAGTCGCCGCCGTCGACGAAAAGGCCGCCGATGCGGCGATCAAGTGGATCAAGGATTTGACCCAGGAACCCGAAGTCGGTGTTATTTATACCGGCAAGGTCGTCAAGACCGTTGATTTCGGCGCTTTTGTTAACTTTATGGGCGCCAAGGACGGACTGGTTCACATCAGTGAACTGGCTCCCGAACGGGTCGGCAAGACCACCGATATCGTCAACGAAGGCGATATTGTCAAGGTCAAGCTGATCGGCATTGACGATCGCGGCAAGGTCAAGCTTTCGATGAAGGTCGTCGACCAGGAAACTGGCGAGGAAATCGCAAATTAAGGAATCGTCTCTTGATCCCTGACTTAAATTCGGGGATCAGATGCTTCTAAATACACCAAAAGGGCGGATGAAGTATTCTTCTTCCGCCCTTTTTATCTGTTCCATGCGTTCCTAATTCTATAGAGTGCACCGAAAGTCGACGGACCCGGTGTACGACGACAATACAAGCAAGGAACCCCCGGTGAAGTCTCTGGAACCCATCATTATTTCCGGTCGTGAAGTCCTTCCGATCATTGAAGGCGGCAAGGGCGTCGCTGTGTCTAATGGTCGCAGCGCCGGTGCTTTTGCAGCTGCAGGGGCTGTCGGCACCGTATCGGGAGTCAATGCTGACTCATACGACGAAAACGGCGATGTTATCCCGCAGATCTACCACGCCAAAACCCGTCGCGAGCGTTGGCATGAACTGATCGACTACGCCATCAGCGGCGGCATTACCCAGGTTAAACTCGCCCATGAAATATCCGGCGGCAAAGGCTGTATCCACGTCAATGTGCTGTGGGAGGCCGGTGGCACGCCGCAGGTCCTGGAAGGTATTCTCGAAGGCGCCAAAGGTATGGTGCACGGCGTCACCTGTGGTGCCGGCATGCCCTACAAGGTCGCCGAGATCGTTTCCAGCTATGGGGTTTATTACCATCCAATTATCTCGTCGGCCCGAGCCTTCCGGGCGTTGTGGAAGCGCGCCTACCACAAATATGCCGAATTCCTGGGCAGTGTGGTCTATGAAGACCCTTGGCTGGCGGGTGGTCACAACGGGCTGAGCAATGTCGAAGACCCGGAAAAACCACAGGATCCGTACCCCAGAATCGTCGAATTACGTGCCCAAATGCGCGAATTTGGACTGAATGACACGCCTATCGTCATGGCGGGCGGTGTCTGGTATTTGCGGGAATGGGAAAACTGGCTGGACAATCCCGATGTAGGGCCCATTGCCTTCCAGTTCGGCACCCGCCCCCTTTTAACCAAGGAAAGTCCTGTTTCGAAGGCCTGGCAGCAGCGCCTGCTGGAACTGAAAGAGGGTGATATATTCCTCAATAAATTCAGCCCGACCGGCTTTTATTCTTCCGCCGTTCGCAACAACCTGCTGAACGAGCTTGAACAACGAAACATACGTCAGGTTCCCTATGCCCGAAAAGCCGAGGGCGACATGAGCGAAGCGCTGCCCGTGGGTGCCCGTGGCAGGCCGGTTTTTCTGTCCCCCGAAGACAAGGTAACGGCCGAAGCCTGGATCGCCGCGGGCTTTTCCGAGGCCATGAAAACCCCAGACAACACAGTCATTTTCGTAGAGCCCGAAAAGGCCCAGGAAATTGTCGTCGATCAGGGTAATTGCATGGGTTGCCTGTCTCAGTGCCGGTTCTCAAACTGGTCCGAGGGGGAAGAAGGGACGACAGGAAAACGCGCAGATCCACGTTCTTTCTGTATTCAAAAAACCCTTCAGGATATTGCTCACGGCGGGCCACTTGAAGACAACCTTATGTTTTCGGGCCACAACGCTTATAAATTCGGCAGTGACCCCTTCTACAAGGACGGTTTTGTGCCCACCGTTCAGGAACTCGTCGAGCGAATCGTCAGCGGAGACTAAAACAAAGCTGTATTAGCTGTCCTGACCACCTTTTCAATCCTCTCAAGTCAACTTGACCGCCATCAATTCTATGGCCGCGAATATATGTGATTATGTAGTTTGGAAGTTGGATTATTCTAAACTTACTGCTACCCTTTGGATATCATTGTTGAAACTTTCGAATTTAGAATTGATTTGAATTCGGAAATTTAAGAGCGGGATAATAAATATGCGACCCTACAGCCATTTTCTTGAACAGATCAGGTCCGCTGGCCTGCGTCCGACCCGTCAACGTCTGGCGCTCGCCAAACTGCTTTTCGGCGGTGAAGACCGGCATTTAACGGCGGAAACCCTTCATGCCGACGCCCAGGCGGACAAAGTCCGTGTTTCCCTTGCCACCGTATACAATACACTGCATCAGTTCACAGATGCTGGCATGTTGCGTGAAATCGTCGTTGATGCATCGCGCTCGTACTTCGATACCAACACCAGCGACCATCATCACTTCTATTTTGAAAAAGATGGCATGCTGTCTGATGTGCCGGAACAATCGATTTCCATCGATAAGGTCCCTGATGCACCTGAGGGCATGATCATTAAAAGTATCGATGTCGTTGTGCGTATTGCTGAAGCATAAAAATAGCATACTTTCATGCTGTTATAGCGTTTTTTAGAATAGATCAACGATCTTGACAATCGTTGATCCCAACGGCATATTAGTGCTCGTATTTAT
>JADHSW010000188.1 GCA_016776705.1 Rhodospirillales bacterium
AATACCTGGCGGATTTTCAGGCGCTGGCTGACCTGTTGATCGCAGAAGGGGAGGCCAAGGAGGTGTTGAGCAAGCTCTTTTCCGATGTGCAGCCGTCCCTTGAATTCCTTGATGAAAAGGGCACAGCGGATGCCTTGGCCGCAACCCAGGACGTAAAAAGAAACGCAGAAAGCACCCTGCGTATTATGATAATTTCTGTGATCGTTGTTACCCTTATCGTGGTTTCCCTGGCATTGATTATCGGTCGTGGGGTCAGCGTTCCGATCAATGAAATGACCCATGCGATGACCCGATTGGCTGAGGGGGATCTTGAAGCCGAGGTCCCGGCACAGGATCGAAAGAACGAGATTGGCGAGATGGCTGCGGCTGTCCAGGTTTTCAAGGACAACGCTAACAGGGTCAAGCAAATGGAATCCGAACAGGCGGCGCAGGAAAAACGCGCCGAAGAAGAAAAACGCCGGACAATGAGCAAGATGGCCGACGATTTTCAGGCCAGTGTCGGCGGTGTCGTGCAAAGCGTGTCATTAGCTTCTTCCCAGTTGCAATCTTCGGCCCAGTCACTGACGGCGATTTCGGAAGATACGTCGACAAAGGCGACGGCTGTCGCTGCCGCTTCGGAAGAAGCATCGACCAATGTTCAGACCGTGGCGTCGGCGGCGGAAGAACTGTCCAGTTCGATCAACGAAATCAGCCGACAGGTTTCACAGTCTACCCAGATCGCAGGAAATGCAGTCGATGCGGCTGGCAAGGCTGATGAAATGGTTCAGGGACTGGCAATGTCCGCCCAGAAAATTGGCGACGTCGTTGCGCTGATTACCGACATTGCCGATCAGACCAACCTGTTGGCGCTGAATGCGACTATCGAGGCGGCTCGAGCGGGCGAGGCCGGTAAGGGCTTTGCCGTCGTCGCCTCCGAGGTCAAAAACCTGGCCAATCAGACCGCCAAGGCGACCGAGGAAATTTCCGGCCAGATTGGCGGTATTCAGAATGCGACGAAGAATTCCGTCAAGGCCATTCAGGACATCACCAGGACGATTGGCGAAATCAGCGAGATATCGTCTGCGATTGCTGCGGCGGTCGAGGAACAGGGCGCGGCAACAACCGAAATTGCCCGCAACGTTGAACAGGCGGCTGCCGGTACCGGTGATGTATCGGCCAATATTGGTGGTGTGACGCAGGCGGCAGGCAATGCAGGCCAGTCAGCTTCACAGGTATTAAATGCAGCTAATGAGCTATCAAAGCAGTCAGAAATGCTTAAAAGCGAAGTCGACAAGTTTATGGCTCAGGTTCGCACGGCTTAAGGAGCGTCCGTTACGAGGTTAATCGTCGTCGAATCCCTGGCCCCGCCAGGGTGATTTGAAGTTCGTCGGCTTTTTACAAAGTCCTGAACTGGAAGATTGCGAAAGACATCAGTGACATGGCTTTCGAGGGTTTATCCAGTTCTTCTTTCAGGCCTTTGTAGTGGCCGGCCTCCATTGGCGCAGCGGCGATGGAGGACAGCACTACAGGATGTCCAGAACGCCTTCCGGTGGACGACCGATTCTGGCTTTGCCACCGGCGACGACGATTGGGCGTTCGATGACGATGGGATTGGCGACCATTCCGGCTATCAGGGCTTCATCATCAAGCGCGGGATCATCCAGTCCGGCTTCCCTGGCTTCCTTTTGGCGCATCAGTTCGCGCGGCGACATCCCCAGCATGCCCAGGATATTTTGGAGTTCAAGGGCGCTGGGCGGCGTGTTCAGGTATTCGACAATAGTCAGTTCTGCGCCCTTGTCCTGCAACAACTCCAATGTCGTGCGGGATTTCGAGCAACGAGGGTTGTGATAAATGGTAACGCTCATGCTTTTTCTTCCTGTTTATTCTTTGCTGGCGGGATGAAAGCTTCGGGGCTGTCATCCGGGTTGTTTTCAATATAAAGCGACTGGCTGGGGAAGGCGAAGGCGCTTCCGGCCCCTTCGACGATTTCCTTGATGGCGTAAGCCAGTTGTTCCTTGATCTCCAACCACTCACCCCAATTGGTGGTCTTTGTGAAGCAATACAACATGATATCGATGGAACTGTCGGAAAAACGGTCTATACGAACGAATCTGACAACCTGGGGTGGGTCAGCGAAGGCATCGTTTTCCATAATATAGTTTTCAATGCCGTCGCGGATGGTGCGAAGTTGCTCGACCGTGGTTCGGTATTCAACCCCAATCGTCCAATAAATGCGCCGATGGGTCATGGACGAAAAATTGGTTACCGCTGAATCAGATAATTTTGTGTTGGGGACGAAGACCGGCGCCTTGTCAAAGCGGCGCACCACGGTGGACCTGAAACCGATTGTTTCCACGGTGCCTTCAACCGTGCCATGAACCAGTATCCAGTCCCCTGTATTGAAGCGTTTTTCGGCGATAATAAGGATGCCTGCGATCAGGTTTTTGAACAGATCCTGTGCACCAAGGGCGACGGCGACGCCGAACAGGCCAAGGCCAGCCAGGATCGGACCCACTTCAATGCCCCAGATTTGCAAGATCGTTGCCGCACCGATGAAGATAAAGGCAGCCTTGATGGCCTTGACCAACCATTCAACCATGGCCAGGGTGAATACCTTTTCAAGGCGTTTAAGGAACTGGCTGAACGGGTCAACAAGCTTGAGCATGGCCCAGAAAACGGCGAAGGCGATAAGCGACCGCACAAGATTATCGCCAATTCTGGCGAAAGTTTCCGGAAACTCCAGGTATTCGAGGACAAAAAACAGACCGACCACGACAGGAATGAAGCGGATCGGGTTTTCCAGTGCTTCGATGGCTTTGTCGTCAAAGTCTCCCCCGGTTTTGAGGGCCATGCGTTTCAGAAACGATAGAATATAGTGGGTAAACAGGCGGCGGAATATCAGGAATATGGCGAAGATGCCTACGGCGACAACAAGGCGGCCTATATCGATGCCCATAAATCCGGTCTGCCAGACATCAAGTGTCAATTCCCAGAAATTTTTTAATGTTTGTATTGGGTCGTTCAAGACCTTGCCCCTGGTTTGTGCCTGATTTCGGGCTAACTATATGGATATCCGCCCGTCTTTAAAGGGTGTTTTCCAATTCATCGATATTGTCGGCTTCGACAATTCGTTTTGCCAGCGAATAGGAAAACCCCGAACGGGCCAGGGCCGCCAGTTCCTTGTCCAGATTTTCAGGCGGTTTGTCGCTATTGCGATAGGGTCCGATACGACGCTTGCGGGCATAGGCGATGGCGGCGGCGAGATCGGGCTCGCCGATTTCTTCCTTCAGGGCGTCAAGTGTCTCGTCGATAATACCTGACGGGATGGCCTTTTGACGCAGGTGAACACTGATCGCGCGAAGCGACTTGCCGCACCGGTTCAGGCTTGAAGCCTGGGCGCGGGCATAGGCCTGATCATCCAGTAAGCCACTGGCAAGATAGCGGCGGATCAGATCGTCTATTAGTCCAGCGCAGGCTTCAACATCCGTATCGTGATGTTTTGCCGAACGCTGGACGCGGCGAAGCAGCACCTGACGCAGGTTTTGTGAAGATGTTGCGAAGCGCTCCAGATAATAAAGCGCAATATTCTCAAGCGAGGTGGGCGTCACCTTGCGGGGAATTTTTTGTCGCCGTTTCTCCAGCTTTGCCTTTGATTCTTCGTTGGCCATGTTTCTATGGGTTTTTCAGGTTGTCCACATTATATAGGAGACAGAAAGAGTAGAGGAATCAACAATGAACTCAATGGCCCACGAAAACCCTGCCCGCCATAACTGGCTTGGGGTCTGGACATTGTACATGCGCGAAGTGCGCCGCTTTACCAAGGTCTATACGCAGACCATGTTGGCGCCAGTGGTGACGACGTTGTTGTTTTTGGCGGTTTTCAGTCTGGCCATCGGTTCTCGGGTCGACAATCTTGTCGGCGGGGTTCCGTTTGTCGAATTTCTCGCCCCCGGTCTGATCATGATGGCGATAGCCCAAAATGCGTTCGCCAATACATCGTCATCTATTCTTATCTCGAAAATTCAGGGAAATATCGTCGATACACTGATGCCGCCTTTTACCGCCGATGAACTGACGCTGGCGATAGCCCTTGGCGGGGCGACAAGGGGCGTTGTGGTCGGCTGTATTGTCGCTGTGCCCATGAGTCTATTCGTCCCCATTCATTTTCACAACATTGGTTTTATCGTCTTTCACGGGTTCATGGCTTCGTTGATGTTGTCATTGCTGGGAACGCTTGGCGGGATATTGTCTGTAAAATTCGACCATATTGCGGCGTTGACAAATTTTATCGTGACACCACTTTCATTCTTGTCGGGGACTTTCTACTCCATCCACCGGTTACCGGAAATGGTCCAATTCATCGCCTACGCCAACCCGTTTTTCTACATGATTGATGGCTTTAGATACGGCTTCATTGGCTCATCGGATGCAGACCCGATGTTGGGAATGGCTGTGATGACGCTTATCAATGTGGCGTTGTGGCTGATTTGCCGGGCACTGTTCAAGGTCGGCTACAAGCTAAAGGCCTAGTATCAGGATCGTTATCTTCGTTGACATCGGTGACGAAGATTCAGATACTCGCCCGCTTTCTTGGGCAGGCTGGCCCGGTTCCAGCCTGAGAGTGTTTTTGGCTCCAGGAGGGCAACATCGTGATTTCACCCGTTATGCCAACGTACGCAAGAATCGACGTCACATTTGAGCGTGGCGAGGGCGCTTATCTGTTCGATACAAATGGGCGACGGTTCCTCGATTTTGCTTCCGGCATTGCCGTTACCGCCTTGGGTCATTGCCATCCGCATCTTGTCGCGGCTGTGCAACAGCAAGCGGGCCAGCTTTGGCACACGTCTAATCTGTACCATATTCCGGGTCAGGAAAAACTTGCCCAACGGCTTGTGGCTGCGACCTTTGCGGACAGCGTGTTTTTCTCCAATTCAGGGGCTGAAGCCGTCGAGTGCGCCCTGAAGATGGCGCGCAAATATCACGCCGACAATGGCAACCCGGAACGCTACAGGGTGATCGCGCTTAACAATGCCTTTCATGGCCGGACGCTTGCGACGATTGCTGCCGGTGGCCAGGAAAAGCATCTGGCCGGTTTTGCCCCCGCTGTGGACGGTTTCGACCATGTGCCCTTTGGGAACCTGAATGAAGTTCGCGCGGCTATCGGCGCAGAAACGGCGGCGATTATCGTCGAGCCGGTTCAGGGCGAAGGCGGTATTAATCCTGCCAGTACGGAATTCCTGAAAGGCCTGCGCGCAGCCGCAGATGAATTTGGCATCCTGCTGATCTTCGATGAAGTGCAGTGCGGAATGGGCCGAACGGGTAAACTGTTCGCCCATGAATGGGCTGGTGTGACGCCTGATATAATGGCCGTTGCCAAAGGACTGGGCGGCGGTTTTCCCGTCGCCGCCTGTCTCGCCAGCGAGCGCACGGCTCAGGCCCTGAGTGCCGGCTCACACGGCTCCACCTTTGGCGGCAACCCAATGTCAATGGCGGCAGCCAATGCGGTTCT
>JADHSW010000189.1 GCA_016776705.1 Rhodospirillales bacterium
CATCTGTCGGGGAAATCGGCGGCCGTCCCCTTGATGGCGTCGTCGGTTTAAGTGGTGGAATCATGGGTGGCTTTGCCGGTTTGTCCGGTTTGCTGCCAACCTTGTGGGCAGGAATTCGGGGCTGGCCGAGAACCCGGCAACGCGGCACATATCAGCCATTTATCCTGCTCATGCATGCCCTGGGCATCGCCACATTTGGGGCCAGTGGAATGATTACCCAACAAACGGCGACCAATTTAATGTGGTGCCTGCCGGCCATTATTGGCGGATCATGGCTTGGCGTAAAAGCCTATCCGCACCTGAACGATGCCCTGTTCAAACGGCTGGTTCTGGGATTGATTCTGATATCGGGCGTCACCTTGCTGGTTTAGGCGAAAGCTTCGGCTAACGCCCCGTCAATGGCCCGTCCAAGCTTGTCGACAACTTCACCTATTTCGGACTCGCTGATGATAAAAGGCGGGGCTAACAGCACATGGTCGCCCTTCTCGCCATCAACGCATCCACCGTCCGGGTAACAGACGAGACCATCGGCGAAAGCCAGGGCCTTGATTCGTGCGTGAATTTTCAAAACGGGATTGAAAGGCTCCTTGGTTGAGCGGTCCTTGACCAGTTCAAGCCCCCGGAACAGGCCCCGCCCACGAATGTCCCCCACATGATGGTGGTTGCCAAAGCGTTCAATCAGCGACTTGTTCAAAAAGTCGCCCTGGATTTTCACCGCATCAAGAAGGTTACGCGATTTGATGGCGTTTTGCACCGCCAGCGCTGCCGCACACGCAGTTGCGTGGCCCATGTAGGTATGACCGTGCTGGAAAAATCCCGGACCGTCACGGAAAGCCTGAAACAGTTGATCGGAGACCATGGTCGCACCTATGGGCTGGTAGCCGGCACCAAGCCCCTTAGCCATGACGATCAGGTCAGGTGAAATACCCTCCTGCTCGCAGGCGTAAAGGGACCCGGTCCGCCCCATGCCGCTCATCACTTCATCAAGGATCAACAGCACGCCGTATTTGTCGCAAATTTCACGAATGCGCTTGAAGTATCCCTCGACAGCGCTCACAGCCCCCAACGTCGCCCCAACGACAGTTTCGGCGATAAAGGCGCATACCGTTTCCGGCCCCAGTTCAATAATCTTGTCTTCCAGCTCACCCGCCACACGAAGTCCATAATCCGCATTGCTTTCCCCATCCTGCTTGCCCCGGTAGGCAAAACAGGGTGAGATATGATGGGTGTCAATCAACAAGGGCTGGTAGGGCATGCGACGTTTATGGTGTCCACCGACGGACAACGCGCCCAGTGTATTGCCATGATAGCTTTGCCAGCGTCCTATTATGTGCTGGCGCTGGGGCTGATTGATAATGGTGAAGTACTGACGCGCCATCTTAAGCGCCGTCTCAATGGCTTCTGAACCACCGGAAACAAAATAGACCCATTCGATCCCGTCCGGGGCATCGGCAATCAGGGCTTCAGCCAGATCTTCAGCCGGACCGGATGTAAAAAAACCTGTATGAGCAAAGGCCATAGAATCAGCCTGCTTCTTAATCGCATCTATAACTTCCCTGTCCCCGTGTCCCAAGCAGGAAACAGCCGCGCCTCCAGATGCATCCAGATACCGCTTGCCATCGGAATCGATCAGATAGACACCGTCACCGGCCACCGCAACAGGCATTTTGGCCTTGATTTGGCGTTGAAAAATTCTGCTCATCTTTATTTTTTCCTGCCTTTTAAGGATTTTCGCTTTTTCTTTTTGCCAACTTCATTCTGATGCCAGTAGGCATTGAAGCTGTCCAGTTGCTTCTCGCTCTCGCCAATGGCGTCAAGCGCCGATTGCCCGCCTTCTACCACCAATAGCGCGATCAGTTCTTCGGCCACGGCAACGCCAGCAGCAACCGAATGAAAGAACGACGGGCTTTCATTTTTAATGATCAACACTTTATCAGCGTTCTTCGCCAACGGGGAAACAGGGCTATCGGTCATAACCACTGCCTTGCCACCATGATCCTTGGCGTAGTCTATCGCACGCACTGTTTCGATCGAATAGGGATTGAAACTGATGGCGAGGATCACATCGTCCTTGCAGAAGTTCCTCAAGCCATCGGAAAAGGCCCCGCCCCGGCCATCAAGCATGATCGCATTATCGCGAAACATGGAATAGGCGTAATGGAAAAAACAGGCGACGGGAAAAACGCCGCGCATGCCGACAATAAACAGTCGCCGGGCCCTTCCCAGAATATTGACGCAGGACTCGAAGCTTTCCTGTGAATTGATGTCAAAGGTTTCACGCAAGTTGCTCAGATTCGAGCCAAGCACTTCCTGAGTCAGTTGGGTTTCGCCTTCATGACCGCGAGCCTGAAGGTTCTGGGCTTTGGCAAGATACCCTTCCGGGCGGGCACGCAGGCGATGTTGAAACGGCGACCTGAAATCCTGGTAGCTGTCGAACCCATATGATTTTGCCAACCGCACCATGGTCGACGGATGCACCCCGGCGCTGGCGGCAAGCTTGCGCATGGACATCAGGGCGACATCATCCGGGCGATCCAGGACGTGCCTTGCCGCAACCTGCAACTGCGGGCTCAAGCCTGGGAATGAGTCCGCTATCTTTTTGCTAAAATCAGCAAATTCCATGATTTGAGTGTTTTCCTAAAGGTGCCCGGAAAGTTTCTTGTTAAGCAATACTATCGTCAGGCGGCTTGGCAATGCAACAAAATGAAACAATTGAAATTTTTTTGAAACGATTGATCCCTACTGTATTTTTTTAAGAACCCTAAATTGCCCCTTGTCGCCTTAAGCGTTAGAGTGCCCCGAGCACCCTGAATATTTACAATTAACCAAAGAGACTATTAATTTCATGGATATCAAAGACCATATTCGTTCTATCCCCGATTTCCCCAAGCCGGGCATTCAGTTTTACGATATATCCACCCTGCTGGCTCATGCAGATGCGTGGCAAGTCGCCATGGGACGATTTTCTCAAATGATCCGCCGCTATCAACCCGACGTTCTGGCTGGCATCGAATCTCGCGGTTTTCTTGTTGCAGCTCCGTTGGCGCTGAAACTTGGCTGCGGTTTTACCATGGTCCGCAAAAAGGGAAAGCTGCCTGGCAAGACCGTATCCCATGAGTATGACCTGGAATACGGATCGGACATTATCGAAATTCAGGACGATGCGGTGGAACCCGGACAGCGGGTTGTCATTCTTGACGATCTGTTAGCCACAGGCGGCACCCTCGGGGCGTCGATTGAACTGTTCAAGAAGGTTGGTGCCGAAGTTGTTGGCACGGGCTGCATTATTGAACTGGACTTCCTTAAAGGGCGCGAGAAGCTGGGCGGTATACCCTTTGACGCCCTGGTCACATACAGCGATTAGGAAGCCAAATGGAGCAAGCGGAACTTGATCTGGAAATCGTCCATCAGTTCCTTGTCGACGTTGGTCCTGCAGCGAAAGAACTGGTCTGTCTGTTCGCCGATGAGACCAAGGCCAGACTGCTTCTAATGGATCAGCTGGCGAGCGCCAGGGACTGGATGACGCTGGCTGTTGAGGCTCACGCCCTTAAAGGGGCGAGCAAAACCTACGGCCTTGTCAGACTTCCCGAAATCGCCCGTCTACTTGAACAGGCCTGCCGGAACAATGACGGCGAAAGCTCCCTTCGCATCATGGGCGACCTTCCAGACACGACGAACGACGCCCTTGATGCGCTGGTCCGGGAAATTCAGGTAAGGCCTTTTCAAGACTGATCCCAGGCGGAACGTTTGCGGTAAAGCGTCGAGGCGCTGACCCCAAGGCGCGCGGCGGCCTTTGGCACATTGTCATCGCACAAACGGATGGCCTGTTCGATAATTTCACGCTCTACCTCTTCAAGCGGGCGAATGGATTCTTCAGTCTGCGCTATCAGGCTCTCAACGCTTCCTTTGGCTGTGGGCTTCCTGTCCTTCCCGCCTTCAACAACCGTTTCGACAATATTTTCGACCAGTTCATTCAAGGGTGCGGGCAACATCCCCGACTCCACGTCCTCGCCATCATTCAGCACCACAATATTGCGAACCGCATTTTGCAACTGTCGGATATTTCCTGGCCACGTATAGGAATTGAACACGGCTTCGGCACGCGGCGAGAAACGCAAGAACGATTTGCCTTCCTCGTGGCTGTAAACCCCAAGAAAATGATTGGCGATGGCAAGTACGTCATCGCCCCTGTCGCGTAAAGGCGGCATGGCCATTGGAATGACGTGCAAGCGGTAAAACAGGTCTTCGCGAAACCGCCCTTCGGCGACTTCCACATCCGGATCGCGGTTGGTAGCGCAAACAAAACGAATATCGACGGTTTCAATAGCGCTGCCGCCTACTTTTTGAAATGTTCCGGTTTGAATAAATCGCAGCAGTTTGGTTTGCAGGTCCAGGTCCATCTCGCATATTTCGTCAAGGAAAAGCGTTCCCCCGTTGGCACGCTGTGCTGCACCGTCCCGATCATTTACCGCGCCGGTGAAGGAGCCCTTAACATGACCGAAAATCTCGCTTTCCATCAGGTCTCGCGGGATGGCGCCGCAATTTATGGCGATAAAGGGCTGATCAGCTCTATTGGAGCGCTTGTGAATGGCCTCGGCGCAAACTTCCTTTCCGGTACCGCTTTCCCCGGTAATAAACACGGTCGCCTTGCTATGCGCGGCACTATCAATAATCCGGTAGACAGCCTGCATAGGCAGAGATGAGCCGATAAAACCGAAATATTCCTCGCGACCCGTATCCTTATACGTTTCAACAATATTGGTCAGGTAATGGTGCTTGAGTGCATTGTTCAGGGTGACCCGAAGGCGTTCGGCATTGAACGGCTTGATGACAAAATCAAAGGCCCCCAGACGCATCGCTTCGACTGCCACATTGACCGATCCATGAGCGGTCATCACGACGACTTCGACATTCATTTTGTTGTCATGGATGTGTTTAAGGATTTCCAGGCCATCCATATCTGGCAATACCAGATCGAGCAGAACCACTTCTGGCGAAGCCGAATCCAGCACTTCAAGGGCCTGCTTGCCGGTTTCCGAATGAACCAGATCAATTGGCTCCTCGCGAAGATACTCCTGATACGTCCTTGCCAGAGATATCGTATCCTCAACCATCAGGACTTTTGGTTTTGTATTTGTTGTCCCCATTCAGATAGTCTATAGGCTCGGGACGGTTTTCGCCAATATTATCAGTGACTTTGATGATCCGGGTATGCACCGCCTGCCACATGCCTGATGACCTTTTTCATCACGGTGGGCAAGGCATGAATGGAAAAATCATCCGGGGCGCTCCAGATTTGCCCTTTTTCAGATTTTTTTTCGACACGCCCCGTCAGAACCGATAGCTCGAGATGGAAATGCGTGAAAGTGTGACGGACATTTCCCGGAACCAGACGCCATTTCGCTGATAAAGGCGCTTGCTTGATGGCTTCCTCCTCGCGCCACTCTTTTTCGCGCCATTCGCTTGAT
>JADHSW010000190.1 GCA_016776705.1 Rhodospirillales bacterium
CGGGCGACTGATTTCGACGGGCGCACCCTTGCCTGTAAGTTGCAATATCCAAACATGAAATCCGCCGTAGAGGCGGACCTGAGCCAGCTCAAATTGATTTTTGCCCTTTACCGGCGCTACGACAACGCCATCGATCCAAGTCAAATTCACGCCGAACTTTCCGAACGCCTGCACGAAGAACTGGACTACCAACGCGAAGCCCGGCACATGAATTTGTACCGCGTGATGCTGGAAAACGAACCCGACATTCGCATTCCCGAACCGCTGGAAGAATTGTCCACTGATCGTTTGCTGACCATGACCTGGCTGGATGGTAAACGTTTGCTGGATATTACCCAGGACGCTCAGGAAACACGAGATACCATGGCCCTAAATATGTTTCGCGCCTGGTACACACCCTTTTACCGCTACGGCATTATTCATGGCGACCCGCATCCGGGGAACTACACAGTGCGTCCCGGTGGGGGCCTGAACTTGCTCGACTTTGGCTGTATCCGGAAGTTTAAACCGGATTTCGTAGGCGCCGTTATCAACCTTTATCGCGCCCTTCGAGACGACGACAGGGATTTGGCTATTCACGCCTACGAAACCTGGGGCTTTGAAACACCAAATGATGAGATGCTGGAAGTCCTTAACCAGTGGGCCCGTTTCCTGTACGCCCCCCTGCTGGAAGACAAGGTCAGGCGCATACAGGAAAGTGACAGCGCCTCATACGGCGCCCGGGTGGCGGCTAAGGTGCATGGCGAATTGCGACGACTTGGCGGCATTTCACCACCGCGGGAATTCGTCCTTGTCGACAGGGCCGCAATCGGACTTGGCAGCGTATTCACACGCATTCGCGCAGAGATCAACTGGCACCGCGTGTTCCACGAATTGATAGACAAATTTGATGAAAAAGCCCTTGCAGAACGCCAGAAGGAGGCCCTGAAACATGTGGGCCTGAAAGATACCGTTTAAACATCAAAAGTCAGTTCGATATTTTTGCTGACCGCCCGCGGGAGCAGCCGCAAAGGGTCATCGAATTGATGATCTATAAAGCGTTTTATTTTTTCCTGGCGTTCTCATGGGCGTGCCTGAGCACCATATCCCGCAGGGTAACAAGCCCTTTTAAATGCCTGTTGTCATCGGTAACCAGCGCCCGGCTGAGACCGAACTGGCCCAGAAGCCGAACCGCATAGCGGATATCCATATCTTCGGAAACCGTCAAAACCGGCTTTGTCATGATTTCGTAAATTTCCACCCGTTCCGGCGATTTATCGGGACCAATCACCTTGGTGGCGATGTCGGAAACTACAACCATACCGAATTCGTCGTCATCATTTCGACGATCAACAACCAGGGAGCTGACGCCCGAGCTGCGCATGAGCTCGATGGCTTTATCAACGGTCTGGGTGCCTTCGATTGTTTTGACCTCAGGAGTCATTACTGCGCCGACCTTGATGACCTTTTTTTCGTTCATATCGAATCCTCTATTTCCTGAAGAATTGTATTCTTTTGTGTGTTTAGCCCGACGGCGTCTTCAATACTGACCTGAAAAGCAATGCCACTACCGGGATCTTCATCAAATCGACCTGCCGTGGCAATGGTTTCCAGTATTTCACGGGCCAGCGGTGCGGCGACAATAAACAACAGAATATCGCGCTGGGAGGCGACTTCCAGACCGAAAAATGTTTTTACGGGTTGCAACCCCTCACCCCGAACGCTGGTGATGACGGTAGACCCGGTCGCCCCCGCATGGCGCGCGGCTTCCAGAACGACTTCAGTTTTTTCATCGGCCACAAGGGCCATTATCATTTTCAGGTTCACAATTACACCTCAACTTCCACTTTCGCCTTTTGAGAATTCGATTTTTTCCGACGCAGGTACCATGTGGACAAAATGTCATAGCCCAGCACCGATATAATGGGAAATACACTTGCAAATGCGATCAGCCCGAAGCCATCCAGCAAGGCGCTGCGGCCGGGCACGGCAACGGCCAATCCCAATCCCAAAGCCGCGAGAACCGGCACCGTCACTGTCGACGTCGTCACCCCACCTGAATCGTAAGCCAGTGGGACAATCATTTTTGAAGCAAAGAAAGTCATCACAATCACAACGACGTACCCGGCCATGATGTAATACCCAAGGGAGTCACCGCTGACGATCCGGTAGGAACCTATGGTTACGCCAAAGGCGACGCCCAACGCGACGGCCAGACGCAATCCCAGGGCGCTCAATGAACCACCGGCAATTTCTTCGGCCTTCAAAGACACTGCAATCAACGAGGGTTCGGCAATGGTGGTGGCGAAGCCTATCATCCAGGCAAAGGCGTAAACCCACATATACTTCGTCCAGTCGACACTAAGCGCGTCCAGGGGCTGTCCAGTAAAAGCAGGATGCGTAAGCTGTTCCGCCATCGCCTTGCCCACCGGAAACAAGGCTTTTTCAAGCCCAACCAGAAAGAACGTCAGGCCCAGCAGGACGTAAACAAGACCAATCAGAATACGCGACAGGTGGCGTGGTTTTTGTCGCAGAACCAGAATCTGGAAGCCAAGCAGGACGGCGGCAATGGGCAACACATCGACAAATGTGGCAAGGGCCGTATTGATCAGGTTTGTCATCATTTCCATCAGACCAGTATCCCGAAAATCATGACGAAGATCATCGGTGTCAAACTGGCGAAGGCGATCAGACCAAAACCGTCCGTCATCGGGTTTCTGCCACGAATTGTTTGGGCCAGCCCGACACCAAGGGCCGTAACCAGGGGAACCGTGATCGTCGATGTTGTTACGCCGCCGGCATCATAGGCGATGCCGATAATCTCTTCGGGCGCCAGTGGCGTGATGGCGATGACAAGCAGGTAACCACCGATAATCAGGTAGTGAATCGGCCATCCTTTCAAAATACGGAAAACGCCAACTACCAGCGCCAGTCCGACGGACAGGGCGACTACAAGCCTGAGATTATCGGCGTAGCTTTGCCGAGCCTCAACAGTTGATAAGATGACGCCAGCTTCGGCGGCGACCTTTGCGGCCTCAGCCGATACGGCGATCAGGGAAGGCTCGGCAACCGTGGTGCCAAATCCAAGACAAAAAGCGAAGGACAAAAGCGCCAAGAGACTGCCCTTGCGAGCGAAAGCTTCGGCCATATCATCGCCAAGGGGGAACAGCCCCATTTCCAATCCCTGTATGAACAGGGTCAACCCGACAACAACAAAAATAACACCGACAAAGACCTCTCCCAGATTGGGAAAAGGCTGCTGCAGGACAACAATCTGGAAAAAAGCAACAGTCAGGACAATCGGTAAAAGATCGCGGGCAGATCCAACAAGCAGCCGCAAAAACCCGGAAAATGCGCCAATCATATTAAATCCAATGTGCCATTAAGAGCTGTTGGCTTTTCATAACGCGCCTTCGCCCGCTGTGGCAACCATCCATTATTAAAAGGCCCCCCTGTTTATCAGAGGTGGCCTTTTAATGGTTATGGGGTTTTAGCCCCCTACGGCTGGAGATCAGTCGCTAACGACCAGATTTTCTGCACAAGATTTTCCGTTTTGGCCGGGTATAAGTTCAAACTCAATTTTTTGGCCTTCGCGCAAAGTCGACAGCCCCGCACGCTCAACGGAGGAAATGTGGACAAAGGCGTCTTTTGAGCCGTCTTCCGGTTCAATAAATCCGTAGCCCTTTGTTGGGTTGAACCACTTAACAGTCCCTGTTGTCATATTTTTCTGTTCCTTTAACTTTTTATAAGCAGCACAAGCATTAACAATGCCCGGCAAGCCCAGAACAATCATGGAAAAACCCCTCAAGAGCAAGAAAAACCTTATAAAACGGTATTTACAAGAGGGAAAATCCAGGCTCCAAACTCAACAGGAAGGTGTCACGCTCCTTCCCTTTTTAAGGGCATGGAAATAGTGATTCATAGCCCCAACAAAAACGGCTATCTTTTTGATATATTCAGGATTGAGACAACCAGGAACCTTGACGCAATAGTCAATGCTGGTGACACTAGGTTAAAATGATGCAAAAGACTGTAATGTCATGCATTTGATCGCATCTGGGGACTAACTAAATCATGAATGCTCAAAGCATCAATGCGCAAAAGGGGAACCGTCCTGAAGATGCTCAGGATACAGACCTTGTCGATGCCATGGTTGAAATTCGTCATCACAAGATGACCATTACGACCCTGCGCGATGAACTTGAAAGCATGAGCTTTCAAAAGGATGACGCGGTTCAGGAGGCCGTATCCGTCTCAAATGATGAGTTGGTGCAATTACGCAATACGGTCAGCGCCCTTCGTGAAGAACTGGAAAACATGCGCTTTCAAAGCGACGAAGACGTTCAAAATGCCGTCGCAAATGCCAATGACGAAATCATCCAGCTACGAAATACGGCGAATGCTTTACGTGAAAGCCTGGAAAATTTGCGTTTTGAAAAAGACGAAGAAATTCAACACGCCGTCGCCAGTGCCCATGATGAGATCATGCAACTGAAAAATACCGCAGCAGCGCTACGCGAACAGTTAGAGAATTTGCGCTTCGACAAGGATGAGGCCGTTCAGAATGCAGTTGCAACCGCGAGCGACGAGATCAGCCAATTAAAAGACACTATTACATCCTTGCGCAATGAATTGGACAAGAACGCCGTCAATTACGAAGACAGGATACAAACCATAGAACGTGACGCCCGGGACGAAATAGCCCAACTTCACGACACCATCAACGAATTACGCGTCAAGCTGGAAGCCGGGGATGCCCCCGCCAAAAAATCCAGAGCCACAAAAAAAAGTAAATAAGGTTTAATCAGATGGCCAAGAAGGCAGTAACAGCAAGTACACCCAAGATACGTATGAGTATCGGCGAAAAACGCATGGTCCAGGCTGAAATGTTACTGGATGTCTCGCGCAAGGTAGCCGCCATTGAATCCCTGGACGAAGTTCTGGGCGTACTAATGGAAATGAGCACCTGGGAGTTGGGTGCGGAACGTAGCTCGTTGTTCCTGAACGACCCGCAAACGGGGGAACTGTATACCCGCTTCGCCCAGGGGAATTTTCAACGGGAAATTCGTATCGTTAACGACAGTGGCATCGCCGGTCATGTTTTCACCACCGGAAAGGGATTGCTGATTCACGACGTTTACAAGCACAAATGGTTCAATCGATCCGTCGATGAACAGACCGGTTTTCGTACCCGCAACATGATGTGCGTGCCAATCAAGACGGTCAAAGGCGAGATCATCGGCGTCGCCCAGACCCTGAACAAAAAGAAGGGCCGCTTCACCAAGGAAGACCTGGAACTTCTGGAAGCCATGACAACCCAGGCCTCGATCGCCCTGCAAAGTACGCAGTTCGTCGAAAAAATGAAAAAAACCCGCGAAAAGGAACTGGAATTCCTGGATGTGGTTTCCGATGTGACCTCTGAAATCGATCTTGGCGCCATGCTTGCCAAGGTGATGTCGGAAGCGACACGCAT
>JADHSW010000191.1 GCA_016776705.1 Rhodospirillales bacterium
GGTCGAATTGGCCGACCTGACACGCGCCGGGTTCATAAATGGCGACATTTCGACGGTCATGTCACCCAGAACCGTCCTCACCTGGGCCGAAAACGCAGAAATTTTCAAAGATTTGAAAATCGCTTTCCGCCTCACCTTCCTGAACAAATGCGACGAGATCGAACGTCCCGTCGTGGCTGAATATTATCAGCGCTGCTTTGGCGAGGAATTGCCGGAATCAGCCACACAGGCAACCGTACTTTAACCTTTGAGGGCTGCAAGCGATGAGTTGGAGCGAGACTCCATCCGAACAGGTCAAGCGGGTCACCGCGGCAACTTTGAAAGCCATTGCCGGTAATTCAGAGGTCGAGGTTACGTATGCGTCCGGCAACGAGGCCAGAGTGGCCACCAGTGGCGCAAGCGTCCGACTGCCGACCCCGCCGGATTCAGGCATATCGGAGACGGATGTCACCCGCCTTCGTGGCGCCGCCGACGCCGTCGCCCTGAGGCTGCGTTATCACGACAGCAACATTCATCGCCGCTTGCGCCCATCCGGGGCGGATGCAGCGCGGGTCTTCGAGCGCGCCGAACAGGTGCGGGTGGAAACCCTTGGCGCCAGACGCATGCGCGGGGTCGCCCAGAATCTTTCGGCAATGCTGGAAACCCGTTGTCAGGCTTATGCCCCCGACCCGGCGACAGACGATGGCCGCAGCGACGCCCTGCTGGCGGAAGCCGTCGGCCTGCTGATCCATCAAAAGCTGACCGGCAATACCTTACCGTCGGCGGCGGAACCGATTCTTAAACACTGGCAATCCTACATCGACGAACATGTGGGCCCGCAGATTGATAGGCTGGCCGCGACGATCAATGATCAGGAAGCCTTTGGTGGCGCCCTGAGCAAGCTGATCCAGGATCTGGAACTTTTCGACGAAGAAGACACAGAACCCGAAGAACAACCCGAAGAGGGCAGCGACCAGCAGGAAGCGGAACCCGAAGAACAGCCCCAGGACCAGGAACGTGACAGCCGTCGCGAGGCCGATACTGAAGACGGCATGGGCGAAATGGAAGAAAGCGCCTCTGACGAAGGCAGCGACGATGACGACGGGGATCAGGAAGGCGGCGAAGACCCGGCCGGCCCCAGCGACGTGAATGATCAATGGCCCAAAAATGACGTCGCCGGGGCCGTCTATCACGCCTATTTCACCGCTGCAGATGAAATCGTCGGAGCTGAAGGGCTGTGCGAAACCGAAGAGTTGAACCGGCTTCGCGCCCAATTGGATCAACAGCTTTCCCGCCTGCAGGGGGTCGTTTCACGGCTTGCCAATCGAATGCAGCGCCGTTTGATGGCGAAGCAGACCCGTTCCTGGGAGTTCGACCTTGAAGAAGGCATCCTGGATGCCGGTCGCCTGTCGCGTGTTGTTACTGATCCCGTGCATCCGTTGAGCTTTAAACAGGAAAGCGATACCGAGTTTCGCGACACTGTGGTTTCCCTGCTGATTGACAATTCCGGCTCAATGCGGGGCCGTCCGATCACAGTGGCGGCGATGAGCGCCGATATCCTTGCCCGCACGCTTGAGCGCTGCGGCGTCAAGGTCGAGATTTTGGGCTTCACCACCCGCGCCTGGAAAGGCGGACAGGCCCGGGAAAAATGGGCCGAAGATGGAAAACCGGCGAACCCCGGCAGGCTCAACGATTTACGCCATATCGTCTACAAGGCTGCCGATATGCCATGGCGACGGGCACGGCGAAACCTGGGTTTGATGCTTCGCGAAGGGCTGCTGAAGGAAAACATCGACGGCGAAGCCCTGATGTGGGCTCACAACCGCCTGCTGGGGCGTCCTGAACTGCGCCGAATCCTGATGGTGATTTCAGACGGGGCTCCCGTAGATGACGCCACATTATCGGCCAATCCGGGTAATTATCTGGAAAAACATCTGCGCGATGTCATTCACTGGATCGAAAACCGCTCTGACATTGAACTGACGGCAATCGGCATTGGCCATGACGTCACCCGTTATTATCAACACGCCGTCACCATCTCGGATGCAGAGGAGCTTGGCGGTACAATGATGCAGAATTTGACGGATCTATTCGACAGCGACCACAAGAATACACCGTCCCGCAAGTCCTTATCCACAGGTCATGTATCGTCGCGCCGTGGCCCCTTGCCCAGTAGCCACTGGTAAAAGATAAATTGATGATATTGTGGCGTTGTCAGAAGGCGTTCGGAAGGTTATGTTTCTTGCAAATAACGATTGAAAAATAGGGCTTGGCATGTCTGATAATAAATTCCGCCTGATTACCAGGGCCGATTTCGACGGAGTAGTCTCGGGCGGACTACTAATCGAAAAGGATCTCATCGACGAGATTTTCTTTGCAGAACCCAAGGACATGCAGGACGGCAAGATCGCCGTTACTTCCAATGACATAACCACCAATCTTCCCTATGTGGAAGGCGTCCACATGTGTTTCGACCATCATCTGAGCGAAACAATCCGGGTCGGTGAAAAATCAAATTTGATTATCGACCCCGACAAACCCTCTGCGGCCCGGGTAGTTTACGAACATTTCGGCGGGGCTAAAACCTTTCCAGATGTCCCCGAAGAACTGATGGCGGCTGTCGATAAGGCGGATTCCGCCGATTACACTGAAGAAGATATTTTCGCGCCCGGCCCGTGGACCTTGCTGAACTTTATCCTGGACCCACGCACCGGCCTTTCCCGGTTCGCCGAATTTGCCATATCCAACGAACAGATGATGAAAGACATGATGCTGTACTGTCGCCATCATCCGGTCGAGGAAATCCTTAAAATTCCGGACGTTGAGGAACGCGTACATGTGTACGAATTCAACGAAGAATTTTTCGAACTGCAGATCCGGCGCTGCGCTACGCTCCACTCAAAGCTGGTAGTGGTTGATTTGCGGGGCGAGGAAACCGTTTATCCGGGCAACCGTTTCACAGTCTACGCCACCTTCCCGGCCTGCAATATTTCAATTCAGGTTCTTCCCTTTAAGGAAGACCCGTCCCTGACGGTTCTGGCGACCGGAAAGTCGATACTGAACCGCACGTCAAAAACCAATATCGGCGCGCTGATGCTTGAGTACGGCGGCGGTGGACATGACGCCGCCGGGACCTGTCGAATACCCAACGATGACGTTGACAGGGTTCTTCAGGAACTGGTGCAAAGAATTAACGCCGACGGTTAGAAAATTATTTATTCTTAGCGTCCGCTCAGGACACCCCCGCAAAAAACAACGAAAAAAACATCAGGACTGTCAGGCACCTTTAAGGGAGTCCCGGCACTGTTCCAGATGAAAAGGGAGCAACATGAAAAAAATACTAATCGTCGATGACTCCAAGGTCATTCGCATGGTCGCAAGAAAGATCGTGCAAGAACTGGATTTTGAAACCCTTGAAGCAGCCGATGGGCAACAAGCACTGGATGCCTGCAGGGATGAAATGCCGGACGCCGTTCTGCTTGACTGGAACATGCCGGTAATGAGCGGCATTGAATATCTGAAAGAACTGCGCCTCCTGCCCGGCGGCGAAACTCCCGTTGTCCTGTTTTGCACCACAGAAAATGATATCGAGCACATTCATGAAGCCATGGCCGCTGGCGCCAATGAATACATCATGAAGCCCTTCGACAGCGAGATAATCCAGGCCAAATTTAGCCAGGTGGGCCTGATATGAACACCAACGTTGGAGAAAAATCATGACACCTGAAGACGTTACCCTGTTCAGCCAGATAGTCAAAAAACGATCCGGTCTGGTGGTCTCTCCGGAAAAGGCCTACCTGTTGGAAAGCCGCCTGTTGCCTGTGTCGCGCAAGCATGGGCTTGAGGGACTCGAGGGGCTGGCAGCAGCTGTACGGGTTAATCCTCCCGAAGCAATCCTGGAAGACATAACCGATGCAATGACGACCAACGAGACGTTTTTCTTTCGCGATATTGGCCCTTTCGACCGTTTTCGCGATGACGTTTTACCGCCAATTCTGGACAGCCGCGCTGCTTCAAAGCACCTGAGAATCTGGTGCGCCGCCGCTTCCACAGGCCAGGAGCCTTATTCCCTCGCCATCATCCTTATGGAAATGGCGAGCCGACTGGCAGGCTGGCGGGTGGAAATCATTGGTACAGATATCTCCAACGAAGCCCTGAACAAAGCCAAGGAAGGCCTTTACAGCCAATTCGAGGTGCAACGGGGACTGCCCATCCAGACCCTGATTAAAAACTTCACCCAGGAAGATGGCAGTTGGCGGATCAGCCAAAACATTCGTTCAATGATCTCGTACAGAAAGTTCAACCTGCTGGATGATTTCTCGTCCCTTGGCCGCTTCGATATCGTCTTCTGCCGCAATGTGCTGATTTATTTTGAACGTGACGACAAGGCACAGATTCTGAACCGAATCAGAAAACAAATGCCCAAAGATGGTCGCCTGTTCCTGGGGGGAGCAGAAACGGTGGTTGGCATTACCGACATGTTCCAGGGCACGCCGCAATTACGCGGCGTCTACAGTCCCGTCTGATATCCAAGGAAAAATCCCATGACAGAACAAAAATACAGACTGATCACAAGGGCTGATTTCGACGGGGTCGTGTCGGGCGGACTTCTGATCGAACTGGGCCTTATCGACGAAATCCTTTTTGCCGAACCAAAAGACATGCAGGACGGCAAGATCCCCGTCACATCCAATGATATCACGACCAATCTTCCTTTTGTAGAAGGGGTTCATTTGTGTTTCGACCATCATTTGAGCGAAGCTGTGCGAGTCGGTGAAAAACCGAACCTGATTTTCGACGCCAGCAAACCTTCTGCGGCGCGGGTTATCTATGATCATTACGGCGGGAAGGAAACCTTCCCCAATGTCCCTGAATATTTGATGGCGGCCGTCGATCAGGCGGATTCCGCCAATTACACGGAAGAGGACATTTTCGCCCCCGGTCCGTGGACCCTGCTTAATTTCATCCTTGATCCACGCACGGGTCTTTCCCGGTTCGCCGAATTCGCCATATCCAATGAGCAATTGATGCGAGATATGATGCTGTATTGCCGTCATCATCCGGTGGAAGAAATACTGAAAATTCCGGACGTTGAAGAACGGGTACGCATATACGAATTCAACGAAGAATTCTTCGAGTTACAGCTAAGACGATGCGCCACGACATACGACAAACTGGTTGTAGTTGATCTGCGAAGCGAAGATACCATCTACCCAGGCAACCGGTTCACGGTCTACGCCACCTTCCCTTCCTGCAATATTTCAATTCAGGTTCTTCCTTTCAGGGAAAACCCGTCCTTGACAGTTCTGGCGACCGGCAAGTCAATCCTTGACCGCTCATCGAAAACCAATATCGGCGCGTTGATGCTTGAATACGGCGGCGGTGGACATGACGCCGCCGGCACCTGTCGTGTGCCTAACGAAGACGTCGACAGGGTTCTGGCCGAACTG
>JADHSW010000192.1 GCA_016776705.1 Rhodospirillales bacterium
GGAATTGACGATAAGAACCTCTGCGTGGCCACCCTCAAGCGCCTTGCGGCACCATTCGACAGGGGCCGATGCGGTCAGGGATTGCGTATAGACCCCCGCCGCCGTGGTGTTGGGCGACATTTCGGCGACCATCAGGTCCGTACGGCCCCTGTACTTGATCGCCGCCTCGCCCGTCGCCAGGCGAACACCGGCCAGCGGCGGCATATCCGGAAAACTGTCCGGGGCCAGGGGAGACTTTTCGTTCATTGTCCTCTTACCCTCTTATTGGGTGGCAGCGCCGTCTTTCAGGGGTGTGCCGTCCATATTGAAGCGTATAATCGTGGCGCTTTTGCGCAGTTCCTGCAAATAGTTGGTGCCAATTTCGCGCGACACGGCCTGACGCAGTTCCTGGGCGATTTCTTCCAGCTTCGGCGGCTGCACGGTGCGGCGGTCTTCGACTTTGATGACATGCCAGCCGAACTGGGTCTGCACCGGAGTTTTCGTCACTTCGCCGGGTTTCATGGCGAAAGCAGCTTCCGAAAAGGCGGGAACCATCTGACCTTCGGCGAAGAAGCCCAGATCGCCGCCGGTAGCTCCGGAAGGACCTTTCGAGCGAGTCTTCGCCAGCTCGGCAAAATCGGCGCCGCCCTCAAGTTCCTTGATGACTTCCATGGCCTGGGCCTCGGTTTCCAGCAAAATATGACGGGCGCTGACTTCTTCCTTCACAGCGGCTTCCTTGGACATTTTTTCGTACTGTGCTTCCAGCGCCTCGTCGGTGATGCGCTGCTCGATATAAGCAATAAGGAAAGTGCGCTCCAGCACCTGTTCTTCAATGCGGGCCATCTGCTTGCGGACCTTTTCATCCTCGTGCAAGTTGATCTTGCGCGCTTCAGCGGCAACCAGTTTGCTGTCGACCAGGGAATTGATCAGCAGTCCGAAAACGGCTTCAACGGGAACTTCCTTGAAACGTTCAGGCAACCGCAGGCGCGCTTCGTCAATATCAGAACGGAAAATCTCGATTCCATTGACGGTGGCGACGACCGGATCGTTCTGGGCCTGGGCCGCAAAGGGAGCCGACAGCATCAAGGCAAAAGCGATCAAAGAGGCGCGGAGGGTAAAGCGTAGCATAATTTTCGAATATCCTTATTTAGGGTCAAACCACAAACGCTGCGGCTGTTTAATCTTGATACACAGGGGTAAACCATATCATCGCGCCGCAGACAAGGGCGCAGAAAATTTCAGCATCCCATCGCAACCGGATCGGATACGGCTGTCCAGCCTGTCGTTAAACCTGCAAGTCGGGTTTTCGTCTACAAGGCCACTGAAAACTCAGGCGCTGAAATCGGAGGCAGCCCCTCATTGGCGCAACTGCCATTGCATTTTCGCTTGATGACGCTGGTCAACTTGCCCATCAGCAAAATTTCCTCATCACCGGCAAGTTCCGGGGTTTTTTTCAGGATCGCCGTCATTTGCTCAAGCGTCAGGCACATTTCAGCGGCATGGCGGTAGTTGGTGCCGTTCAGGCGACCTGAAATATCCATGGCGACCTCGTTAAGGCGATGGAACTGGTGTTCCATATCAATATCACTCGCCGGGATTTTGCCTTTCTGAACATCAATCAGGCGTTCCATCAGCCAATGGATCGAATAGGCGTGGCGTTCCACCTTCTGCTCGTTGACCTCGCTCAGGGTTCTGTTGACTGCCCGCTTCATCACGCCACTACCCTTGCAACCGCTTAGCCTGACCAGAAGGGGGTTGGGCGCCTTGATCAGGGGAACAGGGCTTTCCTCATCACGGGTTTTGCTGCGGCGGTCGGGGCCAATGTAATCAGACGTGACGACAAAATACTTGCGGCCCCGGGTAAATGCCAACAGGCGTTCTCGCAACTGTGCCGCGGCCAAGGGCTTGATCAGAATATCGTCTGCACCAGATTCAATCACCTTTCCTATGAGTTCCTTGTCAGATCTGGAAACCAGAACCATGGCGATGACAAAAGGATTATCGCCGATCAGGCCGTGACGTATTTTGCCAACAACCTTTGATAAATCGCCTTCCGGCAGGGTGGTGTCGCCAATCAACATATCGACACCGCCTTCCTCAAGGGCCGCGTGGACATCCTTGATATTCCCGGTTTCGATGATGTTTTTACAGCCCAGCCCCATGAGGACAGCCAGATATTCTTTCCTCAGACTGGATCGCGGTTCAGCAAGAACGACTTTAATGTCTTCGTAGGGCTTATTCTTCATTGTTATTCCCCTTGTTTGATCCGAACAACCAATCCCCGGGCGGGGTCTTTTTTGCCTAATGTTCCACTACCGTAATGACTTCGCCCGTATACCGGCTGTGATTAGCATCACACTTCACTGAAATTTCATCAGAAAACAAAAAAGCCGGGACAATCCCTATAATTTCCCTGCCTGATCGCATTGACACAGGACAGTATGGACTTTATCTCTTGCATCGGCCGGGGGACGTTCTTTCGGTCTGCCAGCCAACCCGTTTTTCTTGAGGTCAATATGATCGGTGCCATAGCCCGGCGTTTGTTCGGTTCTGCCAACGAACGCTTCCTAAAGACACTGCAAAAAGACGTCATTGCCATCAATGCGCTTGAGGCGCAATTGGAGGATTTGAGCGACGACGAACTGAGTGCGAGGACACCCTGGCTGAAAGAACGACTGGCCGCCGGCGAAACCCTTGACGATCTGCTTGTTGATGCTTTCGCAACCGTTCGCGAAGCCGCCAAGCGGACCCTGGGTCAGCGCCATTACGATGTTCAGTTGCTGGGCGGCATGGTGCTGCACCGGGGCATGATTACCGAAATGAAAACCGGTGAAGGCAAGACCCTGGCATCGACCCTGCCGGTTTACCTTAACGCCCTCAATGGCGATGGGGCCCATGTGGTTACCGTTAACGATTATCTGGCAAAACGAGACGCCAAATGGATGGGGGAAGTCTATCGCGCCCTGGGCATGACCTGCGCCCACATTATTCACGGACTGGACGATGACGAGCGCCGCGAGGCCTATGCCGCCGATGTAACCTACGCCACCAATAACGAGCTGGGTTTCGATTATCTGCGCGACAACATGAAATTCAGCCTCGAAGAAATGGTCCAGCGCCAGTTCGGTTTCGCCATCGTCGATGAAGTCGACTCGATCCTGATCGATGAAGCGCGGACACCGCTGATCATTTCCGGCCCCACAGAAGACGCCGCCGAACTGTACAATGCCATTGACAGGTTGATTCCGAAACTTGGCCCCGATGACTACGAAAAGGATGAAAAGGTCAAAGCGGTCACCATGACCGAAACCGGCACCGAAAATGTCGAGCAACTGCTTCGCGAAATGGGTCTTCTGCTCGAAGGTTCAATGTACGACATGGCAAACATCTCGCTGGTCCATCACGCCAATCAGGCCCTGCGCGCCCACAAACTGTTCGAGCGCGATACCGATTACATCGTCAAGGACAACAAGGTTATCATCATCGACGAATTTACCGGTCGCATGATGGAAGGACGGCGTTTTTCCGACGGCCTTCATCAGGCCCTTGAAGCCAAGGAAGGGGTTGAAATCCAGAACGAGAACCAAACCCTGGCATCGATCACCTTCCAGAACTATTTCCGCCTGTATCCAAAGCTGGCCGGCATGACCGGAACGGCGATGACGGAAGCGGGCGAATTCTCCGAGATTTATGGCCTGGAAGTCATCGATATCCCGACCAACGTTGACTGCATTCGCAAGGACATGGATGACGAGGTTTACCGCACGACAGGCGAAAAAGATGCCGCCATCCTGGAGCTGATAAAAAAATGCCAGAAACACCAGCAACCGGCGCTGGTCGGCACCGTTAGCATCGAAAAATCCGAGCATCTTTCCGCACTGATGACGAAGGAAGGCATCAAGCATAACGTCCTGAACGCCCGCCACCACGAACAGGAAGCCATGATCATCGCCCGTGCTGGCGAGCCGGGTACGGTGACCATCGCCACCAACATGGCCGGTCGCGGTACTGACATTCAGCTGGGCGGTAATATTGAAATGCTTTTGGCCGATGCCCTTGATGGCATCACAGACGAAGCCAAAATCAAGCAGGAGACAGACCGTATCACGGCTGAAATAGAAACACGTAAAAAGCAGGTGCTTGAAGCAGGTGGCCTGTTCATATTGGGTACTGAACGTCACGAAAGCCGTCGCATTGACAATCAGTTGCGCGGTCGCGCCGGTCGTCAGGGTGACATTGGTGCCTCCAAGTTCTTCCTGTCGCTTGAAGACGACCTGATGCGCATTTTCGGCTCCGAAAGAATCGACAGCATGTTACAGAAGCTGGGCCTTGAAGAAGGCGAAGCGATTGTCCATCCCTGGGTCAACAAGGCGTTGGAAAAAGCCCAGCAGAAGGTCGAGGCGCGAAACTTCGAAATCCGCAAAAACCTGTTGAAATTCGATGATGTTATGAATGACCAGCGAAAGGTCATTTTTGAACAGCGCAAGGAATTAATGGCGTCGGACGACGTTTCCGAAGAAATCACCGACATGCGCTCCCAGATCATCGACGATATCGTGACCCGCTGCATCCCTGAAAAGGCCTATGCGGAACAGTGGGATACGGATGCCCTGCACGAAGAAGTCCTGCGCATTTTCGGCAAGGACCTTCCCATCAAGGAATGGGCCAGGGAAGAAGGCATTGCGGACGCTGAAATCCGTGAACGCCTGACCGATGTCGGCAACCGGCTGGCGGCTGAAAAAACCGTCAACTATGGCTCCGAGGTCATGCGCTCCGTCGAAAAGAGCCTGCTGCTTCAAATGCTCGACCAGGTCTGGAAAGAACACTTGCTGACCCTTGACCATCTGCGTCAGGGGATTGGCCTTCGTGCCTACGCCCAGCGCGACCCGCTGAACGAATACAAGCGGGAATCCTTTAATCTGTTCGAGCAAATGCTGGACAGTTTGCGGGAACGCCTGACCCAGGTTCTGTCTCACATCGAATTGCAGTTGGGTTCTGATGAGGAAGAGATACTGTTCCAGCGCCGCCGGCAGGAGATGAAGGAAACCCGAGAAGACCCGGCGTTCCAACAGGCTGACAGTGCCGGTTACGGCGAAGAAAGCGCTCTCGCCACCCCGATAAAAAGCCGACAGGCGTCATCGAACGTAAATCCCGACGATCCGTCGACCTGGGGTCGCGTGGCGCGAAATGCGCCTTGCCCCTGTGGCACAGGTAAAAAATACAAACACTGCCACGGCAAGGTTTAAACGCAGCAATAACTCCGCTCATGAATACATCATCGATCAGTTCCCTTTTGCCTTTTCAGCATGTATCGTGTTGAAAAAAGAAGGTATTGTGGAATGTCGAAGTTCCTGAAATTACGTCGTCTGTGGCTTTTTCTCCTCCCAGTGTTGGCAGG
>JADHSW010000009.1 GCA_016776705.1 Rhodospirillales bacterium
ATTTCGGACGTTGGACCCAGCAGAAAGACCGCCGAACTCCTGATGAAGGTTTGCATCGCCATTGCCACCTCAGACAATCTGGTTCCCGATGAGGAAAAAAGAGCCCTTGATGACGTGTCAAAGGCCGCAGGCTTACCTGTCGGGCGACATATGTTTTTGGTTGCCTGATCAAACCTGTTGCAGTACGTCAACTTCATCGCTGGAACAGGCATGGAGACGCAATATGGGTGCCCCTGAAAACAATCTGATTTCGTATGAAGACTTCTCGCGCGTGGATATTCGCGTTGGCACGGTCGTTCGCGCAGAGCCCTATCCGGAAGCCCGCACACCAGCCTTCAGGATGTGGATAGATTTCGGGGCTGAAATCGGCAAGAAAAAAACCTCGGCCCAGGTAACCAGACATTACACCCCCGAAACACTGACAGGCAGGCAAGTCGCCGCCGTGGTCAACTTCCCGCCCCGCCAGATCGGCAAATTCATGTCAGAAGTCCTGGTGCTTGGTTTTCCCGACGAGGAAGACGAAGTAGTTCTGATCGGCCCCAGTCTGAATGTGCCGGATGGGGGTAAGCTTTATTAAAAATCAGAACCGTTTTCACATTTTCCCTTCAGTATCAGGTTTTTTAATCAGTCGCCTGCATCTTGTAATCTGCACAAGGTGTGACATTATGCCACCCACAGGATGCGGGAAATCAGGGAAAACTCCCTAAAACACACCTGTTTCGGGGGGGGTAGCTGGGCATGACAAAATTTCTGGCAATATTAATTGACACATTGTTACGGACTTTTACCGTCTTGTTGCCGCGGTGGAAACGCCTAACGGTCAGGGCTCGTTTGTATGACCGACTGCAACCATTTGAGAATATTAAAGTTGAGGATATTTATCTGAATTTATTCATCCCGGACAGAACCTGCGTCTATTGGGCTAAAGAAGGGCCCAACAGCGAACCTATGACCAACACCTGGATCAAATCCTTTGAGGAAGGCGAAATATTCGTCGATATCGGTGCAAATATTGGTTTGTATTCTTTATTGGCCGCTGCCTATGGGGCGTCTAGGGTTTATTCTTTCGAACCCAATCCATTTTCATATTCTGTTCTAACTCGAAACATTATCTCGAACGAGTTTGGCAACGTCATAACCCCCTTTTGTATTGCTATGAATGAAAACTCTTCTGTTGTGACGTTTAAACTTGGAGGTTTGCATGCTGGGGGCATCAAGAATGAAATTGTAAATGAGGGGCCGCATCCAGCTAACCTATCCATTTCAGCGGCGGCGTTTTCTGTAGACGAGTTCTTTCGTATTCAAAAAATATCTTGTGTTAATCATCTTAAAATAGACGTTGACGGTCTTGAACTGAAAATTCTTCATGGTGCCACAAACATGTTGTCCGACAAGGCACTAAAATCTGTTCTAATTGAGGATAATTCTCAAAAGGAAGATGGAAATTCCGAGATAGTTTCATTTTTATCGCAATTCGGTTTTACTGAATCTAACGCTTTCGAAAGCGATGGATTAATCAACAGGATATTCACCCGAAACTGACGTTGTATAAAAGGGCCTACAAAGGCAACTTGATGCGGGCGCGCAGGCCGCCTATGGGGCTTTTGTCCAGTTCTATGTCGCCGCCATGGCCGCGCACCACGTCGCGGGCGATGGTCATTCCCAGGCCGACGCCCCCGGTTCCGGGATTTCGTGATTCATCGAGCCGAAAGAAAGGTTTGAAGACATCTTCGCGATTTTCTTCGGGGATTCCAGGGCCGTCGTCTTCAATTGTTATGTCAACCGAGTCCCCTCGCTGGCCCGCCCTGATGGAAACGTGCTGCGCATATCGGGTGGCGTTATCGATCAGGTTGGTCAGGCAGCGCCGGAAAACCTTTGGCCTAAGCGGCACGGTAATATCACTTTCTACATGGAAGTCGATTGTTCCGCCCTTCCGCCGTGCCTGGGACACAACCATTGTCAGCAGGTCACCCAGATTGGTGTCAACGGGCTTTTCCCCACCCTCGCCCCTGGCGAAAGCCAGATATCCTTCAAGCATGTGTTCCATCTCGACGATGTCTTCCTTCAGATCGGACAGCCCTGCCTTGTCGGACGCCATTTCCAATTGAAGCTTCATTCGCGTCAGCGGCGTTCGCAAATCGTGAGAGACGCCTGCAAGCATTTTTGTTCGTTGCGATATCTGACGAGCGATCCTGTCGCGCATGGCGATAAAGGCGGTCGCGGCCTGGCGGACCTCGGTCGCCCCTTCTGGCTTGAATTTTGGCGCGTCGCGGCCCTTGCCGAAATTATCGGCGGCTTCAGCCAGACGGCGGATAGGCTTGACCTGATTGCGCATGAAAATGGTAGCGACGGCGAACAGGATCAGCGAACTTCCGACCAACCATAAAATAAACACGTAAGTCGTGGTGCTGAACAATCGTTTGCGCGAGGTGATAACGTGAAGCACCCCTTCGGACAGTTGCACATCTATCACCACATGACGTTCGATAGAATCCGCATCAATATAAAACGGTCGCTGTACGGTCTCGCGCATCGCCTTGGCCAGGGCCTGCTCTATTTTCCCTGAATACACTGTCCCGACACTCGGAAGATTTTCTCCCTCCCGAAAGCTCATCAACATGCCCATATTTTTTGCTGGCAAATCGAATATCCAGTCCTGACTTTTCTTATCTGGATTGTTGCGCATCAGATCGATAACCGTTGCGATGTCCCCTGCAACGCTCCGTGAAAGTGTAAGCGAAACCTTGTGCCAGTGGCTTTCATAGAAAATAAGACCGGCGATCACCTGCAGGATGACCAGCGGCATGACAATAATCATCAGCGAGCGGCCAAGCAGGCTTTTGGGCAACAGGTCCTTGATGAATGCGCTAATCATGCTCAATCCGGTCTCAGGACGTAGCCTTTGCCACGCACGGTCTGCAGGTAGGTCGGGAGTTTCGGGTCGGGTTCTATTTTACGGCGAAGGCGGGTGACCTGAACGTCGATGGCCCGCGTACCGCCACTGGCCCCTGTCAATTCAGACAAATCCTCGCGGCTCAGCACAGCCCCAGGGCTGGCCGCCAACGCCTTTAGCAGGGCCGCTTCAACATCGGTCAGGCGGATTGGCGCGCCATTTCTGACCAGCTCTTCCCTTGAACAATCGTACTCGACGTCCCCCAGCATTATTCTGGCTGGCGCAGCCGACTGGACAGGAATCCGGCGCAGGATATTGTGAATGCGCAGCAATAGTTCCCGGGGTTCGAACGGCTTGGTCAGGTAATCATCGACGCCGCCTTCCAGCCCGTCGATCCGGTCTTCCGGTTCACTCATGGCCGTCAGCATCAGGATTGGCACGGTGCTCGTCTTGCGAAGATCGGCGGCGAATTCAAGACCGCCTTCACCAGGCATCATGCGATCCAGGACCAAAAGGTCGAAGTGCAGACCTTTCAGTCGTTCGCGTGCGTCGGCCGCATCCGATGCGCTGGATACCCAAAAGCCGTTCTCACTCAGGAATTGGCGCAGCAACTCGCGCAGACGGTCATCGTCGTCGATCACCAGAATATGGGGTAGTTCGCTGTCCATGGTTATGACGTTCCCCTTTTGAGCACCGATTCGACTATATCACTCTCAATCGTCTGCGCTAACCCGTCCCCTGTCTTTCTCGTTGATAATACCGCGCAGCACATCCTTGAAGCCTTTTTGGGCTTCCGCACCAACATGTGCGAAGGCCGCGTTAATGCGCCTGGCTTGCTTGATGGTCAGCAGGATTTCAATTTCATGGCCCTTGTCCAGCAGATGCAGCAGTCGACGGCGGCCATCTTCCTCATCCAGGCGTTGTTCGATAAAGCCTTCATCGACCAGCTGGCGCAGAACCCGGGCCAGGCTCTGCTTGGTGATCTGCAATATTTCAAGAAGCTGGCTGACGGTGATACCCGGATTGCGCCCGACAAAGTAAATCACCCGGTGATGGGCGCGCCCGAAACCATAGCCGGCAAGGATGGCATCCGGCTCGGCAGTAAAATCCCGATAGGCGAAGAAAAGCAACTCGATGGCCTGACGCATATTGTCCAGCTCTTCATCGGAAACTGTTGCTTTTGCGTCTGAAATTTCAGTCCGGGAGTCGTTCATGGGTAGCCCTGGTAAACGGGTTGAAAAAATATATGTCAGCCTTATTGACATATATGCACCATACTGCTAGAAAACGCAAGATACTTTTACTCCAACAAGCCTTTGAGAAAGATAATTACATGTCTGCACCTTCTTTCGACGACCGTGATGGCCTGATCTGGTTTGACGGCAAACTGATTGACTGGCGGGATGCCAAGCTTCATGTCCTTAGCCATGCCCTTCATTATGGATCGTCCGTGTTTGAGGGTGTACGCAGCTACGGCGGTAATATTTTCAAGCTGACGCAACATTCCCAGCGCCTGATCGATTCGGCAAAATTACTGGGATTTGAGTTGCCCTATACGCTGGAAGAAATTGACAACGCCTGCATCGAAACCTGCAAGGCCAACAATATCGTCGACGGCTACCTGCGCCCGGTCGCCTGGCGCGGCAGTGAAATGATGGCGATCAGCGCCCAACAGACGACCATCCATTTTTCCATCGCCACATGGCAATGGCCTTCATACTTCTCGCCGGAAGCCCGTATGAAAGGCATCCGCCTGAAGACCGGTCCGTGGAAGCGCCCCTCGCCTGAGACGGAACCGGTTCATTCCAAGGCGGCGGGTCTGTACATGATCTGCACCCTGTCCAAGCACGCAGTCGAAGCCGAAGGCTTTGACGATGCCATGATGCTCGACTGGCGCGGCCAGATTGCTGAGGCAACCGGTGCCAATATCTTCCTGCTCATGGGCGATGGCAAACTACACACCCCGACCCCGGACTGCTTCCTGAATGGCATCACCCGCCAAACCGTCATGGAACTGGCCAGGGCCCGCGGCATCGAGGTCATCGAGCGCGCCATCATGCCCGATGAACTGGCCGACGCCAAAGAAGTATTCCTGACAGGAACAGCTGCGGAAGTAACTCCGGTCGGCGAAATCGATGAGCACAAATTTACCCCGGGCGAGGTCTGCAAGATGATGATGGAAGACTACGACCGTGCGGTCGGGAAATGGCCGGCCAATTAAGGGGGAACGGCAAACGGCCCTACCAACACTCCAAGTCTGTCAGGAGCAGAAAGCCAGAGTATTCCGGCCGCATAGATGAGGCTGGATGAATTTTGATCGCCTTTTCAAGGCATTCCTATTGTGCATGCCTGTCATGATAAAACAGCGCTTATAAATTAGTTAAGTCTAATGTATAATGTCTGTCATAAATCAAGAGCGACCCAGCTATCGATTCCGGGCCGTTCCTCCGACTTAATCGTCGAGCAAAACGCGAGGAGGAAATGGCATACAAAATACTCCCTACCTTATATTCGTTTGCCCTGCTGATTGCTTTGTCAGTCATTTCAGGTACCGCTGTGGCGGCGGGAAGTACGGCAGATCATTCAACATTCGAGGGATTGAAGCGATCTTTTGAAAGCGGACCTGACGTCACCAGGGCCTGCCTGGAATGCCATACCGAAGCAGCCAGGCAGATTCACAAGACAACCCACTGGACTTGGGAATACGAAAATCCCAAAACTGGACAGCTTCTGGGTAAAAAGAACGTCGTCAATAATTTCTGCCTTTCGACCTCATCAAATATTGCCGCCTGTTCCACCTGCCATATAGGCTACGGATGGAAAGACGATACCTTCGATTTCACCTCCGAACAGAACGTCGATTGTCTTGTCTGTCACGACACCACCGGGACGTACACCAAGGACCCGAAGAATAAGGCGCCCGACCTTACAAAGGTGGCGCTGAATGTAGGACCGACGAGCCGCGCCACCTGTGGCGAATGCCACTTCAAGGGTGGTGGCGGAGAGGCCGTCAAGCATGGTGACCTGGACCCGTCCCTGGATAACCCCGACATCTTCGTCGATGTGCATATGGACAAGGACGGTCTCGATTTCGTCTGCTCAACCTGTCACAGCACTGATCAGCATGCGGTGGCGGGGAGCCGATACACGCCGAAAGCCAGCGATAACCACGGCATCGATGTTCCCGGTAAAAGCGATGGCGCGCGCACCACGTGTCAGTCCTGCCATGGCGACGTTCCCCACGTGAAGAACGCCAAACTCAACGACCACACAGATAAACTAGCCTGCCAGACCTGTCATATCCCTGAATACTCCCGTGGTGATTACGCCTCGAAAGAATGGTGGGACTGGTCGACGGCGGGACAACTGAAGGCGGATAACACCCCGTTATCGAAGGTCGATGCCAACAACCACGAAATTTACAATTCCAAAAAAGGCGATTTCAGGTGGGAGAACAATGTTATCCCTGAATACGTATGGTTCAATGGAACTGTCAGGTACACCTTGCTGGGTGATAAAATTGATCCCACCAACGTGGTCCCCATCAACAGTTTCGAGGGCAGCGCCGATGATCCGGAGGCCCGCATCTGGCCGGTAAAGGTCATGCGCGGCAAGCAACCTTACGATCGCGCCAACATGACCCTCGCGGTTCCGCATACCGTCGGCAAGGACGGATTCTGGCAAACATTCGAGTGGAAGCCGTCCTTAGCCCGGGGAATGGCAGCGGCGGGTGCAAAGTTCAGCGGTGAATACGATTTTGTCGAGACCACGATGATGTGGCCCATCACCCACATGGTTGCGCCCAGGGAACAGGCGCTCGGATGTGACAGTTGCCATGCCAGGAACGGGCGCATGGAAGCCGTTGCGGGTGTCTATATTCCCGGCCGTGATTCATTGCCTCTTCTTGACACCCTTGGCTTTGGCCTGCTTGGCCTGACCTTCGCCGGAACGCTATTTCACGGTGTTATGCGCTTCATCTTCAGGAACAGGGGGTAAGCGATTATGGCTGACCTTAAACCCATCTACGTCTTCAAGAGATTTGAGCGCTTCTGGCACTGGTCACAAGCGGCATTGATCATGTTCATGGCACTGACCGGATTCGAGGTCCATGGCACATATATGCTCTTCGGCTTCGAGCAGGCGTCTTCCCTTCACACGACAGCGGCCTGGGCCCTGATCGGATTGTGGTTGTTCGCCATTTTCTGGCACCTGACGACAGGCGAATGGAAACAGTACATCCCGACCACGGAAAACATGATGGGGGTGATGCGTTATTATTCCATCGGTATTTTCACTGGCGCGCCGCATCCCTTCAAGCCAACGCAGCTCAACAAGCACAATCCCATGCAACGCGTAGCCTACCTGCTGTTTAAGGTGGTGATGGCGCCAATGATCTGGATTTCGGGCCTTCTGTATCTTTACTACAACGCCTGGGCCGATTGGGGACTGGGTGAACTTGACCTGTCCGTCATTGCCCTGATTCATACGGCGGCTGCTTTCATGCTGCTGATCTTTCTGGTCGGTCATGTATATCTGACCACTACCGGCCATACCCTGTTCTCGCAAATCAAGGCGATGATTACGGGCTGGGACGAAGTCGAGGAGGACCCACAATGACCAGAATGACCCTCGATACAATCAAATTGACGCGCAGGCAGGCTTTGGCCGCAGGAAGCGGGGCGGCCCTGGCTCTTGCTGTGCAAGGTTTCATTCCCGATGCTGCGTGGGCCTCGCCTACGGACGCCAAAGAAATGCTCACCAATCTGACCGGTGGCGCTCTTCTGAAAAAGGGTCGGGTCCATGTCACGCTTCCCAGGATTACCGACAAGGGGCCATTTACGCGGATCACCGTCGCCGTCGACAGCCCCATGACCGACGGGGATTTCGTCAAGGCGGTACACCTTGTAGCAGAGCGCAATACGGTCCCTGAAGTTGCGTCCTTCTTCTTCACGCCAATGAACGGCAAGGCCGAGATCACGACCCGTATCCGCCTCAAGAAGACACAGATCATCGTTGCCGTCGCCGAGATGAGCGACGATACAATCTACATCGGCAAAGGCCGCACCAAGGTTTCCAGGGGCGGCGGCGGCTGCGGTTGACACAGAGGAGTTTGGAAAAATGTTGAAACAACCCTTAGTGAAAGTTCCCGGTAGCGCCGGAAAGGGCGAGATCATCTCCATTAAGACCAAGCTCAGGCATCCTATGGAGACCGGTTGGCGCGATAATGCATTGGGGCAGAAAGTTCCCCGGAACCGCATCAACAAATTTATCTGCTCCTTTAACGGCAAGGATGTCTTTAGTGCCGACCTTCATTCCGGCATTTCAACCGATCCCTACCTGATGTTTAACGCAAGGGTTTCCGAAAGCGGAACATTCCGGTTCATCTGGTACGAGGATGGCGGTCGGGAATACGTGAAACATTGGAATATTGAGGTGAGCTAAGAAATTTAAATGAGGAATGAATATTCACAGGATCGTAGCGAAATCGCCGCGATCTACAGAAGAGGAGCACCCAATCATGAAAAATATCAACAGGCTATTCATCCTCCTGGCGTTCGGTCTGCTGACAACCCTGGGATCGAACACCGTACTGGCCGCCGATGAACCGTTCGAAAAATATGAACACATCGTCGACTACGCGTTTATGAAAGATCATGCAACCGTTCCCATGCGGGACGATGTAGTCGTTGTCGATTCTCGTCCGGACAGGAAATATGACTCAGGATACATTTCTCCTGCCCTGAATATTCCGGACCGTCAATTCGACACGATGACGGCCTTGCTGCCGGAAGATAAATCAACATTGCTGATTTTCTATTGCGGCGGCGTCAAATGCCCGCTCAGCCACAAGTCAGCCTTCAAAGCGGAAAAAATGGGCTATACCAACGTCAAGGTCTATGCGGCGGGATATCCCGACTGGATCATGAACGGCGGTATCGGCTCCATCAGCGCCAAGCATGTCAAGAAGCTGATCGATAAGGGCGCAGTAACTGTTGTCGATTCACGGCCGGCCCGCAAGTTTGCCCAGGGCCACGTTCCGGGCGCCATCAACATCCCTGATCGTCAGTTCGACGAGATGATTACACAACTGCCCCCGGCAAAGGGTGCGGAACTGGTCTTCTATTGCGGCGGCTACAAATGCCCACTGAGTTCCAAATCCGCAATGAAGGCGATGGAACTGGGCTACGGCAACGTCAAGACCTATCAGGCCGGTTACCCGGACTGGGTCAAGGCCTACGGCAAGATGGATGGGGCCAGCAAAGCGGCAGGTACTGCCATGGCGTCCAGCGGCAAATTCGTCATAGAAACGGGCGACGAGCCGGATACCATCACCTTCGAATCCTTCAACAATATCGTCAAGAACCACGCTGACAGTGTCTACATCATCGACGTGCGCGATCTTGTCGAGTTCAAGACAGGATCGTTCCCGACGGCCATCCACATGACCGTCGATCAGGTTGAAGAGAAGGTAGCGGAGTTGCCCACGGACAAACCGATTATATTTGTTTGCTCGACAGGAGCCCGCAGCGGTGAAGCCTACGACATCGTCAAGTTGGCGCGGGAAGACCTGAAGACTTACTTCCTCGACGCAGCCGTTACACATGCTAAGGACGGCACCTACAAGCTGGGTCCTGCGGTCTGAACGGGCTAGAGATGCAACCAGGGTTCGTTTTGCGAACCCTGGTTGCATCGCCCTATCCATACCAGGAATTGTTTGGGACGGGGCGGGGCAAAGGTACGTCGTCGCCCCACATCACGATTTTCCATAAAATTCCGCTGTATTGACATTAACCATCAACACTGCATGCCAGCGTCTTGCTGATATGGGCCATGGGGCGGCCACTTTCCTGGCTCCACTCGTTAAAAGCCTGCTGAACTTTCGTCAGCGCCGCCTTCGAGGTTGGTTTTTTATCGACAACCCCGGCGCGGACCAGTGCAATTGAGGTATCGTCGTTGATCATGAAAGAGTCCTTGCCCATGGTGCGCAGGAAGTAGGGTCCGGTCATGCCGCCCAGTCTTTTGCCGCGTTTTTTGAGCACGTCAAGCAAACCGATGAAATCATCATCTGGCCAGTCTGCGAAAAAGGCGGCAGCCGAGCCATGTTCGCGGGCAAGGTCACAGATGAAGCTGGCATTGGTCTGCACTGCGGATATTTTCTGGCCGTTGCGGATAATCCGGGTGTCGGAAACCAGGCGATCAAGGTCCTCGTCGCTCATCAGCGCCACCCGTCCGGGGTCGAACCCCCAGAAGGCTTCTTCAAAGTCGTCCCACTTGTTTTCAATCACCTTCCACACGAAACCGGCCTGAAAAATTCGCTTGGTCATGTTGGAGAGCCAGCGATCATCGGCAATGGCACGCAGTTTTTTCGCGTTTTCAACCGCGGGCATCAGGGCTTCCAGTTCATCCTGCCCGCCCTTGCGCAGGCAAGCCCTATCCCAGATTTCCTTGAAGCACTGCATTTCAGGTCTCCTACAAACTGCCGCCGGGATGCATCAGGGCGGCCTTGTTCAACTCGCCGGTAATGTAATCGAAGGCTTCGTCGACGGTTTCCAGACGCACGAAAAGGTCCAGGTCTTCCGCCGAGATGGTACCGTAACGGGCCAAGGCGTCGAAATTGATCACCTCGTTCCAGAACGACGCCCCAAAAAGCACGATGGGTACTTTTTTGCCCAATTTCTGGGTTTGCAGCAAAGTGATCAGTTCGAAGAATTCGTCCATGGTACCGAAACCTCCGGGGAAGGCGACCAGCGCTTTCGCCAGATAGGTGAACCAGAACTTGCGCATGAAGAAATAATTGAATTCAAAATTCAACTCGCGCGAGATATAGGGATTGTCATTCTGTTCATGGGGGAGCGAGATATTGAGACCAATATTAAGCCCCTTGGCTTCCGATGCACCGCGGTTGGCGGCTTCCATCAAACCCGGCCCGCCACCGGTGCAGACGACGAAACGCCGGCGGCCTTTCTCCAACCCCTTTGACCATATTGTCAGGCGTTTGGCCAGTTCGCGGGCGTCTTCGTAATAACGTGACATGGTCAAATTCTGTTCCGCCCTGGCTATTGCCTTGTCATCGCCCGTTTCCCTGGCGGCTTTCAATGCGGCACTGGCGTCTTCGCCTGACTGCACCCGGGCGGAGCCGAAAAAAACAATTGTGTCGCTGACATTGAAATCCTCGAACCGGGATTCCGGCTCCAGATATTCCGACAGGATACGCATGGTCCGCGCTTCGCGGCGCTTCAGGAAGGCAATATTCTTGTAGGCTTTGACGGGCCAGTCGTTGTCGTCTTGTTCCGGCATGGAATTCTCCTCTTTTCCTAAGGAGTCTACACTGTCAATTCCGTCAGGTCGCGGATGATCGTCGTGCCTGCGGGAAATAGATCAACATGGCCTTGTCCAACCCGACCAATGAAGTGAAGCCCGGTATCAGCCGCGGCCCTGTAATCGGTCATGGCGTCGCCAACGAACAGACAATCGGGCCCACTAAGGGCATGACTTTCAAGTAAATCCGTGACAATCGGGGCCTTGTGGCGGGGCGAGCCGTGGATCGAGGTGAAATATCTGCTCATTCCACGCATTTCAATAATGTCGATCAGCTCATCTTCAGGCGTTCCGGAAACCACAAAGATCGGTAATTTGCCAGACTGATTTTCCAGAAAATCCACGGCGCCGGGAACCCCGTCACAGGCGACGACGGAGTCCCTGACCAGGGAACTGTATTGCGCCGCCAGGTCCGCCAATTCATCGTCACCCAGATCAATATTCAGGTAGGCTCTGTGGCAATGGCGGATTTTCTCAACCCGCGAGATACCCTCATGGGCCAGATGATGCGTAACGACGGCCTTAATAACATCATCAGCGTTACCTCGATACAAGGCTTCGAAGGCCCGTGTTTTTATCTCGGCTGATTCGACGAGGACGCCATCAAAATCGAAGAATATGGCTTGATAGGGAATGTTCTCAGTCCTTTTTTTCAAGCCATCGATCATGGGCGGTGTTGTCGGAATCCTTGGCATCGACCCACTGCCCGCCCTGATCGGATTCTTCCAGTTTCCAGAATGGCGCTTTTGTCTTCAGCCAGTCGATCAAAAAGCGGCAAGCGTCGAAGGCGGCATCACGGTGGGCGGACGATGCGGCGACAAGGACAATCTGATCGCCCGGTTCCAACCGCCCATAGCGATGGATAATCAGGGTTTTTTCCAGCGGCCAGCGGCGCAGGGCTTCGGCCTCGATCTCGGCCAGGGCTTTTTCGGTCATGCCCGGATAATGCTCAAGGGTCATCGACTTGATTTCGCTTCCTGCGGCCATCTCGCGGACCAGTCCGCTAAAGGCGCAAACGCCACCGACGCCCGTATTGCCGTCACTCAAGGCGGCGACTTCCTTGCCATAATCGAAATCTTCCCGCTGGACCCTGATCACTGCTCAGCCCCCCGTTACCGGCGGAAAAAAGGCGATTTCGTCATTTTGGCCAACAATGTGATTAAATTTCACATGCTCCTGATTGACGGCGGCGCGAATAATGGTGACATCGTCGAATGCCTTTTGATAGCCCTCGCCCCGGGCTTTAAGCCAGTCGACAAGGCCCTCAACATTGGTGACACTTTCCGGTGGGTTCAGCTCTTCGCTGCCGACGCCGATGCGATCGCGAACCCAGGAAAAATAAAGAATTTTCACGTCTTCTCCTTAAAACAAATTAGGGGCACATTTCCGAAAAGGGCAGGAAATCGACCAGATCTCCCTCTTCTATCTGGGTTAAATCCTCGGCCACTTCAACCAGTCCGTCCGACGCCACCATGGAGGTCAGCACGCCGGAGCCACCCGCCGGGAAAAGATGGGCGCAGTTGACGCCGTCATCATTTTTTTCCAGACGGGCGCGCAACCATTCACGCCTTTCCCCCTTGGCCTTGAAGCAGAAGGCGGCGGGGACCCGGTACACGGTGGGTCTGAGGTCCGCAGCGCCGGAAAGTCGCAGCACCATGGTTCGTGCGATGCGCATAAAGGTCACCATGGCCGCCACGGGATTTCCCGGCAAGCCGACAAAGGCGGTTCCCGCCACCTGACCGAAGGCGATGGGCCGACCCGGTTTGATGGCGAGACGCCAGAAATGCAGGCTTCCCAGAGATTCTACAGCGGGCTTGATATGGTCTTCATCGCCGACCGAAACCCCGCCCGATGTAAACAGCAAGTCGTGGTCCTTCGCCGCCGCCGCAAGGGCTGCACCAATGGTCGCCTCGTCGTCCTGCAGGATGCCAAGGTCCGTCACCGTACATCCCAGCCGACCTAGCAGACCCATGACGGTGAAACGGTTGGCGTCATAAATGCAGCCCGCCGGTGCGTCATCGGAAGGATCGCGAACTTCGTCTCCGGTTGAAAAGACGGCGACACGCAGTTTTTTATAAACCGCCAACTCACTGCGTCCGACAGAGGCCGCAAGGCCGATTTCCTGGGGCCGGAGGCGTTTTCCTCGAGCCAGGATCACCGATCCGTCGCTGACGTCCTCTGCCTTGAAGCGACGGTTGGCGCCTTGTTTGATGCCGAAAGGAAAAATGACGTCATCGCCCTCAACCCGCACATCTTCCTGCATGAAGACCGTATCGGGGCCGTCGGGCATAGGGGCGCCGGTGAAAATCCGGTAGGCCTCCCCCCTTTTTGTAGCGTGGCCAAGGGGATGACCGGCGGCGATGCGCCCGCCTAGGGGCAAGCGTGTGTCTTCATCGCAAGAAAGGTCATCGTAAAAGACCGCATAACCATCAACGGCGGAATTATCGTGGGGCGGAACATCTCTGTCGGACCTTACATCTTCCGCCAGAATTCGCGATAAGGCCTCACCCAAAGACACCTTTTCGATACCGGCAACCGGCTCCAGGGTTGTTTCCAACTGGTCCAGGGCGACGTCCAGCGGCGTCAGCTCATCGGCGTGAGCGAAGCAATCATCCTTAAGCGGTGGCATGCTTCAGGCCCCCTTTCAGTTCACAGCGCGTCATAATGAAATCGGCAATGGCGGTGATGTTATTGAGGTCAATCACAGGGATATCCAGGCCTTCCAGAGGGGTATCGCAGGTAACGGCGACGACGTCTTTATCGTCCCGGCAACGAAGTGGCTTGCCGTTGGCTTCCCTGAAAACTTCAAGTTTGTCATAGCGGTGGGACTTGAATCCTTCTATCAGCAGCAGGTCAACCGGGTTCATTTGCTGGATCAATTCTTCCATGTCCAGTTCCGGGGCGCCACGCAACTCGTGCATCAGCGCCCAGCGGTTGGATGATGAAATCATCACTTCGGTCGCGCCAGCCTGACGATGCTCGTAGGAGTCCTTGCCCTTGCTGTCCAGATCAAAGCGGTGATGGGTATGTTTCATCGTCGATACTTCGAGGCCCCGTCCGATCAATTCCGGCAACAGCTTTACCATCAGGGTCGTTTTGCCGCTGCCGCTCGAACCGGTTATGCCAAAAACCTTCATACTTTGTCGTTCCTTAATCTTCATTTTCCGAAATGTGCTGTAATCCGGCCTTAAGGTAATCGTAACCGGTACCCACCGTCAGGGCGGCGGCGATCCACAGCCCGACAATGCCAATTTCCATCGTCGTTACAGGACCAAAATCCGGTCCGGCCGCACCAACCAGAAGAAAGCCCAGGGCCAACATCTGGATCGTTGTCTTCCATTTTGCAAGCACCGTCACCGGAACCTTTACCTGCACTTCGGCCAGGAACTCCCTCAGGCCAGAAACCAGGATTTCCCTGAACAGGATGACGGCAGCCGGCAAAATCGTAAGGCCACTCACCGCATCAGAAGCGACAAGCATCAACAAGACGCCCGAGACCAGAAGCTTATCGGCAATCGGATCAAGAAAACGCCCCATCGCCGACTGTTGTTCCCAGGCGCGCGCAAGGTAGCCATCGAAAAAATCGGTGAGACAGGCGTAAGTATAGACCCCAAATGGCAGCCAATTACCAAGCGGCGTTGGAAGGAACATCATTACGACGATCACCGGAATGGCGAGAATCCGCGACAATGTCAGAATATTTGGCAGGTTTGCCCACATGTGCTTTCCAGAAAAATGCTTTGTTAAATACCCGGTTTTTTATAGCGGCCAGAGTTTACCCTTCTGAGTGGAACCAGTCATAGATTTTCTTGGCCATTGCGCCACTGATTCCTTCAACGGCCTCAAGATCAGTCAATCCGGCCCCTTCAACGGACGGCGCCGAGCCAAAATGATGAAGCAGAGCCTTTTTTCTGTTCGGTCCGATGCCCGGAACGCCGTCCAGACTGGACTTTGAAATGGCCCTGCCTCTTTTCTGGCGATGGAAGCCGATGGCGAAACGGTGTGCTTCATCGCGTAGGCGTTGCAGAAAATACAGTACAGGATCGCGCGGTGGAAGGCTGATCGGTTCACGACCCGCCAGGAATATGCGTTCGCGCCCCGCATTGCGGTCTACTCCCTTGGCAATGGCGGCGACAACCACATCTTCAATGCCCAATTCCTCAAGCACTTTCAGGGTAACACTCAATTGACCGGCCCCGCCATCAATCAGCACCAGATCGGGCCATTGACCCCGTTCCCTGTCAGGGTCCTCTTTCAGGGCGCGTGAGAAACGGCGACTCAGGACCTCTTGCATCATGGCATAATCGTCACCGGGGGCGGTATCGGGGTTTTTGATGGTGAACTTGCGATAGGCATTCTTCATCATCCCGTCCGGCCCGGCGACAATCATGCCGCCAATGGCCTTGGTGCCGGAAATATGGCTGTTATCGTATACTTCGATCCTTTCAGGCGCGGCCTCAAGGTCCAGAGCTTCAGCAAGACCTTCAAGAAGGCGGCGCTGCGAGGCGCTTTCTGATAACCGGCGACCCAGTGCTTCACGGGCATTGTTCAGGGCATGTTCAACAAGGTTCAGTTTGTCCCCGCGCATGGGACAAGTAACAGAAACCTTTCGCCCGGCCTTCACCCCCAGGGCATCGGCAATCAGTGACTGGTTTGGCAAACGCTGAGACATCAGCAAAAGACGGGGCGGCTCTTTATTGTCGTAAAACTGGCCGATAAAAGCCTCAAGAACCTGAGATTCATCTTCATCCTTGGCATGGGACGGATAGTAAGCGCGGTTGCCAAAATTGCGCCCACCGCGAAAGAAGAAGACCTCGATACACGTTTGCCCACCGGCCTGATAGGCGGCGATGACATCGGCATCGCCAACACCGGCCAGGTTGATCCCCTGATGGGCCTGAACACGGGTCAGGGCCCGAATGCGGTCTCGATATCCTGCCGCCTGTTCATAATCAAGATCATCACTGGCCTTTTGCATGCGTTTTGCCAGTTCACGCTGAATTTTTTGACTTTCCCCTGTCAGAAAGGCACGGGCTTCCGAAACCAGTTCCCCATATTCGGCCTCGTCCACACGCTCAACGCAAGGCGCCGAGCAACGCTTGATCTGGTACAGCAGGCAAGGCCGGGTGCGGTTGCCAAAAACACTGTCCGAACAGGTGCGCAAGAAAAAGGCCCGCTGCAGGATTGTCAAAGTCTCGTTAACGGCGCCCACGGACGCAAAAGGACCAAAATATTCTCCCTGTCGGCTTTCCGCTCCCCTGTGTTTCAATACCTGGGGAAAAGGGTGGCCACTTGTGAGCAGAATTTTCGGAAACGATTTATCGTCACGTAGAAGAATATTGTAACGCGGTTTGTAGCGTTTGATCAGATTGGCCTCAAGCAGCAGGGCTTCGGCTTCCGTATGGGTAGTGACGAATTCCATTGTCGCGGTCTCGCCAACCATCCGGCGTAGGCGGGTCGATTGACGATTAAGATTGGTGTAACTGGCGACGCGTTTCTTTAAATTTTTGGCTTTGCCAACGTAAAGAACATCCCCCCCGGCATTGATCATTCTGTAAACACCCGGCGACCCATCAAGCGTGCGTAAATGGGCTTCGATGATGTCAACGCCAGTAGGTAAATTCCCGGATTCAGGGTGAGCGCCCAGCACTCCTTTGTTCTGGGACGATTTTTCAATTTTCTCGTTGGTTTTTTTATTCACCATTGGAGCAGCCAATTGTATAAATCCGACATATAAATCTCATAGAACTACAAAATTCACAGTTTCGTGAGAACTATCCACGACTCCTGTGGATAACGTTGTGGATAAACACCCCTTTAAAGGAAAGATTCTAGTTAATCCATAGAGTCCTGCATTTTGCACAAAAAATGGGCATTGGAGTAAGTATTTGTTTTTAAACGTTTATTTTAAAATCAAGTCCAGATTGGACATTCCACGGCATTTTATTAAAAGTATTCCTATTGAAACGATACAATCCACCTCCCTGTGCACAACTCGTTATGTAATGGTGCAATGAATCCATCTATTGCAATGGGTTGCAGGGATTCCCCGAGTCGAAGCCACAGCTTTAGGACTAACTTAATTGGTGTCAGGTCTCGGGATTAAAGCGTTCGATTTCGACACCGACACTCACCGCATCTTTTAGGATGTCGAGCTTTTCGATGCGAACCCGTGCGGAGCGGACACGCTTGTCGTTCAGGCACAGGGCGGCGACGTCTTCGGCCAGGGTTTCGACAAGGTTGACATGTTCTCGCGAAATAAGATCACGAACGCCTGTTGTCAGCTCCTCGTAACAAACCACATTGGCCAAATTGTCATCCAGATTGCCGTTGGTTTCCCCCTCGCGGACGGCGAGGTCAAGGTTGATGCGAACCCGCTGCAGGGCTTCGCGTTCAAACTGGTGAACGCCAATCGAACATTCAAGAACCAGATCACGCACAAAAACATGCCGAATGGCCGCGCGTGCATCTGCAATATTCAGCGGTTGTACAAGTCCCATTTGACTACCAGTCATACGTCGCCCTCATCTTTCACTACTCCATTGCCCCGCCTGCGGGCTGTTCGTGCGACCAGCCCATGTGTTGACCACCATCAAGGACGATCATCTGGCCGGTCATGGAAGGTGCATCAAGGATAAACCTTACAGCGTCGACTATTTCCCCTAACGTAACGTTGCGCCTCAACGGAAGCGACGACCATTGTTTGATAAACGCCTCTTCGGTCTGTCTGGAACTTGGCAGCGCCGGCCCCGGCCCGATGGCATTTACCCGAACATTGGGCGCCAAAGCCATGGCCAGGGTTTGTGTCAAAGTCCATAAACCAGCCTTGCTTAACGTATATGTAAGGAAATGCGGGGTCAGATTCCACACCCGCTGATCAACAATGTTGACGACATTACCCTCAAGACCCGCCGGCAATTGCTCCACAAATGACTGTGTCAGAACAAAGGGTGAGCGCAGATTAACCTGCATATGAGCGTCCCACGATTCAAGGGTCGCAGTTTCAGCTGAATCTTCTTCAAAAAGGGAGGCGTTGTTTATCAGGCATGATATGGGACCTGTCTTTTCGACGGTCCGTGCAATCAGACTACTGGCCTGTTCTTCATCATTCAAATCGGCCTGAACCGTCACTGCTTCACCGCCACTGTCGCAAATTCTTTGCGCCAGATCTACCGCTTCATTTTTCGACCTGCCGAAATGTAGCGCCACCCGCCATCCATCCGTTGCCATGCCAAGGGCAATGGCCGCGCCAATACGTTTGGCGGCTCCTGTAATCAGAACGGTATTCTTATATGCGTCAGGCATGGCGGGACTTTGCGCGATCAGCGAAGGTGATTCAAGGATTCGTTTTTGATTTTCAGCCGAAAACAGCCATCAGCGCATGCACGCCATATGCCTGTGCGGCGATATACGCCGCATACCCAATTAAAAATGATGCGGCAACCGAACGGCTTAATCGCCAACCGCCAATAAAATAAGGCAAAATCAGCACCGTGACCCCCAACATCAACCACAGGTCAAAATCCAGGACCTGCTGGGGAACCGCAAGGGGTGTCACCACGGATACCATGCCAACAACCGCAAGGATGTTGAAAAGATTGGACCCGACCACATTGCCAAGGGCGACATCGGTATGCCCACGCAAGGCGGCGACAACGGACGCGGCCAATTCAGGCAATGAGGTGCCAATGGCGAGGATGGTCAAGCCAATGACCTCTTCAGCGACACCATGCGTGCGTGCGACATCGACGCCGCCTTCGACCAGCATATCGGCGCCAAAAATGAGGCCCGCCAATCCGGCCAGTATGGCCATCCAGATCAAAGGCAAACTTTTAAGGCCTTCAAATTCCTTCACTTCCTCTAAATGGGTTTCGGCGCTGAAGTCGTCATCATGGGACTCCCGCCAATAGGATCGCACAAGGAATATTGCTAACAGGGTGAGCATAACACCCCCTTGCCAGGCCACGATTGTGCCCATCCAGCAAAACCAGCCAAACAAAAGGGAACTACCCAACAGCATCATGCCATCACGCATTAGCGTATAGGGCTTGATGGATATGGGTTTCAACAATGCTGCAGCACCGATGATCAGAAGCATGTTCGCCATGTTGGACCCGATGACATTGCCCAGGGCCATCGCCGATGACCCGGCAAGCGCCGCATCCAGACTGACCAGAAGCTCAGGTGCAGATGTGCCGAAGGCAATAATCGTCATGCCGATAACAAGAGGAGAAATATCCATCCTGCGGGCAAGGCCAACTGCGCCGCGTACGAGAATATCGGCACTGCCCAAAAGGAAGATGAAGCCGAGCAGTACATTCAGATATATCATGCGATTATCGAGAACCTTCAACAAGAGTGCGGAATTCGGCGACAATATCCGCATAGAGGGTCTGTTTAAAGGGAACAATTAAATCGACAATTTCGTCGATACCGACCCACCGCCAATCGCTGAATTCCGGGCTGCCGTGGGCTTCCAGATTGATATCCTTATCAACGCCCAAAAACCTGATCAGGAACCATTTTTGTCGCTGGCCGCGATATTTTCCGCCCCACAGTTTACCAATAAGATCTTTGGGCAGATCATAATTCCGCCAGTTTGCGCTTTCGGCGATAATTTCCACCTTGTCGATACCGGTTTCTTCCCGCAACTCACGAAGGACCGCCTTTGAGGTATCTTCCCCATCATCAATACCGCCCTGGGGCATCTGCCATGCATTTCCCGGGGTATCGATGCGCCTGGCTACAAAAACCTTACCCTCGTTATTGATCAACATGGCGCCAGCACATGGACGATAGGGTAATTTTTCTTTTTTTAATTCATTTTTCATTGCAGGAACTGCTTGTCAGCCAACGCCGATAAAGGCGCCAATACGAAGTTCTTGGCCTCAAGCCCCGCCGCCCAGACCGCAATGCGTTCAATGGACGAAGGATAGGCCTCTGCTATGGCGACTGCGGCTGGCTGGTTGTTCAATATGCCTTCCAGTTCCGCTAATTGCGTATCAATGGCATCCCTGGTCGGAATGGTATCGATAACCAAATCGGTAAGCGCCCGGGGCAGGCCAATTTCAGTCGCTATTTTAGGTCCCAGGGATTCCTCGTTAATGCCGCCTTCCAGGAACATCAATCCGCGCCCACGAATTTCTTCAAGAAAAGCCCTAACATGTTCGTCTGATGTATTGAATTTCGACCCCATAACCGTCATCACGCCCATATAGCCATTCATACGACTGAGGACATATTCCAACCGCAGGCGATTTTCTTCCGCAGCGTTTGTCGTCATCAATCCCTGGGGACCAGGATCATCATTCGGGAAAGTCGCCGGTTCCAGCGGCATCATAATCATTACTTCATGACCGGCGGCGCGTGCCTTCGCCGACCAGTCAAGCAATCCCGGGGCATAGGGATCAAAAGCCAGGGTAACGTTGCCCGGCAAAAGACGAATTGCCGCATCGGTCGCAGCTTCGCTTTGCCCCAGACCACTGATTACAATGGCGATGCGGGGACGGGCATCCTGATTCTCAAACGGCTTGGCGTATGCCTGCCAAACCATTTTCCCGCTCTGTGCTATCTTTGGAAGCGGGCCTTGCGGGCTATCTTCGATCAAAGTTGGGTCAATCTCGAAACTCAAAGGGCTAAGAGGACCTGTCGGTTGAGCAACAGAGGCGAAAACAGAGGGCACCATTACGGGCACAACAATTCCGGCGCCCGGGCCGACGACGCCCTTGGCAATGGCGTTCAGGGAGGTTCCGCCCGTAGTATTTGGCGCGGGAGCAATATCCAGGGCAACCTTGGGGATTTTCGAAAGTTCTTCAGCGGCTTTTTCTTCTTCGTTGCCGCCTGACATTACCAACCACGAAAGCCCTCCAATTAGCAGGAGCGCAGTCGCTGCCCCCCCGCCAATGACCATCATCTTGCGTTTAGGATTGCCATCAAGCTGCTTCTTAAACTCGATGAGTTTAGATTTTAGGCCCGCTTTTTTTTCATCCCCGTCATCATCGTCGTCTTCGTCATCATCTCCGAAGTCGATATCTTCGATCTCTTCACCAGGATCGGAAGCGGCGGCAACATTACCTTCATTGGCACCGCTATCCTCATCTTCCATGGCGGGCGACGTCTCATCAGCAAAGGGCTCACTGGCGGGCGAGGCTTCGGCATCATGTTCGTCATCTTCACCGGCAGGTGATTCTGGCGCGTCTCCTAAAGATGCATCAGGATCGCCTTCGAAATCGGAAGGATCGAAGTCAAAATCGTCGTCATCATCATCTTCATCGGTTTTTTTCTTGCCGAACTTCGGAAGTTTGATGCTGGGTAGTTTGAAGGGAAGTTTCAATTTGCCACTTTCCTGTCCCCTGTCATCACTGGCCGAGGGCGACCTTGCCCGAGAACATTGCAACGCCCCGTATCAGATCAAGAGCCCGGTCAAGCTGATAGTCCCGGGCCTTGTTTTCATCCGGTTTTACGGGCTTTGGCTTGTTCTCTTCCTTGGCATCATTGTCGTTGCCATTGTCCAGCGCCCCACGCAAGTCGGATTCGCGGGTCGTTCTGGACAAGGAAATCGACTCAATCTTCGCCAATTCAACAATAATGTCCGGCTCAATACCAACTGCCTGAATAGAGCGCCCTGACGGTGTGTAATAACGGGACGTCGTCAAACGCATGGCACCCTGCTGGGAAAGTGGAATGATGGTCTGCACGGACCCCTTGCCGAAAGATTTTGTCCCCAACAAAATGGCCCGGCTATGGTCTTGCAGGGCGCCAGCGACAATCTCAGAAGCCGAGGCAGAACCCCCATTGATCAGCACCACCAGGGGCAAGCCCTTGATCAAATCACCTGAACGGGCGTTATAGCGGGATGTTTCTTCGGGTCGGCGGGAGCGTGTCGAAACAATTTCACCCCTCTCCATGAAAATATCCGAGATCGAAACCGCCTGATCGAGCAATCCGCCGGGATTGTTTCGCAAATCGAGTATAACGCCCTGCAGCTGATCGCCAACTTCTTCATAGAACCCTGCTATGGCTTTCCTGGCCCCGTCAGTGGCCTGGGCGCTGAACGAGGTAATGCGCAGATACCCCACATTGCCTTCCATGCGTGAGCGAACGGAGCGAATGTTGACAATGGCGCGGGTAATCGTCACGTCAAAATCATCGACCCCTTCACGACGGACGGTCAGCTTGATGTCAGTACCGACCTTACCACGCATTTTTTCAACCGCTTGCTGCAAGGTCAGGCCAAGCACGGGTTCGTTGTCCAGATGTGTAACGAGGTCCCCGGATTCAATTCCGGCGCGGTGGGCGGGTGTATCGTCAATAGGTGAGACGACTTTGACCAGTCCGTTTTCCATGGTCACTTCAATTCCCAGACCGCCGAATTTTCCGCGGGTCTGGACCTGCATGTCTTTGTAATTTTTTTTGTTCATGAAGCTGGAATGAGGATCAAGGGATGACAGCATGCCGCCAATTGCGGCTTCAATCAGTTCCTCGTCGGTCAACTCTTCAACATAATCAGCGCGGACACGCTCAAAGACATCACCAAACAGCCTGAGCAGGCGATAGGTCTCTTCTTCGCTGTCCTGCTTTTCCTGGGCCATGCCGCCCGACGGCAATGATATCGCCATGACTGGTACAACGAAAATCGCCAGAGCGATGAGGTGGAGCAATCGATTTTTCATCCGTTTACCTTAATCTTACGCGCCGCCAGCCACGGCAAAGGGTTAATGGGCTGTCCGTTACGCCGCAATTCTACATAAAGAACCGGGAGACCACTTATTGGATTTCCCATGATACCAGCAGGTTCGCCGGACGACACCTGTTGTCCGATGACATTGTCGATGCGGGCAAGTCCCGCCAGAAGGCTATGATATCCCTCGCCGTGTTCGATGATCAAGAGTTGCCCGTATCCCTTGAAGGTTCCGGCAAAAACAACTGTCCCTGTGTGGGGAATGACAACCTGCGCCAGGGCACCGGTTTCAATGGTGATTCCCTTGCGGGTCATGCCTGTTTCCATCGCCTGACCATAACGCCCGACCAACCGCCCGATTGCCGGGTACGGCAAGGTTCCACGAGATTTACTGATCGAAATTCCGGGTGCTTTATTCCCCTTTGAGGCGGGCTGTTCCTCGCTCGATTGGGGTTTCTCCTTCTCTCTTTTTTTGCGATCCACTTCCAGGCGCGCCATCAGGTCGCGCAGGTTTTTTGCTTTCTTGACCAGATCGCGTATTCTTTTTTCTGCCTCCAGAGCCTTGGAGTCAGTTTTGCTTTTTAATTTTTTCTTTTCCACCAGCAGGTGGTCCAGACGCTGGCGCTCAACATCCAGATCAGTCCTAACCGAGGCCAATTGCTGGCGTTTTTGAACTGCCTGATTGCGGGTATTGGTCAGTTCCGACAATTCCTTGCGCAGGCTCGAAGCGCGATCTTCGATGGCAGGAACGGCGGCGCGCAGCAAGATAGCGCCGCGCACGGTATCTGACGGGCTGATCGGTGCGACAATCATCGCTTCCGGCGGATGACGCACCATTCTTTGCAGGGCCATCAGCACATGACCGAATTGCTCCCGCCTTTCATCCAGCAGCAAAATCTTCTCCTTTTCTTTTGAAGCCAGCTTGGCAAGCCTGTCTTCAAGATCAAGGACCGAGGTTTCGTGATCCTGAATAGCCGCAGCAACCTTCACCGTTTCCGACTTCAGGTAATTCAAGTCACGGTCCAGAACAACGGATTTCTGCTTCAGGGTTTCCCGCTGCTTTTTATCTTCATCCAGAGCCCGCTCGATATCCTGCAACTCGCTGCTGGTCTTTGATTGAGCCGCTCCTGAAAGTTCGGGCTGCCAGACGCCTAAAACCAACGCCAGCAGGGCGATATGTTTCAGATTTTTCCGGGCCGTTCTCAGCATGATTATTCCTGTATTAGGCAGTGGCCGGTCATTTCTTCCGGTTGGGCAAGCTCCAGCAATCTGAGAAGCGTCGGCGCAATGTCGGCTAATGAACCATCGCTTATTCCGCGCACCCAGTCAGGAGCATTCGCCATCAGCAAGGGGACCGGATTCGTGGTGTGGGCCGTGTGCGGTTGCGCCGGGTCATCCGAGGCATCCCACATTTGCTCGCAATTGCCATGGTCGGCGGTGATCAGAAGCACGCCACCGGCGGCTGTAACGGCTTCTTCAAGACGGCCAAGGCTGTTATCAAGAGTTTCAGCCGCCTTGCAGGCTGCTTCCAGAACACCAGTATGGCCAACCATATCGCCATTTGCAAAGTTAACGATAATCAGATCAAAAATGCCGCCTTGAATGGCCGCAACAAGCTTGTCGGTGACTTCCGGCGCCGACATTTCCGGCTGCATGTCATATGTGGCGACTTTTGGTGAGGGAACGAGAATTCGTTCTTCGCCGGCAAAAACACGCTCCCTGCCACCGTTAAAGAAGAAGGTCACATGGGCGTATTTCTCTGTCTCGGCAATGCGCAACTGTTTCATGCCTGCATTGGCGATCACTTCACCGAGAATATTTTTCAGTTCCGTTGGCGCGAACAAGGCTGTCAGGAAAACTTCCAGATCCCGTGAATAACGAACCATGCCCGTACAGGCGGCAAATTTCACCGTTCGGCCACGCTCAAACCCATCAAAGTCGGGGTCGACTAGCGCCGCAAGAATTTCCCGCGCCCTGTCGGCCCTGAAATTAGCCATGAATAGGCCGTCCCCGTCCTGCATTCCCCCATAACCATTGATAGCTGTGGGAAGGATGAACTCGTCAACAACATCGCTATCATAACTTCTGGTAATCGCGGCAATAGCGTCATCGGCTATTTCTCCGCGGCCATCGACCATAACTTCATAGGCCTTGAAAACACGCTCCCAACGGTTGTCACGATCCATTGCGTAATAACGACCCGTGACCGTTCCTATCTGAATGCCTTGCGCGCCATCAAGGTCGTTCAGGAAATTATCCATATATCCCTTGGCGCTTTTGGGTGGTGTGTCGCGACCATCCAGAAAGGCATGAAGAACCACAGCAACGCCTGATCCGGCAATCACCTTGGCCAAACCGACCATATGGCTGGAATGGGAATGAACGCCGCCGGGGGACAGCAGGCCCATCAGGTGACAAGCACCGCCGCTTTTCTTCATTTTTGTAATAAAGTCGCCCAGAACAGGGTTCCTGGCCAACGATCCATCGGCCAGCGCCCTATCGATCAGGGGCAAATCCTGCATGACGACGCGACCGGCGCCAAGGTTGGTATGGCCAACCTCAGAATTGCCCATCTGGCCTTCTGGCAGCCCCACATCCAGAGCAGACGCCTGGAGGTGGGCTTTGGGCAAACTGGCGCAGAAACGGTCCCAATTGGGAGTCGCTGCAAGGGCAATCGCATTGTTTTCGCTTTCCGCCCGTTCGCCCCATCCATCCAGGATACAAAGGACGATGGGTTTTGGTCTGTTCAACGAATCTGACATGCCCCGACTATACTGTTCTTAACCCAGCAAGTCGTTGATGTATTGATTTACTTCCCTGGCTTGCAGGCGCGCCTTGCGCTGGGTTGGCGGCAGTGCTTCTTCGTGAAAGAAGTCAGGAAGTTCATCATCGCTTTCGCCAAATCCGGCGGCAGTGTTGAAATCGTTTTCATACCTGAGCGTTTCAACACCGATATTCCAGATGAAGTCGGCATCTATGTCGGTGCCGTGGGCGTTATTTATGCCTTCGGCGATAATCCATTGATTGGGGTTGTGTACGGCGCGACCGAAAATGCACAGGCCAAGTGAGTCGGCGACGGCGCTGTATACCTGCATGGTAAAGCTTTCCTTCGCCAGTTCTTCAACTGTCTTGTCGGCACATTCAAAGGCAGGCAGATTGCCCGTCGTGTGGTCTGCACCCTGGGCCGTCACCATCATAGAAATAGCCGTCACTTCGATGACACGCGGATCATATGCGCTAAGCGCCTGCTTCTTGATCACCGGCACTCGTTTGATGCCGTAATGTTCGCCAACCCGGGCCGTCCCCTGGGCCAGCAGGCGGCCGTTTTCATTTCCCTTTCGCAAGTCCTCAAGGCTTGAAGCCATGAAGTCCACATCGCCATATTCGCCGTTGCCATTATCCATCAGGACCCCCAATGTGGCGCCGAATTCGATGGTATCTATCCCTAAGTCATTGGCGATATTGTTCAGCCTTGCGACATCGTCCGGATCACCAACACCGCAGTTGGAGCCCATCAGACACAGGGTTTCATATTCAAGCGGGGAAACCAGTTCTTCGCCGTTTTTATCGACATAAATGTTGGAACACATGATGACGCAACCGGGCATGCAGGCGTGCGAAGGATCGCCGCCACGCTCGACGTTTGAGTCATGCAGATACTGGCCACCCAGTTTCAGGGGTTCCTTGTCGATATCGACAAATTGCCCGGAACTGAAATTACGTGTCGGCAGACCGCCCGTGTAATTCGTCATATCGGCGACCATGGCGGTCCCCAGTTTTTTCATGGCCTGGACTGCGCCTTCGTTTTCAAGCC
>JADHSW010000010.1 GCA_016776705.1 Rhodospirillales bacterium
GAATCCAGGCTGGGCATTTCCTCGCGGTTAATCAAAATGGGAATAAAATGGGCGTTGATCAGGCTCGCCGTTGCGACATCCATGAAGCTTTCGCGCCGCATGACATGGCACCAATGGCATGACAGGTACCCGATGGACAAGAAAACAGGCTTGCCGCTCGCCTGCGCTTCCTTCAGGGCGTCATCCCCCCAAGGTCGCCAATGGACAAGGTCGCTCGCATGCAGTTGCAAATAAGGGCTGGATTGCTGGCTCATCTGGTTGCTGCTAGCGGCTGCCGGACCACCGTAAAGGAAAAGCGCCAGAATAATCGAAATACAGCTCAGCCTAGGGGCATTCATCTTCGCGCTTTATCCCAGGGGGGTTTCGTCGCCAACGGGTCTTGCCAACAGGCTTTGGATTGTGGCGTCAATATCAGCCCGATTATTAAGAATGCCGTCCATGGCGGTGCATATTGGCGCTTCCACGTTCAGGCTCTTGGCCAACTGTACGGCGGACGATGCGGTAAACACGCCTTCGGTTACGGCGGCGCGCTCCGCCAAAATATCCTCAAGGGGTCTACCTTCACCCATGGCCACGCCCAGGGAAAAGTTTCTTGATTGTATCGCGTTACAGGTTAGCGTCAGGTCGCCCAGGCCGGACAGCCCGACCAGTGTTTCCGGATCGGCCCCTTTGGCCGCGGCCAGGCGGGCAATTTCGGCGAGCCCGCGGGTAATAAAGGCGGCCCTTGCATTATCGCCAAGTTTTCGGCCTTCAATAATGCCACAACCGATGGCCAGCACATTCTTGATCGCGCCGCCAAGTTCAGCGCCGATAATATCGTCAGACCGGTATGCCCTGAATGTCGGCGTGCCGATTGCTTTGGACAGGCTTGCAGCCATTTGCGCATTCTTGCAGGCAAGAGTGACGGCTGTCGGTAATCCCTTGGCGACTTCAATGGCGAAGGTCGGCCCCGATAGCACGGCAATAGAGACATTGGGGAGTGTTTCAGCCACAATTTCGCTAAGCAGGGAGCCGGTTTTCTGCTCGATACCTTTGGCACAGATGACAGCAGGAACACCTTCGCGCCACGATGAGGCCATCTGTAATGTGATCGGGCGCAAAAATTGCGCCGGGGGGACCAACAGGACAGCGTCGCAGGCTGTAATTTCTTCCAGCCGGGTGGTCGCCCTGATGTCTTTGTCCAGGGGTACTCCCGGTAAAAAGCGGGTGTTTTCGTGGGACTGGTTGATGGCGTCGGCGACGTCCGACTCGTGGGCCTGAATAAGGACATCGCGTCCGGCGCGCCGGGCCGTCGCCGCAAGGGCGGTGCCCCAGGCCCCGGCCCCGACAACGCCAATTTTTTGAATGACTTGGCTCATAAGAATGTTATGCCCTTATGCCGGGGGCTTAGGCAAGGGGGTGAAATGTAAAATACCCGTGAGCGTAAAACTTCAGGCTTTTGCCCCGGCGAAGGCGGCGCTGGGGGCATCCGGGTCTAGCGGCCAACGAGGGCGCGGACGGAAATCCAGCTTATCGCGAGCCGCATCCATTCCTGTGGCCTTGATTCGTTCAATAGCGGCCCAGGCGATCATGGCGCCGTTATCGGTGCAAAGGGAGGCAGGCGGGGCGACAAGGCGGATTGATCGCTGATTAGCCAGTATTTGCAGCCTGTTCCTTAAGGCCTGATTAGCTGCGACGCCCCCGGCAATGACAAGGGCGTTACCGTCCGGATGATCATCCAGAAAAATATCCAGCGCGTGGGCGGTGCGGTCGGCCAGCACGTCGCCGGCTGCAGCCTGAAATCCGGCGCACAGATCGGCGATGTCGTCGGGTTGCAGTGGGCCTGGCGGCAAGGCATCCGCCGCATGGCGAATAGCCGTTTTCAAGCCGGAAAATGAAAAATCACAACCCTTCCTGGCTTTCATCGGACGGGGCAGGGAAAAGCGCTCGCTATCGCCTTTTAAAGCCGCCGCTTCCACGGCCGGTCCGCCCGGATAGCCAATTCCAAGCAACTTCGCCGATTTGTCAAAAGCCTCACCAAGGGCGTCATCTATGGTCGTTCCCAGGCGTGTGTAACGTCCCGGTCCTTCAACGCTTAAAAGTTGGCAATGGCCCCCGGAAACCAGCAGTAAAAGGTAGGGAAAATCAATTCTGTCGGTTTCGGTCAGTCGCGCACTCAGCGCGTGTCCTTCCAGATGATTAATGGCAAGAAAGGGTAATTTTCTGGACACAGCAATGGCTTTAGCCGTCATCACGCCAACAATGACGCCGCCGATCAGGCCCGGCCCGCCGGTCGCGGCCACGGCGTCCAGTTCATCGAAGCCCATACCCGCCTTTTTCATGGTCTCGCCCACCAGGCGGTCAACATGCAGCAGATGGGAGCGCGCGGCGACTTCCGGCACCACGCCCCCATAGGGCCGATGCTCGTCCAGTTGCGAAAGCACGGTTTGGGCAACAATGACGCCGTCGCCTGTGACAATGGCGGCGGCGGTTTCGTCACAACTGGTTTCAATACCAAGCACGATCATCTATAAACGGTCTCGCAAATTAACAGCTTTAAGGGCGGGGGGACTTTACCCCTTCGTCAACGTTTGAACCATAACTTTGGGTTAGTTTATTTATGAGCTCTGATTCTCCTTTTCGAATTGGCACCCGTGGCAGTCCTCTGGCGTTGGCCCAGGCTGAAGAGGTCAAGGCACTGCTGATCGCGGCTTTCCCGGATATGGCCAGACGTGCCGAAATTGTCATTATCAAGACCACGGGCGATATCATCCTGGATCGCGCCCTGGCTGAAATCGGCGGCAAAGGTTTGTTTACCAAGGAAATAGATGACGCCATGCTGGATGGTCGCATCGATATCGCGGTGCATTCCATGAAAGACGTTCCGACATGGTTACCGGATGGCATCGTCCTGCCCTGCATGTTGGAGCGCGAGGATACCCGCGACGTCTTTATCAGCGAAAAGGCGAAAACCATTGCCGAGCTTCCCGCCGGCAGTGTTGTCGGCACGGCGGCGCTTCGCCGTCAGGCGTTGATATTGAGCCGCCGCCCGGACCTGAAAGTCGTGACATTCCGTGGTAATGTACAGACCCGCCTGAAAAAACTCGCCGAAGGTGAGGTCGACGCCACTCTTCTGGCTTTGGCCGGTTTGAACAGGCTGGGCAGGACTGATGTTGCTACCTCTATTATCGAAGCCGATGAAATGCTGCCTGCCGTTGCCCAGGGCGCCATTGGCATTACCTGTCGTACGGAAGATGAGGCCGCCCATGAAGCATTGGCGGCGCTCAATCACGAAGAAACCGTGGTTCGGGTAACGGCTGAGCGGGCCTTGCTGAAAGTGCTTGATGGTTCATGCCGTACGCCGATTGCAGCGCTTGCGGAAATAATGGCGGATGGAAGCTTCTTCATGCGCGGCCTTGCAGCCCGAGCGGACGGGTCGGAAGTTCTGGAAACCCAGCGTAGGGGTTCTGTCGCCCAAGCCGAAGCCCTTGGCCGCGACGCGGGTGAGGAGTTGAAAGGCCGGGCAGGGTCGGGTTTCTTCGACGGCCTGGAATAAACATGCGGCTGATAATCACCCGCCCTCACGAAGATGCCGAACCGCTGGCAAGCGCGCTTGCCACCCTTGGCATTGAGACGGCGATAGAACCGCTGCTTTCCATTGAAATAACCAACAGTCCGGAACCGGACCTGAGCGATGTTCAGGCGCTTTTGTTGACCAGCGCTAATGGTGTTCGCGCCTTCGCCCAAATCAGCAGGGTGCGGAATGTGCCGGTTTTTGCCGTCGGGGACGCTTCCGCCCGGGCTGCTGTTGATGCGGGATTTGAACGGGTTGAAAGCGCCTCGGGCAATGTTGACGACCTGGCGGAACTGATCGGGCAAAAATTAAAACCTGAATCAGGCGCCTTGCTGCATATTGCGGGCTCAAAGGTGGCGGGAGATCTGGCGGGATATCTGGGCGAAGGGGGATATGACTATCGCCGCCTCCAGCTTTATCACGCCGCCAAGGCCACCGCACTGACAACTGAATGCGTGAACGCGATAAAGAATAGAACGGTTGATGGCGTCGTCATGTATTCCCCGCGCACGGCTGAAAATTTCGTCGATTTGCTAAGGCATGCAGGGGTTGCTGACTGTAGCGCTCATCTGACGGCTTTCTGTCTCAGCGCGGCTGTCGCAGCCAAACTCGAAGCACTTGCCTGGAGCCGGGTCATTGTCGCCGAAACCCCGGATCAGGCGGCATTGATAAAAAGTGTACAGGAATCTTTCTGAATCTCGTGTAATTTCACTAAACCCTGATGAAGACACCTGATAGTCTGGATTGATCAAAGTAAATTCAAAGGACGGGCGCGTGAGCGAGAAGAGTAAAAAAGAAGAAAATAAAAAGAAGGCGGACGAAAAACCGCCTAAAAACTCCGAGTCTGACATCAAGTCTCCCAAGGTTCCCGTCAAGCCCGACGAGAAGACGGAAAAAGAGTCCTTACCCCCGCCAGACACACCGAAGACGCCCGAAAAGCCTATTGTTACCTCAAACACGGATGAAGGCGGCATATCCGGTTTGCTGTGGACCTTGTTGCTGATTGCCATGCTGGGCGGTGGCGGATATGCGACCCTGCCTTTGTGGAGCCCCTATGTGGTAGATTATCTGCCCGCCCTTGAAATGGGTGGCGGTGTCGAGCCGCCGGAAGACACACTGGTCAATCGCTTGACTGAGATCGAAAACGAAATTCAACGGGTACGAAAAAGTGGTGAAGGGATTGCCGACCTTGAAAAGGAACGCAATCGCCTGAACACGTCTATTGAAGGCGTGATGGGGCGCATCGATGACCTGGAAAAGCAAATTGACTACGTTCGCGGCATGCTACAGGCAACCTCGCCGCCATCGGATGCGGTGGTCACCCACGAATCCCTGCAGCGCTTGAGCTCGCGCATGAACAAGCTGGAACAAAGCGACGAAACGGTCAATGCCGTCATGGAACGATTGGCCATGCTGGAACAGGCGATGGCTGACAGTGGCTCCAACGCCAGCAGTTCCGCCAGCCAGCTTTCCCAGACCATGGCCGAAATTTCCCAGCGCATCGGTTCCCTGGAATCCGGCGTAGAAACGTCGGCGGCCAGTGAATCCAAGGTGGCGGCACGCACCCAGCAACACCTTCGGGCCCAGACCCTGGTGCTGGCGGTGGGCCATCTGCGCGAGAATCTGCGCACCAGCGCCCCCTTCGATCAGGCCTTGAGCGCCCTTAAGTCTCTTGGCGAAGAGGACGCGGATATCATGCGCGGGGTGAATGAGCTTTCCCCCTATGCCCAAACCGGCATCCCGACCCTTGATATGTTACGCCGGGAATATATTTCCGCCGCCGAAAAAATCGCCGCCGCCGCACCCGAAGTAACCGCTAGCGGCGAAACAACCGGCATATTGGACAAGGCCATGGGTCGGATCAAATCCCTGGTGTCGGTTCGCAAGACAGGGTCCCAAAGTCCGGCGGATGTCGTCAAGGGGCCAGCGGAATCTGCAATGGCGCAGTTGGGGGATGGCGATCTTTCAGGCGCGATCGCAACCCTGGAAGCCCTTTATGGAAAAGAAGCTTTGGCCGCCCAACCCTGGCTTGAAAAAGCCCGCGCCCGCCTGATTGCTGAAACCGCTTTGTCGAGATTGCATGTTTTTGTCGTCTCGCTGCTGGCTCCGGCCACTCAGTAAACGAAGGAAGTACACACAAATGTTGCGCGCACTTTGGTTTGTTTTCCTTCTTGGGCTCCTGGCAGCCGCCACAATGTGGCTGGCCAATAATCCGGGTCACGTCAGTCTCGACTGGCAGGGGTATGTTGTTGAAACATCGGCGGCGGTGCTTGTAAGTGTCATTGTCGCTTTCGCTATTTTATCGGCCCTGGTTTACCGTTTCTGGATATTTCTTCGCGGCGTTCCAGCCGGCGTATCGCGCCACCGTCGGGAAGGTCGCCGCCGCCGTGGTTATCTAGCGTTGACGCGAGGCATGGTTGCCGTTGCAGCAGGCGACACGGGCGAGGCCAAGCGACAGGCAAAACGCGCCGATGACCTGCTGGAAGAACCCTCATTGACCATGCTGCTTTCCGCCCAGTCGGCACAGTTGACTGGCGATGAAAAGGCGGCTGAGAACTTCTTTAACGAAATGCTGAACAACCCGGATACGGAATTTCTAGGCCTGCGTGGTTTGCTAAACCAGGCCATGAAGCTTGAAAATCATGCCGATGCCCTGAAATGGGCGCGCAGGGCTTCGCGCTTGAAGCCGGAAAGTGAATGGGCGGCCCGTACCATGTTCGATCTCGCCAGCCGCGACGGTTTGTGGACAGAGGCCGAGGAGGCCCTCGCAAGCGCCGTTCACAAAAAACATGTAAGCGCGGCCGATGCCCGCCGCCCAAGAGCCGTGCTTAGCCATCTGTTGAGCGTCGAGGCCGAGACCAGCGGCGACCGGGCGAAGGCGCTGAAGCTGTCGAAAAAGGCCTGCGACGATGCTCCGGAACTTATCCCGGCGCAAGTCCGTTATGCTGAACTGCTTGAAGGATCGGGCAAGCATCGCAAGGCGATCAACACCCTGGAAGGGGCGTGGGGGGCAGCGCCGCATCCCGAATTGGCACAGGCTTATTGGTCGATGACGGGCAGTGAAGACGCCATGGATCGCATGAAAACCACGCAAAGGCTGGCCGGGTTCAATCCGAAACATCCGGCGACGTCCATGGTGCTGGCCCGCGCTGCGTTGGATGCCAGACTTTGGGGCGACGCGCGCCAGAAACTGGGACTCATCGGGAGTTCTGACGAGCCCGCCACCAACAGTTACTGCCAACTAATGGCAGAACTGGAAGAGGCCGAACATTCAGACATGGTCGCGGCACGCGAATGGCTGGTTCGCGCCGCAAATGCAGAACCCGATCCGACATGGGTGTGCACCAATTGCGGCAATGCGGCCAACAGCTGGACGGCGCTGTGTGGCAGTTGTGGGGGGTTTGATACATTCCAGTGGCACCGCCCGCCGCGAGTACCGGGCCAGATCGCGGGCACACCTGAAGTTCCGAAACTGATGGCGGCTGATGCTGACGAAAAGGAGCCGGCAAAATTGAGCGCACCGGAAGCCTCAACAGACATTGACGCGCAGGGCGCACCGCAGTAAGAAAAGCCTATAAATTCGCCGCCTTAGCTCAGTTGGTAGAGCATCGCATTCGTAATGCGGGGGTCGGGTGTTCAAATCACCCAGGCGGCACCATTATTTTCAAGGGCCTGGGCAGAAATGCCCAGGCCCTTGATTAATTTATCGCCATGCTGCAATCGTGTTAAAGTCCCGTCCATGAGCAGGTTTAAATCGATATTGGGACCCTGGTTGTTTTCCTTTCCGGCGCTGGCGGGGTTGGCCGGGCTGGTTTTGTTTGGTCATGTTCCGGCGTGGCCTGCTTTCACCATTGCGGTGCTTATTCTGGCTGGAAACGGCCTGTGGGTTAGTCGTCGTGAGGAGCAGGAGGCCGAGCCTATGGGGCAGGCCATGGACACGGCGGTCGCCGCAACCATCTTGAACGCCCTGCCAGATCCGGTCTTGTTGCTGGACGGCAAACGCCGGGTTCTTGCCGCCAATCAGGCCGCCGATGATCTTTTTGAAAGTGACCCGCGCGATAAGGATCTTTCAACCTCGTTGCGCCACCCCGAAGCCCTGGCCGCCGTCGCAAAAGCCCTGCAATCGGGGGGTTCTGAAAAAGTTGAAATCACGCTCCAGCAGCCGGTCACCCGGATTTTTGAAATTCACGCCGTCGCCATTGCTCCCGGCGCTGCCGGTCCGGCGCGGGCCATGGTTGCTTTCCATGATGTGACCTCGGCCAGAAACGCTCAGCAGATGCGCGCCGACTTTGTCGCCAATGTCAGCCACGAATTACGCTCGCCGCTGTCATCCCTTGTCGGTTTTATTGAAACCCTGAGCGAAGCCGCCCAGGATGATGTTGAAGCCCGCGAGCGCTTTCTGGGCATTATGGGTGGTGAAGCACGGCGCATGGCGCGACTGATTGATGATCTTCTGTCGCTGTCGCGGGTCGAGGCAAATGAGCATATCCGCCCTAAGGAAAAAGTCGACCTGGCCCTTATGATAGGCACAATCGCAGACGCCCTGTCGGTGAAGGCGAAAGCCCGCGAGATGGTGATCGTCCGCGAAGGCCTGGACGGCCTTTCCCCGGTTGCCGGTGATAGCGATGAGTTGACGGAAGTCTTTACCAATCTGCTGGATAACGCGGTCAAGTACGGCTCGCAAGGATCAACAGTCACCATCAAGGCCGAACGGGTCGAGCGCATCCCGGATATCGGCGGGGCCGGGGTCGCACTTCGGGTGACGGACATTGGAGACGGCATTGCGAGCGAATACATTCCGCGCCTTACGGAACGCTTTTATCGTATCGACAAGGGGCGTTCGCGCTCCATGGGAGGCACCGGACTGGGACTTGCCATCGTCAAGCACATTGTCAATCGTCACCGGGGTCGCTTTATCATCGAAAGCACCATTGGCAAGGGCTCAACATTCAGTGTTTATCTGCCGTTAAATGAACGAGCAGCGTCATAAAACTGTAACAGAGCTGTCATAAAACCGAAGTCATCAAAATCTAGGGTCCTCACGTCGACGAATATATCGCCATGTGATTTATGACCTTAAATTTTTTAGGAGATGACTTTTATGTTGAAGAAAGCCTTTGTATCGCTCGCCATCGCGGGTGCGGTTTTCGCACAGACTGGTATGGCCCAGGCCCGAGACCAGATCAGAATTGTCGGCTCGTCAACGGTGTTCCCGTTCGCGACCGCCGTTGCCGAAAAATTCGGTAAAACCACAGCTTTCAAAACCCCGGTTGTTGAAAGTACCGGTTCAGGTGGTGGACTGAAACTTTTCTGCGCAGGAATTGGCGACGAACACCCGGATATCACCAACGCCTCGCGCCGCATAAAAATAAGTGAAATCGAAAAGTGCTCCGCCAACGGTATCAGCGATATCACGGAAGTGAAGGTCGGATACGACGGCATTGTCATCGCCAATTCAAAAAAATCTGACCGCATGGCGCTTTCCCTGAAAGATGTCTTCCTGGCTTTGGCAAAAAACGTTCCCGTCGGTGAAGGCAAGCTTGTCGCCAATCCTTACAAGACCTGGAAGGACATAAATGCGTCACTTCCGGCGACGAAGATTGAGGTTCTTGGTCCGCCACCCACATCAGGCACCCGTGACGCTTTTGTTGAGTTGGCAATGGAAGGCGGCTGCAAGGCGTTCCCCTGGATCAAGGCGCTGAAGAAAACCGATAAAAAAGCATACAAGGCCCTGTGCCACACCCTCCGCGAAGATGGTAATTATGTGGAGGCCGGCGAAAACGATAACCTGATCGTGCAAAAACTGGACGCCAACCCGAAAGCCTTCGGCATCTTTGGCTTCTCGTTTCTGGATCAGAACGCCGATACCTTGCAGGGTAGTTTGATCAATGCCATGGACCCCAGTTTCGAAAATATAGCCGACGGTAAATACCCGGTTTCCCGCGCTCTTTTCTTCTACGTCAAGAAGGCTCATGTGGGCATAGTACCAGGAATTAATGAGTTTCTTGCGGAGTTCACCAGCGAGAAAGCATACGGCGAAGAAGGCTATTTGACCGACAAGGGATTGATCCCCATGCCGGAAGTCGAGCGCAAACAGTTCCGCGCAGATGTTGGCAGCATGACAAGCCTTAAGATGTGATGAAGTGTTAGACCGAATTGCCCAGAATTTAGTGGAGGCCGGATGTACGTCACGCTAAATCCTGGCAATCGGAAGGTCGTGGAAGGGGTGATCCTCTGGATACTGGTTCTCTCTTCCACGATTGCTATTTTAACCACTCTGGGAATCGTCGCCTCACTGTTGTTCGAATCAGTGCGGTTTTTCAAGTCGGTTCCCCTGACGGACTTTCTGTTCGGCCTGGAGTGGAGTCCGCAAACCGCCATCAGATCCGATCAGGTCGGGGCGTCGGGCACCTTCGGCGCCATTCCCTTACTTGCAGGTACAGCCCTTATCAGCGCTATTGCCATGATGGTCGCAGGACCACTGGGATTGTTCGCCGCAATTTATCTGGCTGAATATTCCTCGAATAGAATGCGCTCGCTTATCAAACCGGCTCTTGAGATTCTCGCCGGAATCCCGACCGTCGTTTATGGCTTTCTTGCCGCCCTGATCGTCGCTCCGTTTTTGCGCAGTGGCGGTGAAGGCCTTGGCTTCGAAGTTTCATCTGAAAGCGCCCTTGCCGCCGGATTGGTCATGGGAGTGATGATCATTCCGATTGTCTCGTCCTTGTCCGACGACGTTATCAGGGCGGTGCCGCAAAGTCTGCGCGAGGGATCGCTGGGGCTTGGCAGCACCCGCGCCGAAATGATCAGCAAGGTGGTTCTGCCTGCCGCCTTTCCGGGGATCGTATCAGCGATGCTTCTGGCCACATCAAGGGCTATCGGCGAGACCATGATTGTGGTCATGGCGGCGGGGCTGGCGGCAAATCTGACGGCTAACCCCTTGCAGGCGGTGACCACGGTAACGGTGCAAATCGTCACCTTGCTGACCGGCGACCAGGAATTCGATAGCCCAAAAACCCTGGCCGCCTTTGCCCTTGGCCTGTTGCTGTTCTTGGTCACGCTGGTGCTCAACGTCATCGCCTTGCGGGTGGTGAAAAATTTTCGGGAACAGTATGACTGAGTATTTTTTGGAACCGGCATCGCTGGCAAAACGCCACCGTGCGGAACGGCGTTACCGCCTGTATGGACAACTCGCCATTGGGTTGGCGCTATTGTTTCTGGTGCTGATATTCACCAGTTTGATTGCGCGTGGTTATGGGGCTTTGCAGCAAACGGAAATGCGGCTTGATATTATTTTTGATAAGGATGTGATCGGCGATGGTGGCATCCAGGCGGACTATCAAAAGCTGGCGAGAAATGCGCTCAGTGAAATTTTCCCCGGCGTTAAAAATCGCAAGGACAAACGCAAGCTCTATCAACTTCTCAGTGATGGTGCGGGGTACCAGCTGGGCAATAGTGTTCAGAACGATCCGTCAATCATTGGCGCAAGGCAAAGCATATGGGTCTTGGCGGCTGACGATGTGGATATGTACCTGAAAGGCAACGTCACGGAAGGTCTGGATGAATCCGAGCGACGTTTGAATGATCGCCAGATTGCCTGGATCAACGCCCTGCAAGAAATGGGCAGGCTGGAGCTTCGCTTCAACAGCCGCTTTTTCACCCTGGGAGATTCGCGCGAGCCGGAGCTGGCCGGAATTCTGGGAGCCATGACAGGCACCTTGTTTACTCTTTTGGTTTGTTTTGCATTGTCGTTCCCACTGGGTGTGCTGGCGGCGATCTATCTGGAAGAGTTCGCACCGAAAAACTGGTTTGCCGATCTGATTGAAATCAACATCAACAATCTGGCCGCCGTGCCTTCGATTGTGTTTGGACTTCTGGGACTGGCGATATTTTTGAGCCTCCTCAACATGCCTCGCTCGGCGCCGCTGGTTGGCGGCCTTGTTTTGGCCCTGATGACATTGCCGACGATTATTATTGCCGCCCGGGCGGCGCTAAAATCCGTACCGCCCTCAATCCGACAGGCGGCATTGGGCCTGGGAGCCAGTCCCATGCAGAGCGTATTTCATCACGTTCTGCCATCGGCCATGCCCGGCATCCTGACCGGCGCTATCATTGGCATGGCGCAGGCACTGGGTGAGACCGCACCGCTTTTGATGATCGGCATGGTCGCCTTTATCGTCGATATACCCCAAAGCATTGTCGATCCGGCGACGGCCTTGCCTGTGCAAATATTCATCTGGGCCGACAGTCCCGAACGGGCGTTTGTCGAAAAAACGGCAGCGGGAATTCTGGTGCTGCTGGCTTTTCTCGTCGCAATGAATTTAAGCGCCATCATCCTTAGGAGAAGGTTCGAACGTCGATGGTAAATCCCATGAAAGACATGACAACTGAAGAACATCCGGCTCCCCTGCTGCACGCAGTTGCCCAGGGCGTACCCATCAAGATAAGCGCCCGGGGCGTATGTGTAAGTTATGGTGATAAACAGGCCCTGTTCGATATTGATCTGGATATTCCCGAACGCAAGGTGACAGCGCTGATCGGCCCGTCCGGTTGCGGCAAGTCGACTTTTATTCGTTGCCTGAACCGTATGAACGACGTTATCGAAAACTGTCATGTTTCCGGTGTTATTGACATGGATGGCGTCAATATTCTGGATAAGAAAGTGGATGCGGTAGGGCTTCGGGCGCGGGTTGGTATGGTGTTTCAAAAGCCCAATCCGTTCCCTAAATCAATTTATGAAAATGTCGCCTATGGCCCTAAAATCCATGGCCTGGCGAGCAATAAAAAAGACATGGATGCAATCGTCGGCAAAAGTCTGAGTCGCGCCGGTTTGTGGGACGAGGTCAAGGACCGCCTGCACTCACCTGGCACGGGGCTTTCCGGCGGCCAGCAACAACGCCTGTGTATTGCGCGCGCCATTGCCGTTCGCCCGCAGGTTATTTTGATGGATGAGCCGTGCTCGGCGCTGGACCCCATCGCCACTGCCAAAATCGAAGAACTGATTGACGAGTTGAAGGAAAAATTCACCATCGTCATGGTTACCCACTCCATGCAGCAAGCTGCGCGGGTCTCGCAAGCAACCGCCTATTTCCATCTTGGGCAGTTGGTCGAGAAGGGCGATACTAAAAAGGTCTTTACGTCACCCGACGACGAGCGAACCCAGGCATATATCACCGGGCGCATCGGTTAAGCAGCGCAAAGACAGGAAGGAAAACTATGGAAAGCGGACACATCGTCAAATCTTTTGACGACGAACTCAACCAGCTTCACGGCATTATTGCTGAAATGGGCGGCCTGTGTGAACAGCAGCTGGCCCTGGCCATCGACGCCTTGGTGAAACGCGATCGTCTGCAAGCTGAAAGGGTTATTCGCAGCGACAAGCAGATCGATCGTCTGGAAGAAGAAGTCGACAACCTTGCCATAAGCATTTTGGCGCTAAGGCAACCCATGGCGGAAGACTTGCGCAGTGTCATTGCCGGATTGAAGACCGCGAGCAATCTTGAGCGCATCGGCGATTATGCTAAAAATATTGCCAAACGATCTGAAGCCTTGACACAAAGCGAACAACTTGGCAACGCGACGGGGACCATCCAGCGCATGGGAAATCTGGTCCAGGGGATGATCAAAAATGTTCTGGATGCATACCTGGAAGGGGATGGGGACAAAGCCGAAGACGTTCGGGCCCGCGACGAAGAGGTGGATTTGCTTCACACCAGCCTGTTTCGGGAGCTGCTGACTTATATGATGGAATCGCCGGGCACCATTACCCCTTGTACACACCTTCTGTTTATTGCCAAAAATATTGAACGCATGGGGGACCATGCAACCAACATTGCTGAATATGTTCATTTTCGCGTTCACGGGCATCCCCCCGGTGAAGCGCGACAAAAAGGGGACGGTAGCTCTACAATGGTTGTCGAACCCATGGGAAACTGAGCATAGCTGATGGACGCATTGATACTGATCGTCGAAGACGAAGCACCGCAGGCTGAGATGCTACGCTATAACCTTGAAAGCGAGGGTTACCGCACGGCGCTTGCCAGTGACGGCGAAGAAGGCCTTGCGCTGGCCCAATCCCTTGTCCCCGATCTGGCGATACTGGACTGGATGCTGCCCGGCATGAGCGGGGTCGATCTGTGCCGCAGCCTGCGCGCGAGCGACGCCACCCGCGCCATGCCGATTATTCTTCTTACCGCTCGCGGTGAAGAAGGTGACCGGGTGCAGGGTCTGGACAGCGGCGCGGATGACTATGTGGTCAAGCCGTTTTCTCCCCGTGAGGTAATGGCGCGGGTACGCGCCTTGTTGCGCCGCGCCCGCCCGTCCCTAAGCGAGGAAGAATTAAGTTACGGCGATATCCAAATGGATCTTGCCGCACACAAAGTGAAGAGAGCCGGTCAAACCCTGCATCTGGGGCCAACGGAATTCCGCCTGTTGCGCGCCCTGATGGAGCGCCCGGGCCGGGTTCTGTCACGGGATCGCCTGCTTGATCTTGCCTGGGGCCGGGAAATTTATGTGGAGGACAGAACCGTCGATGTTCATGTCCGCAGGCTGCGTAAGGCCCTGAATGAGGGTGGGCAGGTGGATGTTATCCGCACCGTGCGCGGCGAAGGCTACGCCATTGATGACGTTCAGTAGGGGTTAGTCGCTTTTCGGGGCGTCATCGTCATCAAACAGAATGCGGTTGGCCTCGCCTTCCATGTCCTCGAACTGGCCTGACTTCAGCGACCATAAAAAGGCGATCAGGCCACCACCGCCAAGCAGCAGGGCGATGGGGATCAGGTATAAAAGGGCGTCCATTAAAGTTTTTTATCCTAGTTTCGCGCCAGTCTGAGCGCATTGACGATAACCACCAGTGATGAAGATGACATGGCGATAGCCGCCATCAGGGGGGAAACGTTGCCTGTCATCGCCAGCGGGATTGTCACCGCATTATACAGAAAAGAAAAGCCGATGTTTTGCTTAACAAGGGCATCTGCGCGCCGGGCCGTCCAGATGGCCTCGACGATGGGTTGCAACTTCTCACCCTGAAAAACAATATCAGCGGCGTTCTGCGAGATATCAGCGGCGCTGGACGGCGACATGGAAACACTGGCCGCGGCCAGGGCCGGGGCGTCATTCAATCCGTCGCCGATCATCAGCGGGTGCCCGCCCGCCGCTTTCAACTCTTCAAGGCGGGCGACCTTGCTGGCGGGCAGGGCTTCGGCCCGCCAGTCAGCGATGGCGATCTGGCGAGCGACATCGCTGACAACGGATTTCCTGTCTCCGGACAACAGTTCCGGCTGCAGGCCCCAATCCTGTAACTGGACAATTATTTCGGCGGCGTCCGGGCGCAGGGTGTCGCAAAATTGCAGACATTCAGGTGGATGGCCGGGTCTTGCCAGCCATAATTCCGGGCTGTCCGATGGAGTGCTTTCTTCGATGCCGCACCAGTGGCGACGGCCCAGTCGAATGTTGCCGTCCGGGGTTGCGAGGCTTAATCCCTGACCGGGAAGTTCCATGACGCCCGATGCCGGTCGGGCAGATGGCACGGCGCGAACCAGGGCGCGCGACAGCGGGTGTTTGGAACAGGCGGCCATGGATGCTGCAAGTTTCAACGCCTGATCATCCATGGCGTGGTTCAGCAGTTCTGGACGGCCCCGTGTCAGGGTTCCGGTTTTATCGAAGACCACCTTGTCGACCAGGGCCAGGCGTTCCAGAGCCGACCCGCTTTTAAGCAAAATGCCGCGCTTGAACAGGCGCCCACTGGCGACCACTTGAACTGTAGGCACGGCAAGCGCCAGGGCGCATGGGCAGGTAATGATCAGCACCGCAACGGCGGTGAGCAGAGCCTGTTGCCAGCCCGCGTCCGTGAAAAGCATCCAGCCCGCGAAGGTCAATGCGGCGAGAAAGTGAACGATGGGCGCGTAAAGACGGGAAATGCGGTCGGCCAGGGTGACGTAGCGGGATTTCGATTGCTCGGCGTCTTCCATCAGGCGGACAATTGCGGCAAGCAGTGTGTCTTCGCCCGATGCCGTGACCCTGATTTTAAGGGGTGTCGATATATTCAGGGACCCGGCCTCGACCGCATCGCCGGGCTTGACCGGGCAAGGCATGGTTTCACCATTGATCAGGGAGCGGTCGATTTCGCTAATTCCTTCAATGACCTGGCCATCGATGGCGATACGCTCGCCGACGGCGGCCAGCACCGTCATGCCAGGCAAGGCCTGATCGGGGGGGATGACTTTGGCCATTCCATCATCATCGAACACGGTAACCGCGCCTGCGGACAGGGATAGCAGATGTTCGCCCACGGCGCGTGCCCGTCCCCGCGCCCGAAGATCCAGATAACGCCCGACAAGCAGGAAAAAAAGCAGTGTGAGGACTGAATCAAAATAGACGTGTTCGGTTTCGCGGATGGTTTCAAACAGGCTCATCCCCGCCGTTAAAACAAGCGCAAGGGAAATCGGAACGTCCATGTTCATGCGGCCCTGACGCAACACACCTGATGCAGATCGGAAAAAATGCTGTCCGGCATATGCGGTGGCGGGAAGGGCAATGAGGGCTGACAGCCAATGTAAAAGACTGCGGGTCGATGGTCCCATGTCATCGCCACTGCCCGACCATACGGACACCGATAACAACATGACATTCCCTGCGGCAAATCCTGCGACGGCCATGGCTCTTAGAAGCAGGTTCTGCCGTTCGGTGGATTCCTGCTCAAGTTTTGCCGGATCGTATGGTGCAAGGCGATAACCCAGCGCGGAAATTTTACTGACAAGGTCATCGGCGCTGACCTCATCCTTGCGCCATGAGATAACCAGACGCCGGGTCGTCATGTTCAGACGGGCCGATACAACACCTTTGCATCGCATCAGCACATTTTCAATCAGCCAGACACAGGCGGCGCAATGCAGACCGCCGACCATCAAATGCAAAACCGCAAGACCGTCATCGTTTTCGCGTACGTATGCGCAATAGTTTCTGGGCGCGTCATCAGCGTCCGGCCGAAGTGCGGCTTCGCCGGGGTCGATGGAGCGTTGCTTGTAATACCGCTCCAGGCCAAGTCCGCGAACCAGATCGTAGGCGGCCTTGCATCCGGGGCAACAGAAGGTGTCGCCGCCGGGGCTATCGGCAGGAACGTCGAGGCCACAGTGGCGACAGTCTGCCATGATTTTTTAGGGGGTCACAATCCGCTCGACGCGCTGAAAGTTTTCATCGCCGCGGCGGGCCAGAATACGAAAATCCCATTGCCCCTTGAGAGGTAAGGAGAAGGCTCCCCGATAAACACCGTCACCGGCGAGGACAAGGTAAAATTCCCTGTCATAGCCTTCATGGGTGGGCCGGGTCGCTAGAACATGGACGGAAAGATCGTTTAGGGGTTCTGCATTCCTGTCGGTGAAACGAACCTGGGACGTTCCCGATACGTCATCGACAAAGGTCGCCGTGAAATCGACCTGCCAGCCCAAAGCTTGCTGGCGCTTAGCCCCTTCAATATTGGAGTTATAGGCCAGCCCTTTGGCGTAATGCTGTTTTGTCTCAAGACCGGTCCAGGTGTTTAGCGCGTAATAAACCAAAAACCCGTTGGCGATCAGGACGACGGAAAATCCACCGAGGATGTACCACAGGGGTCTTCGGTTCTTGGGGTTTGGCGCTGACATCGATATTTCCATTTGTTACTTCTTTGGGCCATAGAAGAAAGTGTGCTGGTCAGCGTCTTCGCCGGTTTCCAGATCGGTCAGCACAAATTCCATCTCATTTGCTTCGGCGTCAAGGCTATCAGCCGGGGCTTGAACAAATACACGAAATGTTCCGACCTTGTCAGCCCTGACGGGTAAATTGACAGATGTCGCGCCATCTTTTTCAAATCCGATAACGGTGATCATGGCGTCGGGCAAATCTCCGGTCCTTAGTTTGAAGACCCTGTCGCGCTGTTCCATGTTCAGAATTTTCAAGGTGTAACCGTTGCGGATGCCGCCATCTGACAGGGTGACGAACAGGGGTGAGCGGTCTCGCTGCAAATTTATTTCCAAATTGGCCCGGGTGGCGAGCCCGTAAACCATTGCGGCCATAATCATAACCAGCATTGCCGAATAAATGATGATGCGGGGACGGATCAGGCGGGTCTTGGCTGGCCGCCCTTCAGCGCGCGCATTCATGTTGGCAATGGAATCGTAAGCGATCAAATTGGGTTCCCGGCCCAGCTTGTCCATGATGGAATTGCAGGCATCAATGCACAGTGCACAGCCGATGCACTGCATCTGCTGGCCCTGGCGAATGTCGATACCGGTCGGGCAAACATTGACGCACAGATTGCAATCAACGCAGTCACCCAGGTTGCCCAACTCTTTTCCCTTTGCCTTGCCTCGCGGCTCGCCGCGCCATTCCTCGTAGGTAACGATCAGGGAATCCTCATCGAACATGGCGCCCTGAAAGCGCGGCCAAGGGCACATGTAGGTGCAAACCTGCTCGCGGGCCAGGCCTGCCAGAATATAGGTGGTGCCGGTGAACAGGGCGATGAAGCCGTAAACTGTTGAAGAGGCCTGACCGGTCAGAATATCAACCGTGATTGTCGGGGCATCGACAAAGTACCAGATCCAGGCGCCGCCCGTGGCAAGGGCGATCAGCATCCATATAGAATGTTTGAGAATGCGTTTCCACAGCTTTGCCAAACTGAAGGGAGCATCATCCATTTTCATGCGCTTGTTGCGATCCCCTTCAACCCAGCGCTCGACCAGCATGAACAGGTCGGTCCAGATGGTTTGCGGGCAGGCAAAGCCGCACCACACGCGCCCCGCCAGCGCCGTAACAAGAAACAGGCCAATAGCGCCAATAATCAGAAGGCCGGTCAGGTAATAAATTTCCTGGGGCCAGATTTCGATATTGAAGATAAACAGGCGCCGCCCGGTCATATCGGCAAGAATAGCCTGATCAGGTACGCCGGGGCCGCGATCCCAACGCAGCCAGGGCAGGCCATAGTAGAGCGCCAACAAGACGCTCAGGGTGGCCCATTTCAGCTGGCGGAACATTCCGGATATATTCTGTGGTTGAATTTTTACCCGGCTGGCGTAAAGCACCTCTTTTGCTTCCTGCCGGGGTTCATCTATTTTCTTCACATTCATATCCATCGATTTAGCCTTTGAAAAAGACAGGGGATTGCAGTGTTAACCGCAATCCCCCAATCTACGTTTCTTGTTTTTAAATTTTTATCCGGTTTGAATCATTTTTTACTGTCCGCCACCAAGCGAGTGAACGTACAGGCTGACTTGTTTGATTTCAACATCGCTCAAACGACCGGTCCATGCTGGCATGACGCCATGCTTGGGGGCGCTGACCTGTGTGGCGATGGCTTCTTTGCTTTTGCTGTAAAGCCAGATGGCGTCTGTCAGGTTGGGGCCACCCAATTCGGGAAGTCCTTTTCCATCTTCGCCGTGACAGGCCGAACATTGTTCTTCGAAAACGACGGCGCCGCGTTCGACGCCATCCGAGCTTATTGAACCATCCGACAGGGACATAATGTATTCGGCCACATCGGCGATCTGAGCCTTGTTCAGAATTTCATCACCCAGGAAGTTGGGCATTTCGCTTTCGCGGGTTTCATCATGACCGGAACGGACACCGAAGGCGACGGTGGTATGAATGGCGTCGCGGGTGCCACCCCAAATCCAGTCGTCATCGGCCAGGATCGGATATCCCGGCGCGCCTGAACCGGCAGTACCGTGGCATGGTGCGCAGTTCTCGGCAAAGATGATCTTGCCGCCGGCCATGGCGTAGTTGAGAAGCTGGCGATCGCCGCCAATCTCGTCAACGTTCATGGCGGCGAATTTTGATGTCCATGCTGAGCGGCTCTGCTTCTGGGCCGCCAGGTCGGCGTCGTGCTCGCCGCGGGACGAATAACCACCGGTGCCTTTGGTGTAGCTCGAAAGTGTCGGCCATGCGGGATAAACTACCCAGTAACCTACGGCGAACACGATGCAGACATAGTAGGTGTACAACCACCATTTCGGCATCGGTGTGTTCAACTCCTTAATGCCGTCCCACTCGTGGCCGGTGGTTTCCTGTCCACTGATTGCGTCTTTTTCCACGTTAGCCATGGTTCTTAGCTCCGTTTTCCTCGTCTTTGAAAATGATGTTTGCATCTTCTTCAAAGCGTTTCTTGTTTCGGGGCAAAAAGGCCCACAACACGATGCTGCTGAACAGCAACACCATCCACACAACCCATGTAGAACGGGCGATGTCGTAAAGGGTTTCCAATGTCATGGTGGCCTCCTCTAGCGCCGGTTCATTTCGGGTTTGTAGGTGGTGAAGTCGACCATCTGCCCCAGGATTTGCAGGTAGGCAATCATGGCGTCCAGCTCGGAAACCTTGTCCGGGTTGCCATCAAAGTCACCGATGGCAGCCTTCGGGTAGCGAGCAAGGAAGGCGTCGACATCGCCTTTATCGCCATTTGCCTGGGTATTGATATCGGCAACGGCGCTTTTGATCTGATCATCGCTATAAGGAACGCCGACCTGGCGCAAAGTATAGAGATGCTCATCCATGTTCAGATAGCTAAGTTCGCGATCCGCCATGAAGCTGTAGCCGGGCATGATCGATTCCGGCACAACGCTGCGCGGGTCAACCATATGGGCAACATGCCAGTCGTTGGAGTACTTGCCACCTACACGGGCGAGATCGGGCCCGGTTCGTTTTGAACCCCACTGGAAGGGGTGATCGTACATGCTTTCCGCCGCCAGCGAGTAATGGCCGTAACGTTCGGCCTCGTCGCGGAAGGGCCGGATCATCTGGCTGTGGCAGGTGTAGCAGCCTTCACGTATGTAAATGTTACGGCCTGCCTGTTCCAGCGGTGAATATGGGCGCATGCCATCAACTTTTTCTATTGTGCTTTCCATTGTGTACAGCGGCACGATCTGCACCAGACCACCGATTGCGACGGTAACCAGGATTGCAACGCACAACAGGATCAGATTTTTTTCGAGTATTTTTTGCATGATATTTCTCCGATCCTATGCTTTTGCCGTCGAGGCGCCGATGGGCGCTTCATTGCGGACATGACCCTTCATGGTCTTGACCAGGTTGTAAACCATGATCAGAGAGCCAATAAGGAACAGCACGCCTCCCGTGCCACGAATGACATAGTAAGGATGCATGGCTTCGACGGTTTCGATGAACGAGTACTGCAAGAAGCCCAGTTCATCATATGTGCGCCACATCAAGCCCTGCATGATGCCTGAAACCCACATCGACGAGATGTAGAGAACGATACCAACAGTGGCGATCCAGAAGTGGGTGTTGACCAGACGCAGGGAGTAAAGCCTTTCGCGACCCCACAATTTGGGCACCAGATAGTATAGGGCGCCAAACGAGATGAAGGCGTTCCAGCCCAAAGCGCCGGAATGTACGTGGCCGATGGTCCAGTCCGTGTAGTGGCTGAGCGAGTTGACGGCCTTGATCGACATCAGCGGTCCTTCGAAGGTGCTCATACCGTAGAAACCGACAGACGTCACAAGGAAGCGCAGGGTTGGGTCCGTGCGCAACTTGTCCCAGGCCCCTGACAGGGTCATGAAGCCGTTGATCATGCCACCCCAGGACGGCATCCACAACATGACGGAAAAAGTCATGCCCAGAGTCTGTGTCCAGTCTGGCAGAGCCGTGTAATGAAGGTGGTGTGGTCCGGCCCAGATATAAAGGAACGTGATCGACCAGAAATGAACCACCGACAAGCGGTAAGAATAAACCGGGCGTTCGGCCTGCTTGGGAATGAAGTAGTACATCATGCCAAGGAAACCGGCCGTCAGGAAGAAGCCAACGGCATTATGGCCGTACCACCACTGGGTCATGGCATCCTGGACGCCGCTCCACAGGATGTAGCTCTTGGCACCTGTCCATGATACCGGCACCGCCAGGTTGTTGACGATGTGCAGCATGGCGATGGTCAGGATGAAGGCCAGGAAGAACCAGTTGGCCACATAGATGTGCTTCTCTTTGCGGATGAAGATGGTACCGGCGAAAATCACCAGATAAATCACCCAAATAATTGTCAGCCACAGATCGATGAACCATTCTGGTTCAGCGTATTCCTTGCTTTGTGAGAACCCCAGAACGTAGCTGAGCGCGGCCATGACGATAAATGCCTGATATCCCCAGAAAACCACATGGGCCAGGCCGGAACCACCGAACAGCGATACCTTGCTGGTGCGCTGAACAATAAAAAGGGTTGTTCCAATCAAAATATTTCCGCCAAAGGCGAAAATGACAGCTGATGTGTGTACGGGGCGCAGGCGTCCGAAGGACGTCCACTCCAGGTCAAGGTTTAGGGCCGGGAAGGCCAGCTGAAATGCGATCAGGACACCAGCGGCAAAGCCGATAACGCCCCAGAAAATGGTTGCGACGACAAATTTGCGAACGACCTCGTCATCATAGACGGGGATTACTGACGCAGATGTCATCGGACCGGATTGATCGGTCATGGTATAGCTCCGTTTTGTTTCTTTTATAGGGTTCCCTTATCACGACGTTAATGCTGGCGACGGGATGGGGTTTTTATCTGATGGGAATTAAGGCAGTCTCTCTTCTAGCGGGAACTTAATTACACGGGAGCTGTGTAGAACGATCCGTGTATTTTTTCAAGCAGTATCTCGCATTTTTCTAATATAATGTTTAGCGCGTAATGAATTAACATAGAATAATTTATTGAGAAACGATTAATAGCATTATGACCATAAATAAATTGTGGATTATTCTACCAAAGGGCTTTTATTAATGGGCGAGAATGAGCTTATAGGCGTTCTTTCAAAGGGTTACGCCATCTGTCGGGCCAGTGCTATTGATAACAGCACCACTTTACTCAGCCTTTTCCTGGCTGGGTTGGCCGGGGGTGGGTCCCACTGTGTCGGCATGTGTGGGCCGATTGTCCTTAGCCAGGTTTCGTCGCGACTGGAAGAAGTCCCGGCCTCGTCCATGAGTGAGTTCAGCCGCCTTAAGGGGGCTGCACTGGCCCCGTATCATGCAGGCAGAATGACGACGTACTCCCTGCTTGGCGCGAGTGTCGCGTTGATATCGGGCGGGATTATCCATGCCAGTGGCTTTAAATACGTTGCCACCGGCCTGTTGGTGCTGGCCGGTCTGTTCTTCCTGGGCTACGCAGCTAAAATGCTGGGGCTGGCGCTGCCTGGTTTCGGGTCGTCGGGAAAACTGGGTCCACTCGCAGGAAGGCTCAGTGGATTGGCACGTCCATTGTTCAGGCGCCCTGTTGGCTGGCGTGGTTACATGCTGGGGGTGGCGCTTGGGTTTATTCCCTGCGGGTTGCTCTACGGGGCGCTGGCGGCCGCCTCCTCGACGGCGGACCCTCTTGCAGGTTTTCTCGTTATGATCGCTTTTGCGCTGGGCACGATCCCGGCATTGCTTGTGGTTGGGTTTGGCGGACATATCGCCATTGGACGCTGGCGCGGATCAATGAGTTTGATTGCACCGGTGCTGTTGATCGTAAATGGCGGGTTTCTTCTGATTATGGCGTGGCGTTTATAATTTTACGGTTACGTGTAAGGCTTGATGGATTTTTTGATCCTTTAATCCTACGATCAAAAGGCTGGTCAAGGAATATGACATGACTGCGCTCCACCGCGTTTTTCAAGGTACTGTTGGTGATAGTCCTCGGCCGCGTAAAAGGTGGATGTTGGCGTAATTTCGGTAACTATGGGCCGGGGAAATGCGTCGGCACTGGTCAGCGCCCTGACGGACGCCTGGGCTTTGGCTTTTTGTTCCTCATCATGAAAAAAGATTGCTGAACGATATTGGGTTCCCACGTCAGGTCCCTGGCGGTTCAGGGTTGTCGGATTGTGACAGGCCCAGAAAGTCTCAAGCAGGGTGTCGTAGCTGACCCTGTCCTCATCGAAGGTTACTTCGACCACTTCTGCATGGCCCGATTGTCCGGAGCAGACATCCTCATAAGAGGGATCCTTGAGACTGCCGCCAAGATAACCGACGGCAGTGGCCGTGACGCCATCGATCCTGCGGAATGTTGCCTCCACCCCCCAAAAACATCCGGCTCCAAAAGTGGCTTTTTGCATATGGAATTCCAGTCACGCTCAATTCGGTACGCTATCGAATAATTATGTAGGTATCGTCCATGGCATCGTCCAGTCAAAACTGGAGAGCAGTAAAAAAACCGTTGGCAATCCGAATCGCTTGTCCTAAGGGTGCGTGCACGGATGCGCCTCGCGGGGTCTATTGATCAGCTTTTCTTCTCCCTCGAAAGCAAAATAAGAAACCGCCAGGACGAGGGGCATGGTTCCCATTGACTTAACGAAACAACATCTCATTAAAACGTGAAATTTGCGTGCATCTGAAGACCGCAAATGAGGTGTTTCTGATGCCTGTCGATAGGGTCTGATCAGTGGATAGAATTAACGTATTAAATTCGTTTCGAAACCGTACCTCATTGTTTTATTGGATTATTTTAAAATTTATTAAATCAGGCGTCATATGGAGAAAGTATTGAGACGCGGGAAGGGAATTGCTTCTGGGGGAGCGAAACAGGCCTTGCGAAGTGCACGACACAGGCCGGTTCTACAGGAGAATTAAATGCGATTTATGGCGGGTTTTGAGTGTCCGGATTTTGTAAGAAATACACGGACGGATTAACTTCACTTCACATTGACAATAATATTTTTCGTTCACCACACACAAAAATTCTTATCAGGTAAAATCCTCTATCGAACCAACCCAGCGATTGCCCCGACGAGAAAAAAATGTGCTGGACTTGCTCATCTATGATTGCTGCACGGTGATAAAGGAATAGCACCCCCAGCATCTTTGGCAAAAATTCTGATGCCCATCAGAAACTCGTATCACTTTTTCAATAATTCTAGGGATGCCAGCTCGAAGGACTGATTTTCCGGCCCACCTGCAATGTATGACAGTCGCATCAGAGGAAAAAAAGTCTGCAAAGGAGTAAATAAGGATGCAGGCGTCACGTAGGAGAGGATTTTTTGGCGCAATTACTCGTTATATTTCAATGCATTATAAATGCTGAACTGAAATTTAAAGGTTCTTTTAAGACTTTGACCGGAAATGCATAAAACAACAACTTATGCAGTTTCTGGGGTGGGGGCTGGCCATGAAGGCCCTGATGGGAGCGTGAATCTGCCATCTGTCTTCCACCCTGCCGGGGGAGGCGAAAAATATGAGGGTGGGGCCAAAGGAATGAATTTGTAGGCGTTGATTGGATACAAACGCTATGGAAACAACTGGTGGCGAGCCTGCGGGCGCAACACCCCGTATTGGCGCCAAACCCTGAGAGTATTTCCGGATAAACGGGGGCTATGCTGACGAATCAACTATTCATTAACCATAATCTGATCAAATCCCCATATCGGATATGCACCTGTAGGGACTGAGTGAAGATGACTGTGAAGACTGCTTCAAACCGCAAGCATTCGTATACGATTCCGTGTTCAAGTGATTTCCGTGATGCGGTGACGACCTTGGCGGACAAACGCCGTGTCAATGTCGCCGATCTGGCGCGTTCGGTCGTGCTCGTTATGGACCATGAAGAAATTTCTGCTTTCCCGGACCCCGGTGGGCCGCTTTCGGGCGACAGGGAAACCGTCGTCCTGAAATCCGGCGCGGCAAAGGGCAAGCCGTGGCAGCGCAAACCGCGCCTGCAAGTTCGTATGGCCTCGGGGTACGATGCCCAAACCCTGCGCAAGGCGTTGGGAATGGCCCTGGCCATTGATCGGGGGGACATCGGCATTAACCTGAATGGCAGGGACGCAGAAGCAACGCCGACAGCGCCGGTGGTGGACGAAAGCCTGATTATTGAAGCGCGTGAAGAAATGCGCCGCCTGCGCTCTATCATATCCACGCTGTCTTTTGAGCCCCTTCCCCAGGGTATCCGTTCCAGAAACGATGCACTTCACATCCTGGGTTTTCCACCCGGCAGCTTGCCAGACGGAAAATCCCTTAAATCCCGTTTTCGTACCCTAGCCACCATCCATCACCCGGACAGTGGTCACGGCAATCATGATCGCATGAGCCAGCTAAACGAGGCGATGGATCATTTAAAACGCGGGGCCGCATAAAGTCTGCTTGCTTTGACGAGCGGCCCCCGGCGATAACGTAAGTCTTCATTCGAACAGGACTTGGGATCAGGCCATGCCTGAAAAAAAGAAAATCCTCGTTACCCGTCGGTTACCGGACGCCGTAAGCGAGCGCGCCCGTGCCAGTTATGATGCAATCCTGAATATTGATGACGATCCTTATGACTCAGATCGTATGATCACGCTTCTTGATGGTATGGACGGCCTTCTTTGCACCATCACCAATGATCTGTCGCGCGGCGTTATCGAACGTCTGCCAGAAAGCGTCAGGGCCATCGCCACATTCTCTGTCGGATTCGAGCATATTGATCTGGAGGCCGCCAGGGAACGCGCCATTATCGTTTCCAACACCCCCGGTGTCTTGATCGACGCCACGGCTGATGTTGCCCTGCTTCTGATGTTGGGCGCATCGCGCCGCGCACGCGAAGGGGCGCTGATGATCGATGCCGGCTGGAGCGGCTGGACCCCAACCCAGTTAATGGGCATTCAAATGACGGGTAAACGCCTGGGCATTCTGGGTATGGGCGATATTGGCCGCGCCGTCGCCATGCGCGCACGGTCTTTCGGAATGGAAATCCATTACTATAATCGCCGCCGTTTAAGCGCAGAGGTGGAACAGGGCGCGATCTATCACAAAACCATGGAAGATTTGCTCTCGGTGAGTGATTTCCTGTCCCTGCATTGCCCCTTAACGCCAGAGACGAAACACATTCTGAATGAAGAGCGTATTGCCCTGCTGCCGGAAAACCCGGTTGTTATTAATACCGCGCGCGGCCCGGTCGTCGATGATAAGGCGCTTATCACAGCCCTTAAATCAGGCCGGGTGGCGGCTGCGGGACTGGATGTTTTCGAGGGCGAACCCAGGCTCAATACCGACTATCTGGACTGTCCAAATGCCTTCCTGCTGCCTCACCTTGGAAGCGCCACGGTTGAAACCCGCAATGCCATGGGTTTCACGGCGCTGGATAATCTGGACGCTTTCTTTGCCGGGTCTGAGCCACCCAACAGGATCGCCTGATCGTTAACC
>JADHSW010000011.1 GCA_016776705.1 Rhodospirillales bacterium
GGGAAAGGATCAAACGAAAAACCATGGAGACCCGGCGCTTGCAATACCGCAAATACGCCGCTTAATATTATCAACCAGATGAGCCAGATCCTCCTTTAGATCAGGCCGTTGATTGTTCCAATTACTATGACGACGGACACTCAAATGATAAAATGTAACATCCGGGAATCTCCTCGAATTGTGATCCGGGGTCTTTCTTCAATTCGCACTGCGTCAACTAAGGTAAATTCTCGCGCAGCAGGACCTCCACTTTGGGCGGACCAAGTTCGATCATTTGAGTGTTGCCCACATGATGGCCTATCAATAAGCGCAAGGTTTCGTTTGTTTCGTGATCAACATCCTGATTGATCACTGCGTCCATGACGCCTTCTATCAGGAATTGGCGGGAATAGCTGGTTATTTCGTGACCGATGAAAATTGTGTCCTGAGCCAGGCCACGTTCCTGCAAGGCGTGGCCGATGCCGCGGTTGCCGGCACCAATGTTATAGATACCGATAATATTTTTCCCCTGATCGAGAATCTTGCAGATTTGCTCGTAAGCCTTTTCAAAATCATCTTGATTATCGATCCGTTCGGCGATGGTCAGGTTTGGGAATTGCTCGCTCAAGGAATCGCGAAAACCGAATTCCCGTTCCTGATGATCGCGATAACTAAGGCCGATGCTGCCGGCGATCAGCACGACATTGCCCGTACCGGCGTTGGCAAAACGACCCATCAAGTACCCTGCGGTGCGTCCGGCAGAACGATTATCCAGGCCAACATAGGCCAAACGTCTGGAATTCGGCAAATCGGAAACCAGCGTCACAACCGGAATTCCCCGGTCTACCATTTCATTTACCGCTTCACGAACAATTGGATTATCCAGGGCGACTACGGCCAGGCCATTTGAATGGGGTCCGACTTTGCGAATACTTTCGGCCAGCGCCTGCGCATCGAAACCATGAATGCGATGAGAGCGCACGATGATTGCATTCGCCCGCAGCTTGTCACCCATACCGGTAATTGCATTTTGCAGGTTTTGCATAAAGGTGTTGCTGCCAGCAGGAATAATAAAATCGAAGTAAAGTATTGAACCAGCCAGGGAACCTGTTTTCCCGCCACTCGCATTTTCCAGCTGTTTGATGGCGTTATGAATTCGCTCCGCCGTGTGCGCTTTTACTCCTGGGCGTTCGTTAAGCACACGATCCACCGTAGCCGTGCTGACTCCAGCCTGCCTGGCGATATCCGTTAGCCTGATCTTGCGCTTATTCACGTCACTGCAATCCCTAAATCAAATGCCTTGTTGTGAGTCTTTTGGTAACAGGCTAATAAGAAATGATCAACAAAAAACATCAAAAAAGCGTCAAAAAGATGAATTTTTTTAAGAATCACATCAATTATGAAATTATTTTTGCAAAACGATCCTCCTTTAAAGCTTGTATTTCTGCCAAATATAAGTATTTTAGAACGAAAATATTTTCTAATTTAAAAAATAATTGAAAATATCATTGACACGTCATTTATTTTAATCCATCATTTTGATGTAATTTGAACATCATTTAATTTGTTTAGCCGCCGTCCATAAAATCCAAAGGGCGCCATCATGGGGAGAAAAGCTTATGAAGACGATGAAGGGTCCAGCATTATTCCTTGCACAGTTTGCCGGTGATGAAGCACCGTTTAATTCTCTTAATGCCATTTCCGAGTGGTCGGCCAGCCTCGGCTTCAAGGGCCTACAAATTCCTTCATGGGATGGCCGCCTGATTGATTTGGAAAAAGCTGCCGACAGCAAAAATTATTGCGACGAAATAAAAGGCACGCTGGCCAAGCACGGCCAGGAAGTGACCGAACTTTCAACCCACTTGCAAGGCCAACTTGTCGCCGTCCACCCGGCCTACGATGAAATGTTTGATGGTTTTGCCGCAGAAGAAGTGCGCGGTAACCCGAAAGCCCGTCAGCAATGGGCCGTTGATCAAATGATGTTGGCTGCCAAGGCTTCCGCTAATTTGGGCCTTAGGGACCATGTGACATTTTCAGGTGCGCTGGCCTGGCCTTATATCTATCCGTGGCCGCAGCGCCCCGACGGATTAATCGAAACCGCCTTTGGCGAGTTGGCAAAACGCTGGACGCCGATCCTGAACGCCTTTGATGAAGCAGGCGTCAATGTTTGCTATGAAATTCATCCCGGGGAAGACCTGCACGACGGCATCACCTTCGAGATGTTCCTGGAAGCCGTCGACAATCATTCACGTTGCAATATTCTATACGATCCCAGCCACTTCGTTTTGCAGCAACTCGATCACCTGGGCTTCATCGACGTTTACAAAGACCGCATCAAGATGTTCCACGTTAAGGATGCGGAATTCAATTCCTCGCCTAAACAAGGTGTCTACAGCGGTTATCAACCTTGGGTCGACCGGGCCGGTCGCTTCCGCTCCCTGGGCGATGGTCAGGTCGACTTCAAGGGGATTTTCTCGAAACTGGCGGCAGCCGATTTTGACGGCTGGGCGGTTCTGGAATGGGAATGCTGCCTGAAGCATCCCGAAGATGGTGCGCGTGAAGGTGCCCAGTTCATTTCCAATCACATCATCCGGGTCACCGAAAAAGCTTTCGATGACTTTGCTGACGGCGGTGCCGACGAAGCGGCTAATCGCCGCATTCTTGGCCTCGATTAAGGGGGATTGATCATGACAACGTCCAAACGACTGCGGTTGGGAATGGTTGGCGGTGGGCAGGGTGCCTTTATTGGCGGCGTCCACCGTATTGCGGCCCGCATTGACGATCGCTACGAATTGGTCGCCGGTGCCTTGTCATCGGACCCGGAACGCGCAAAAGCATCAGCCGAAGAACTAAGAATTTCTCCTGATCGCGCCTATGCAAGTTTTGAAGAAATGGCCGTGGCGGAAGCCGCCCGCGAGGATGGAATCGACGTATGCGCCATCGTTACCCCAAACCATATGCACGCTCCGGCAGCAAAGGCAATGCTGGCCGCTGGCATTCATGTTATTTGCGACAAGCCCCTGACCAGCACCCTGGAAGATGCCCTTGATCTGGCCCAAGCAGCAGAACAGAGCGGATTGATCTTCGCCCTGACGCACAATTACACCGGCTATCCAATGGTTCGTCACGCACGTGCCATGGTCGCCGCCGGTGATCTGGGGACAATTCGTGTTGTCCAGGTTGAATACCCGCAGGACTGGTTAAGTACCTTGCTGGAAGAAACCGGTCAGAAGCAGGCCGCATGGCGCACCGATCCGGCCCGTTCGGGTGCCGGTGGCTGTATTGGTGATATTGGGACCCATGCCTACAATCTGGCGTCCTTTATTAGCGGCCTTGAGCTTGATGAACTGTGCGCCGATTTATCAACCTTCGTTGCTGGCCGCAAACTGGATGATAACGTTCATATGATGCTGCGCTACAAAGGTGGCGCCCGTGGCATGTTGTGGTCATCGCAGGTGGCTCCGGGAAACGAGAACGCTTTAAGGGTTCGTATTTTCGGTGAGAAGGGCGGCCTGTTCTGGGAACAGGAACATCCCAACCACTTGAGCTTCGCGCCGTTTGGCGAGCCGCCACGCACAATCACCCGTGGCGGTGCTGGTTCCGGCGACGTTGCCGAGCACGCGACACGTACTCCTGCCGGTCATCCGGAAGGTTATCTGGAAGGCTTCGCCAATATTTACAATGATGTCGCCGAGGTTATTTCTGCGCGCCTTGAAAACCGCGAACCCGATCCCATGGCGACGACATATCCAACCGTACAAGACGGCGTAAAGGGTGTGCGTTTTATCACCGCTGCCGTTCGGTCCAGCAACAAAGGTGGCGTCTGGACGAAACTGGGGGACGAATCATGACCGCGCTTCATGTTCAGGGACTGGTCAAGCATTTCGACAACGTCAGGGCCGTTGATGGTCTGGATATGGATGTTGCCGATGGTGAATTTTTTGCCCTTCTGGGTCCAAGCGCCAGTGGCAAAACAACGACGTTACGAACCATTTGCGGAATCGAACAAGCCGATGCCGGGAACATATTTCTTGATGGCAAGGATATGACGACGGCACAGGTTCGCGACCGTGGCGTCGCCATGGTTTTTCAGACATTCGCCTTATATCCGCACTTGAGCATTTTCGATAACCTGGCCTTCCCGTTGCGTGAACAGAAATTGAGCCGGGCCGACATTGCAACACGTGTGGGCGAGATCGCCGAAATGCTGCGCCTGACACATACACTTGATCGCAAGCCCGGTACCGCCAGTGGCGGCGAACAGCAGCGCATCGCCATCGGTCGGGCCCTGGTGCGTCGCCCGAAACTACTTCTGCTTGATGAACCCCTGACCAATCTTGACGCCAAATTGCGTCATGACACACGGGCTGAATTCAAACGCCTGCATCGTGAACACGGCATGACCATCGTTTACGCCACACCTGATGAGCTTGAAGCCCTGTCCCTTGGGCAGCGCATCGGCATCATGAATGAAGGTCGCATGGTTCAGGTTGGTACTGTCGATGAAGTGTATGACAGTCCCGTCAATCCTTTCGTCGCAGCCCAGGTTGGTTCCCCGCGCATGAACTTGATTTCCGCAGTGCGCCAGGGCAGTGACGAAAATCCGGTTATTGAACTTCCTTTTGCCGATGTATCAGGCGGTCCCTGGGCCCATGCCCTAAAGGCCTTCCCGGTTGGCGCAGAAGTTCTTTTTGGGATCAGGCCCCATGATCTTTCCACAGATCAAAGTGCAGATGTGGGCCCAAAGTTTATCGGCACGGTCCACCTGACCGAACCCCTTGGAGACATCGTCATTCTGGATCTCGTAGCAAACGGAACCCAATTCAAACTGGTTCTGCCCGAGGAACAGGCTGTCCGTTACGGAGTTGGCGACGAATTGCCGCTCACCTTCGGATTGTCGAACACGCATGTGTTCGCAAAAGAAACCGGCATCGCAATTCGATGAGAAGGCCGGAACAAAGAAACGAAGACAAGACCGAAACAGTACTACAGGAAACATAGGAGAGAAAAATGAGTACCTTGAGAAAACTGACGAGCACGATTGCTCTTGGTGCTGTCGTTGGTGCATTTGCCGTTCAGGCTCCTGCACATGCCAAAGACATCACTATCCAAATGGCTGCACCGGATTGGGGTCCAACCCGGTTCATGCAGGATTACGCCAACAAAACCTACAAGTCACCCACCGGCAACAACGTCAAGCTTGCCATCGATTTTATTCCGTGGGGAAGTTTCTACGACCGTGTCGCCGCATCCATGACGTCCGGTGAAAAGAAGTACCAGCTTGTTGTTTCCGATAGCCAATGGATCGGCACCTTCATCGAAGGCGGTCAGTTCATGAAGCTGAACAAATACATCGACGCCGACGCCGAATTGCAGAACATCCTCAAAGACGTTCACCCGGCGCTGACGGAATCTTATGGTACCTATCCCTACAAGTCGAAGAACATCTACGGTTTTCCGCAGATGCCCGATACCAAGGTTACCTTTTATCGCAAAGATCTGTTTTGTGATGACGGCGAACAGGCCGCTTTCAAGGCCAAATACAGCAAAACCCTTCCCTGCACCTACGAAGACTGGGAAAGCGTTGATTGGGACACCTGGGGCAACATCGGTGAATTTTTCCGTCGTGACGCCGGTTCCAAACTTGGTAGCGGCACAACCCCCGATGACTTCTACGGCATCGCTTACCAGGCCGGTAAGACGTACGACTTCTCTTCCGGTCAGGCTCTGGCCTTCGTTTGGCAAAACGGTGGCATGATTTGGGATGAATCCAACCAGCCCAACGCACAGGCCGTTGGCGTCGTTAATTCCGCCGCCGCAGTCAAGGGCATTGCCAAATATGTTGACCTTCTGAAGTATTCTCCGCCTGTTGCCAAAACCGGCCAGATGGGGATCTTCGCCATCAATAACCTGTTCTCGCAAGGTAAGATTGCAGCCATCGTCAACTGGAACGCCGTTTCAGCTACTGCCTTCGATCCCAAGTCCTCCACGGTAGCCGACAAGACTGCCGTGGCGTTACCCCCCGGAACCATGCACAACGGCGAGTTGGTTCGCTGGGACGTCATGGGTGGCCAGCCGTTCGTGCTGACAACCTGGAACAGTGACGAAGTGGTCAAGGAATCACTGGAAGTTGTTAAGTGGTGGTTGTCCAAGGACACGCAACTCAACTTCGCAAAGAAAAGCGGTAACTCGGCCTTACAAAGCGTCATGGCCATGCCTGAGTATGATGGCATCAAGCCCTGGAACCGCGCCCACAAGAATGTCCTGAAGTGGCAGAAAGACTTCTGGCACGTTCCTGAGTTCTTCGAGTTGCTGACCCAGCAGCAAGAAGAATTCGACAAGGCCATTACCGGTCAGTCTTCTGCCAAGGACGCAATGGACTCCATTGCCGCCTTTCAGCAGGAACTGCTGACCGAAGCCGGACGGATCAACTAGGTCTGTCTTAGGCCAACGTGAGAAACACCCAAGAAGGGCGGAGGTCATTATGAGCAATATTATTTCTTCTGCCCTTCGAGGGCAGTTTCGTCAAACCAACGAAGTCGAAAAACAACAAAGCACAACCCAGCAAACCGGAAAAGTTCAGATGAACGCATTTTACAAATGGCTACTGGATCCCAAGCGCCGCGGAGCCCTACTCGTGACCCCAGCCGTTTTGCTGTTGTTTGTCATGAATATCTTTCCCCTGATGTGGTCCTTTGGCTTGAGTTTTTTCCACTTCAAGGCGTCGTCCATGAAGCCGCCGCGCTTCGCCGGTTTTTACTACTATGAAAAAGTTCTCGCCGATCCCGTCGTCTGGGATCGTTTCCAGACAACGGCGGCCATTGTTTCTTTAAGTGTTTTGACGCAACTGGTGATTGGTTCCGCACTGGCTCTTTTATTCGCCAAGAAATTTCCCCTGCGCCGTGAAATCCTGATGATGATTCTAACCCCGATGATGCTGTCATTTGTGGCTGTTGGCGTTTTCTTTAAATTATTTTATGAGCCGACCTTTGGCATTATCAGCCAGGCCTACATGTATTTTTCGGGCGAGACGATGACCCTGCTTGCCACCAAATGGGGCGCTATCGCAGGGATTGTTATCGCCGACGCCTGGATGTGGTCGCCCTTTGTGATGTTGCTGGTGCTGGCTGGTCTGGTCAGTGTGCCAGATTATCTTTACGAAGCCGCTGACGTTGACCGGGCCACCCCGTGGGAACGCTTCAAGACGGTGACCTTTCCCTACGTCAAGGGATTGCTGCTGCTGGCCGTTCTTTTCAGAACCATTGAAACCTTCAAGCTGTTCGACATCGTCTACATCATTACCGCTGGCGGCCCCGGCACATCGACCGAAACCATCGCCGTATACGTCTACCGCATGGCCTTTCAGTTCTTCAAGACCAGTCAGTCTTCGGCGCTTTCCTACATCTTGCTGTTTGTCGTGATCGTTTTGACCAACCTTTACCTTTACTTCGTTAACCAGCGCAATGAAGGAGCCTCGTGATGTTTTTCAAGAAAAAGGACCGCGGAATTCGTGAAGCCGGATGGGACCGCACCCTCATCACTGGCGTTGTCGGTATGGTTTATTTTGCGCCGGTTTTCTGGATCATCCTGAACGCCTTCAAAACCAGGCAGGACGGGCTGGCAACACCGCCCAAACTTTTCTTTACGCCATCCATGGATAACTTCTTCAACGTCTTTTACCGGATAACGGATGCCGGTGACCATGTGGCCACCGGCATGGGTCTGTATTTCTTTAATTCGATCTTTGCCGCCGGCGCTGGTGTGCTTCTGGCCCTTGTCATTGGCACCTTGGCGGCCTACGGGTTTTCCAGGTATCCGCTCAGGGGCAACGACACCTATCTGTTTGTTATCCTGACCACCCGCATGCTGCCGCCGATTGTCGTTATTATCCCGATCTTTCTGATGTTCCGGGTGACCGGCCTAAGCGGCAGCTATATCGGCATTATTCTACTTTACGCCATGTTCAATCTGGCTTTCTCGGTATGGATGATGAAGAGCTTCTTCGATGAACTGTCGACGGATGTGGAAGACGCCGCCAGACTTGATGGCATCAACGAGATCAAGGTCTTCTTCAAAATATGCATTCCGCAGCTGACCGCAGGGCTTGCGGCGACGGCAGTGTTTGCCCTGATTTTGACCTGGAACGAATTTCTGTTCGCCCTTTTGTTAACGGGCAATGACACCCGCACCGTGCCCGTCGCCATGGCCCGCGCCATGGGTGGCCAACTGGGTGTCGATTACGGCCTGCTTTCGGCGATCATCACCCTGTTCCTGATCCCCGTCTTTGTCGTCACCTACATGTTGCAAAACCACCTGCTGCGCGGTGTCACTTTCGGAACCGTCAAGAAATAGGAAGGCCGTAAATTATGTCAAACATTCGTGTACAAAACCTGACCAAACGCTTCGGCGACCTGACGGCGGTCAGTGGTGTCGATCTTGAAATCAAGGCCGGTGAAGTGCTTTGCCTGCTGGGCCCTTCGGGTTGCGGAAAGACCACTACATTGCGCATGATTGCGGGCCTTGAGCAGGTCAGTGACGGTGATGTTTACATCGCCGACGAGAAAATGAACGGCAAGACCCCGTCCCAGCGTGACGTGGCCATGGTGTTCCAGTTCTATGCCTTGTACCCGACCCTGACGGTGGCCGAAAACATGGCTTTCCCCCTGCGTGCAGAAAAAAAGAGTGAGGCGGAAATTAACAGCCGCGTTCAGGAAGTCGCCCGGGCGCTGGCCCTAACCGAGGTCATGGAGCGCTTGCCCGATCAGCTTGGCGAGGGCGAGAAGCAGCGCGTCGCTGTGGCCCGTGCCGTCGTTCGTGATCCCAACTGCTTCCTGTTTGATGAACCCCTAAGCCGCTTGGACGTCACCTTGCGCCAGACCATGCGTGGTGAAATCAAGGAAATCCTGAACGGGCTATCAAAGGCAACGGTTATTGTTACCCACGATCAACTTGAAGCCCTGACAATGGCTGACCGAATTGCCGTTATGCGTGATGGATACATTGAGCAGGTCGCCACTCCGCACGATATTTTTACCCGCCCGGCCAATCTTTTTGTCGCTGGCTTTATCGGCACACCGTCCATGAATCTTCTTGAGGCGACGTTGACTAAATTCCAGGACGGGAAAGCAAGTATCGATCTTGATTCTCAAAAAATCCTCATCGATGTGGACAAGGCGGTTGAAGGGATTGATGCGGGTTCGCAAGTGACCCTCGGTATCCGGCCACGTGCTTTTCAGGTCGTTGACGCTGCTGGCGAAGATACCATTAGCGCAACGGTTGACCTGATTGAACCCATGGGTGCTGAAACCCTGCTGCATATGATGGATGGCGAAACGGAAATGCGAGTCGTCGTCGGGCGGGAAATGAAAGTCCACACCGGCGAGACACTGCATCTGCAATGCAAACCCTCACAGGCTTTGATTTTTGATGGAAACGGACAATTGGTGCTGACATGAGTGACATTACCGAACAACAGGGCATGACCAAAAAACAGGCGCAACGGTTGGAACTTAGCATTATCGCCTTGTGTCTGATCTCTCTGGTTATGATTTTTCAGCCGTTTAGTAAATTTCTATTCAGTGCCGGGGCCATTCTCGTGGTCGTCGGCGGGCTGGCATTTAATCTGGTTCCCAAGTGCGTTGCCGGCAATACGTTTTCTTCGGTTATTCGCACAGGAGGCATTGTTGCCCTGGTCTTCATCGTCGTGCTTCTGCTCTCCATCGGATCGGCGAAGCTCTACGGTCTCTATTTGTTGAGCCAATAGGAATTAGCAGATTATGTATCTCGGCATTGACATTGGCACCTCCGGCGTAAAGGCCGTCCTTGTGGACGACGATCAGATGATCGTTGCCCACGCGACGACGTCCCTTGATGTCTCTCGCCCCAAGTCCTTGTGGTCAGAACAGGACCCGGAAGACTGGTGGCGTGCAGTGTGCGAAGCGGTGTCTCTGTTGAAGCGCGACAATGGGGGCTTTCTTTGCAAAGTGCGTGGCATTGGCCTTTCAGGACAGATGCATGGTGCCACGGTGCTCGACAAACATGACAAGCCCTTGCGCCCGGCAATCCTGTGGAACGATGGCCGTAGCGAAGCCGAGTGCGCCGAACTGGAAGCTTTGGCCGCTGACTCAAGGACAATTACCGGAAATCTGGCCATGCCCGGATTTACCGCGCCGAAATTACTGTGGCTGAAGAATAATGAGCCGGACGTTTTTTCCCGGATCAACAAGGTCTTACTGCCAAAGGATTACGTTCGTCTGCGTTTGACGGGTGATTATGTCTCTGAAATGTCCGATGCCGCCGGGACATTGTGGCTCAATGTTGCCTTGCGTGACTGGTCTGAAGAAATGCTGAGTGCGTGCGCTTTGGGCATCGATCATATGCCAAGACTGGTCGAAGGGTCGGAAGCTTCCGGCACCTTACGCCCGGAACTTGCCAGCGAATGGGGCATGGCCGCAACCGTGATTGTTGCCGGTGGCGCCGGGGACAATGCGGCTGGCGCGGCTGGTGTTGGCACCGTGGTCCCGGGTCGCGCCTTTTTGTCCCTTGGCACATCGGGTGTCTACTTTGTTGCCAACGAAAAGTATTCACCCAACCCGGAACAGGCCGTTCACGCCTTCTGTCATTGTCTGCCCGATACATGGCACCAGATGAGCGTTATCTTGAGTGCGGCCAGTTGTCTGTCCTGGATAACAAAAATAAGTGGGGCTACTGATGAAGCCGCTCTTTTGGCCGAGGTCGAGGCCGCAGGACCTGATAATGATGGTCCGCTATTCCTGCCCTATCTCAGTGGTGAGCGTACACCGCACAATAATCCCTGCGCCATGGGTGTGTTTTTCGGCATGACTCACGAAACCAACCGTGCAGCGCTTTGCCGTGCCGTTCTGGAAGGGGTCGCCTTTGCCTTTGCCGATGGCCAGGACGCCCTGTTAAGCGCCGATGCCCACATCGACAGTGTGTCGGTAATTGGTGGCGGCGCACGCAGTCCGTTATGGGGCCGCATTCTCGCCAGCGTTCTGGAACGACCACTTGTTTATCATAGAGATGGTGACGTTGGTCCGGCTTTTGGTGCGGCTCGTCTTGGCCGTCTGGCAGTAACCGGTGAGATCCCCAAAGACATTTGTACGGCCCCGACAATCGAAAACGTTGTCGAGCCCGATGGAACTTTAAAAGACATGTACGGCGAACGCCGCGCGCGTTTTTGCCGTTTGTACACAGCCCTTGAACAGGAATTTATGGAAAAGGCGGCTTGAAGCCCTGATCCGATTTTGAAGGAGAAAATAAAATGGAACCGTTTTTCAAAAATATTGAACAGATCGTCTACGAAGGGCCGAATTCCGATAACCCCCTGGCTTTCCGCTGGTACGACCCGGACAAGGTTCTGCTTGGCAAACGTATGAAAGACCACCTTCGCTTTGCGGTTTGTTACTGGCACACGTTCTGTGGCGACGGTGGCGATCCTTTTGGCGGCCAAACCATACTTCGCCCGTGGATGAACGGAGGCGACCCCTTGGCCATGGCCGAGCTGAAAATGAAATCCGCGTTCGAGTTCTTCGAAAAACTGGGTGTGCCCTATTTCTGCTTTCATGATCGCGACATTGCCCCGGAAGGCAATAACCTGAAGGAAAGCAACGCCAACCTGGATCACGTGGTTAGCCTGGTTGAAAAAGAAATGGAGCGCAGCGGTTTGAAACTTTTGTGGGGTACCGCCAATCTTTTTTCAAACCGTCGATATATGGCTGGTGCCTCTACTAACCCGGATCCTGAAATCTTCGCGTACGCAGCAGCGCAGGTTAAGCATGTCATGGAAGCAACCCATCGACTGGGTGGGGAAAACTATGTTCTGTGGGGCGGTCGTGAAGGATACGACACTCTGTTGAATACTGATCTTAAGCGTGAAGCCGACCAGATGGGCCGGTTTATGAATCTGGTTGTCGAATACAAGCACAAGATCGGCTTCAAAGGCACCATCCTGATCGAACCAAAACCACAGGAGCCGACCAAGCACCAGTACGACTATGACAGTGCTTCCGTGCACGGTTTCTTGATGAAGTACGGGCTGGAAGACGAAATCAAGCTGAACATCGAAGCCAATCATGCCACCCTGGCCGGACATAGCTTCGAGCATGAATTGACCTACGCGGCAACAAACGGTTTGCTTGGCAGCGTTGATATGAACCGCGGCGATCCGCAGAATGGCTGGGATACGGATCAGTTCCCCAACAATGTATCGGAAGTGGCTCTGGCCCTTTATACGATCTTGCAGGCTGGCGGGTTCGAGACCGGCGGCGTTAACTTTGATGCCAAACCACGCCGTCAATCAACAGAGCCTGATGACCTGTTCCACGCCCACATCGGTGGCATGGACACCTGCGCACGCGGTCTGGAAGTCGCAGCACGGATGATCGAAGACGGAAAGCTCGTTGACGTGGTTGATGCCCGTTATGACGGCTGGGACAAGGATCTGGGACGCGGCATTCTGGGCAAGAACATGTCCATGGAAGACCTGGAAGCCCACGTTCTTGGGCAAAATCTTGATCCGCAACCTCAATCCGGACGTCAGGAAATGGTTGAAAATCTGGTTAATCGCTACCTCTAGGAAGGTCCCTTTACAGGAGAAGACGGGATAACGCATGAGCGCTTTGCAAAAAATATCAGCAAACCAGAACGCCTATACTTGACCAGAAAATATGATTTTGAACACATACTGAGGAAAATAAAATGCACTTATCAACACATAACTGGATGCGCGCCGAACCCGTAGAAATGACCTTGAGGCGAGGTAAGCAATGGGGTTTGGAAAGCATTGAAATCAGTGGTGAGCCGGATCAGTACGATACCAAGGATGTCCGCGCCCTGTTGAAGGAACTCGACATGTTCTGCTGGGGCTCAGTGACACTGACATTGGGTGACCGAAACCTGGCGGCGAAGGATACCGGCCAGCGTGCGGCTACGGTCGACTACATGAAAAGCGTGGCAACAATGGTTCATGAACTGGAAGGTTCTGAATTGACAGTTGTTCCGGCGACAGTGGGCAAGGTCTCGCCGGACGGAACCCCGGAAGAAGAATGGCAATGGGTCGTGGATGGCCTGAAAGAACTCTACGAGCTGACTGAATCCTACGGCATCAAAATAGCCATCGAACCACTGAACCGCTTTGAAACCTATTTCCTGAACCGTGCCGATCAGGCCGTGGCGCTGGCCAAGGATGTCGGTCCAAATTGCGGTGTCTGCCTGGATGCTTTTCACATGAATATCGAGGAAGTCGATTTTATGGAAGCGATCCGCACGGCCGGCGATATGCTGGTTGATTTCCACGTCGCCGACAACAACCGCATGCCCCCGGGTATGGGCCAGCTTAACTGGGCCAAAATCGTCAAGACCCTGCGTGAAGTCGGTTACGACAACGCCATGACCCTTGAATTTGTCACTCCCATTGATCGTACGCCGGTGACCCAGTGGCCCGGTCAGGTGGAAACCAATCCGGTGGATATTTCGCCCGAGCAGCTTCAGTTCATTGAAGACCACGGTTCAAGCCTGCTGAGCGAGGAATTTTATTCGGACATGGTCAAACGCTCATGCAATCACATTGTCCCGCTGATCAGGGGATAAACGCCATGAGTGGAAATCGCAGCCTGCACCACATCAATATTCTGGTCGATGATCTGGAGTCGACGGTTACATTTTACCGCGATGATCTGGGCCTGGAACCAGATGCGACACCGGAGCAGGGGTTTCCTGCCCAGTTTTTCAAGCTTGGCGGTGGTATCCAGATCCATATCAACGAGCTCGCCGACGAACGGCCATTCAGGGCGCATTTTGCGATGCGGGTTGATGATTTTTCGTCCGTATTCAGGCATATGAAGGAAATCGGGGCAATTGATACAAAACCCTGGGGCAATGTGCGCAAACTTCCGGGAGGTGCCATGCAGATGTTCTTGCGTGACCCATCGGGAAACCTCGTCGAAATCACCAGCCATCCTGATGATGAAATAGATGCTGATGTGTTGGAAGACGACCTGGTCGACCCAGGGGAGAGCATGTTTGTATTTGAAGATGAGGGGCGCTGAGGCGGGGTATGGGCGGCGGCACGGAAGCCGTCAGATTGTTCAGTCCGGCCTGTTCATAATCCAGTCGTGATCCGGATCGTTGTGGAATTTCCATTCCCGTACCGGGCCAGCCATGACATTCAAGTAATATAAGTCATAGCCATGGGGGGCACCGACGGGATGGTAGCCCTTGGGCACCATGACGACATCGCCGTCTTCCACCGACATTGTCTCATCAAGCGAGCGATCGTCCGTATAGACGCGCTGGAAAGCGAATCCCTGGGCCGGATTTAAACGGTGGTAGTAGGTTTCTTCCAGGCTGGATTGTGTGGGCAGGTCATCCGTATCGTGACGATGGGGCGGGTAACTGGACCAGTTGCCGCCGGGGGTAACCACTTCTACAACAAGCAGGCTGTCGGCGACATCTGTGTCCGGGAGGATATTGCAGACATGGCGCACATTTGCGCCGACCCCGCGGGTTTCAATTCCCATCTCATCCGGGGAAATCAGCCGCACCGGGTGTTGGCTTTTTCCCGGTGCATTACAAACACCAAGAGTCAGTCCGGTTTCGGCCAAAACCGAATACGTTGATCCTGCGGGCATATAAACGGCGGTCGGGGGTTTCCCCTCAAAAACGGATTGACGCTCGCCAATGTTTTTAAAAACCTGATCACCAACTGTAACGGTTGCGGTTCCCGTAATCATGACCAGGCAGACCTCGCGGTCCGCGGTTTCATTGGCCACAGACTGCCCCGGCGCAAGTTCATAAAGATCAAAGCCAACATAACCCCAGTTGGCGGACTGCGGGGTAATGTGGTGAACGCGGCCGGTCTCATCCGGGCCGGTTCGTTTGCATAAAAGTTTGCTCATATGGCCCTCTGTATGGGGGTTGTATGACGTAGCGAGCGCCAGGATTTAAGCAAACTCTGATAGTTTTGAGAAATTTGCTGGCGCGCTTCATCGTCACTGATTTGACCCGCAAACCATGCTTCGGCGGCATCCTGGAAAAGCGTCCTGCCAACGGCAAAACCTTTGCATACAGGCGAACCGGCCCCATTGGCAAAATCAGCAATCAGCTGATCCATGGGGGCGTTAAGGCCCAGCATGACGACGCCTCGACAATGGGGATCATGTTGGGTGATAATCCTTTCAAGGTTATCCCAGCCTTGCGGGCTTTTCGCCGCCTGCAGTTTCCACCAGTCCGGCTTGATGCCATTGTTATAGAAATCAACCATGGCGCGGATAATAACATCATCCATATCGCCGTTACCTTCAGGCGGGATGACTTCAAGCAACATGTCATGGCCGGTGGCGAGGCAGGCATCATACAGGCGGGATATTTTTTCCATCTGTTTGCGTTTAATGTTTGCGTCATCATCGGGATGATATTGAACCAGGCATTTGGCAATGTGGGTGCGTGGCCAGTCACGCAGGGTGGTTGAAATGTTGTCGCCACCTTCAAAGGCCAGCGGAAAAGATCCCGGAAGTTCAACAGGGCGAGCCGTCCACCAATCCTTGCCGGTTATCTGGGCCAGGGCATGGAAACCGTATTTATCATCAATCAACACCCCGGGGCTGTCATCATCACCTACGGATTGCATGGCGGCGGCGGCAATGATCTTTTTGAATTTTGAAATGTCTTCGGCGTCCTTGCCGGTTTTTTTGGCCAGTTCTTCAAATTGTGACCGGTGATCAAAGGCAATGGCGCAAACTTCCGGCCAGTGATGACTGCGATTGGTTACCCTGTGCAGATGATTAAGGCGTTGATCCTCGCGCAACCTTTTTGTCGGGCTGCCGTGTTCAAGGAAATCCTGCAGCTCTTCCCAACTGGGAATTTCCGGCGAACAGGCATGACGGGAAACGACAATCGCACCGGATGCATTGCCGTAGGTGCAACAGGTTTGCCACGTCTCGTCCCGGATCCAGCCGCGCAAGAATCCGCTCATAAATCCATCACCAGCCCCCAGTGTGTTATAGACTTCGATCTCCTTGCCTTTGACCCAGATGCCGTCATCAAGGGTGTCGGGAATATCGTCGGGGAAAACGACACAGCCCATGGGGCCGCGTTTAACGACGATTGTACCGTCACTTAATGCGCGGATCGCCTTTACGGCTTCGATTGTATTGATCGATCCGCCGGCGACATGGATTTCCTCTTCCGTGCCGACGATCAGGTCACAATCAACGATGATACTTTGAACGTGTTTTGTGGCGGCGGTTGATTCAACGAAGCGATTCTCGCCATCGCCATGGGATGTTAGTCCCCAAAGCACCGGACGGTAATCGATATCCAGAACAACCTTTGTTCCGGCTTCTTTAGCATAAGCAATGATTGCGCGACCGGCTTCTTCTACGCCGGGTTTTGAAAAGTGGGTGCCGGTCAAAACCACGGCTTTGGAAGAAGCTATGTAATCCCTGGAAATGTGCTCGGCACGTATGCCCATATCGGCACAGTTCTCGCGATAAAAAATATGCGGGAATGTTTCAAGATCGCGAATTCCAAGAATAACAAGTGCTGTCAGTCGTTCGCTGTCGGTGGAAACATGACTGACATCGACGCCTTCCTCAATCAGGGTCTGGCGGATAAAACGCCCCATCTGTTCGTCGCCAACGCGGGTGATCAGCGAACTCCTCAAACCAAGGCGTGATGTGCCCACCGCAATATTAGTGGCGCAACCGCCAATATATTTTGAAAACGATTGCATGTCTTCAAGCGGACCGCCCACCTGATCTCCATAAAGATCAACGCTCGAACGCCCAAAGCAGATGACATCTAGTTTTCGGTCTTCCATTTTAAAGTTCGTCTTTCGTTGCTGGCCGTCGGGGCTGCATTTCGGCAATTGCCTGGCCCAGACTGACAACCAGGCTTTGGGCCAGACAAAGCGGGGCAACCAGCGTTCTGAATGTTTGGTCCTGTGCCTCGGCAATTTCAAAGCTGACAGCACTCGGCTCTGCAAGGGGGCTTAAGGGGCTATCGGTTATGGAAATAACCTGCACCCCCTGTCCGGCCAGATCGGTAACAACCGAATTGACGACAGGCGTGTAAGGGGAAAAACTGATGGCGATAACGGCGTCGCTGGGCCCGGCTATACCAAGCTGGTACTTTAACATTCCCCCGGCACCGTCAGCCAGGAAGCAACGAATTTCAAGGCGTGACAGTGCGTAGTGCAGGTATTGGGCAACGGCAAAAGAGCGCCCCTGGCCAAACAGGTGAATATCGCGGGCGCCTTTTAAAATGCCCACCGCCTGTTCCAGCTTGTCAGAAGGCGTATTCAGGCGCAGGTGATCAAGGGCGTCCATACCAGCTTCACAAAATTCGTTGAGCCTTGATCCGGCACTTTCGGGGCCTTCGCTCCGGAATGATTTGATCCGTTCGCGGTAGCTTGATGTATCTTCCATCAGGCGGTTTCGGCAAATTTGTTGCAGATCGCTAAACCCGTCGTAGCCGATGGCCTTGGCGAAACGGATAATGGTCGAGGGCTGAACATCGGCACGCTGGGCAACCGTGGTCACGGTTTCCAGGGCCAGAATGTCTGAATTGTCCAATGCAAAACGCCCGAACTTTTTTAATTGCCGGGGCAGGGCATTATATCTGGCGGTAATGACCGCCTTCAGATCGTTGTATGTTGCCGGAATTTGATCCACAATTCTTGTCCACTTAAGAGATTAATTCAATTCGATGAATCGCATATGAACAGAATTTTCTATTTTTAGCAATAATGAAATTTTCTTTTTATAATTATCAATAGAAAATATATTCTATTTTAAGTCCATGTGGTTTATGATCTGCCTGTTGCGTATCTGTCGTAACGGTTTTGTAATTCAAGAACATTTCAGGGAGACAGACCGTGTCTGAAACTGTCGAATCATTTGATCAACTTCGTATGCGTTTTCATGAAAAGTACGAAGAATTAAGTCCGCAGTTAAAAAAAATCGCCCAGTTTGCCCTTGATGATCCGAATCGGTTTGCCCTGGAACGGGTGGTGGTTATTTCGGCGGAAATCGGGATCCAGCCATCGGCGCTTATTCGCTTCGCCAAATCTTTTGGATATTCCGGCTTTTCCGATCTACAACGGGTTTTTAAGCTGCGACTGATCGAAGGATCGGCCAGTTTTCGCGAACGCATCTACAACCAACACGAAGAAATGGAAGATGCCGCACGGGAGAATCCGGTTTCCTTGCTGCGGGAATTTTCTGATGCGTCAAACAAATCCCTGAGATGGCTGGAAGAGGACATCACTGACGCCCAATTGCAACAAGCCGTTGAAACTATTGACAATGCCAGGCATATATACGTCCTTGGCCAGCGTCGTGCCTTCCCCGTTGCCAGCTATATTTCTTACGGACTGACCCGCCTGGAATACCCGTGTCAGCTTCTTGACGGGGTTGGCGGCATGGCCCCGCAACAAGCATCAACCATGACAAACGCCGATTTACTGATCACCGTCAGTTATGCCGAATACGCAAAAGAAGTTGTCGAGATTGTCAAGGATGTGCACATCAGGGGGATTCCTGTACTGGCCATTACCGATAATCTTTCCAGCCCGCTGGCAACCTATTCCAGGCAGTCTTTCTGTGTTCGTGAATCCGATGTTCACCGATTCCGCCCGCTGACCGGATCTATGGTGCTGGCGCAAACCCTGATTTTGACTTTGGGTTATTTTCGCGACGGTAACCAGTAGGGACTTCCGAAAGATTTCCAGCCCCAAAGACCGGTAAGAATCTGCGTCGTGGATTCCCGATAGGGAAAATTTTGCATAAAGTAATTTTAGAAATATTTTTTCATTTCTTGACATAAAACGAATTTTCGTTCTATATCGAAAAATAGAAAATAATTTCAAGTAAAATCTTGGAGGTAATCGTGACCCAAAAAATAGGCTTTATCGGCGTTGGTATGATGGGCCACGGCATGATCAAAAATCTTCTTGAAAAGGGTTATGACGTTGTTGCCATGGCGCATCGAAATCGCGCCCCGCTGGAAGACCTCATCACCAAGGGCGCAACCGAAGCTGCCACTCCAAAAGCCATCGCCGAGGCATCAGATGTTCTTATTCTTTGTGTTACCGGCTCGCCGCAGGTTGAAGCTGTGGCATACGGTGAGAACGGATTTCTTGAAGGTGTCAGCGATGGCATGATCGTCATCGACTGTTCTACCGGTGCTCCCGGTACTGTCGAAAAAGTTGCCGCTGATCTTGCCGCCAAAGGTGCCGTGATGGCCGATGCACCATTGGCCCGCACCCCTATTGAAGCCGAGGCCGGTAAATTGAACACAATGGTCGGAGCTTCAGATGAAGTCTTTGCCGCCATTGAGCCCATCTTGCAAACATTCTGCGAAAATATTTTCCACATGGGTCCGGTTGGTAGTGGATCACGCATGAAGCTGATCAATAACCTGATCACCATGGGCCAAGCCACCCTGATCGCCGAAGCGCTTTGTGCCTGCGAAGCAACGGGCGTTGACTTGCAACGCTTCCGCGAGGTCATTAGCGCCGGTGGCGGTAATAGTGGAATATTCCAGATGATCGTGCCCGGCATCCTTGATGAGGGTGACTTTGAAGGTATGAAATTCAGTATTGCCAATGCCACGAAAGACCTGCGCTACCTCAATAGCATGCTGGCGGACGCGGGCATCGTATCGCCAATGGGCAATGCCACCCACAACGCATTTGTGCAGGCCGGAAAAGCTGGCTTCGCCGACGGTTTGGTCGGTCACCTGGTGAAAGCACAATCTGAAATGAACAAGGTAAATATCGGAAAATGTTAACTGACGAGATTTGATTTAGCCCCAGCCCGGGCTGTGTCACAAAAATAATAAATCAGAAAATCTGAAAAAGCTTTACGTTAAACAACATAGGATGGAGACGAAAATGAGAAATTTTACATCTAAACTTATGACAGGTGCTGCGACCTTTGCCGTCGTAGCTGCAATTGCCACCGGCAGTGTTCCTGCTACAGCAAAACCTTTACTGATTGGCCTGACGTCTGATGCCAGTGGACAGTATGCCAACTCTGGTGCTTCTGACCGTCGTGGCATGCTAATGGCGATTGAGGAATTCAACGCCAAAGGCGGTGTTATGGGTCGTGAAATCAAAACGATCCACATCGATACCGAAACCACGCCGGCTACCGGCTCACGCGTTGCTGAGCGCATGATCACCCGCGAAAAAGTTGGCTTCATGATTGGCGCTGTCAGTTCCGGCGTTGCCAACGCTATTTCGCAGGTTGCGCAAAAGTACGGCGTTGTTTACCTGAACACCAACTCCAGCTCGCCCACGGAATCCGGCAAAAATTGCCACCGGGTCAAGTTTGTTTGGGACGGCAATGGCAAGAACTTTGCCCAGGCTGCTGTTCAAAATGCTGTCAACAAATATGGTAAAAAATGGCTGCTGATGACCAATGATTACGTTTGGGGTCACAATACGTCCAAGGCGACCCGCCAGTTGGCCGAAGCTGCCGGTGCCAAAATCATTGATGAAATCATGATCCCCCAGGGAACCCGTGATTTTAGCTCGGCATTGCTAAAAATCCAGCAGGCTTCCCCGAAAGTTATTGCCGCTGCCGTTGGTGGTGATGACCAGAAGGCTATGCGCACCCAGATTTCCCAGCTAGACATGGGCGCAAAATATGCCTGGATCAACAATCAACAGGACTGGCCTGATGTTTATGGTCTGCCTGCCAAGAACCTGTTCGGTGTTTTCGGCACAACCTGGTACTACAAGTTTGATCTGCCTGGCGTTGAGGAATTTAACGCCAAGTACGCCAAGATGTATCCGGACACCAAAATGAAGGTTCCCGGCAACGTCTTTTTCAATGGTTACTGGGCGACACGTTCGCTTCTTGAAGCTATCGAAGCCGCTGGCACCACAGAAAACCATGCTGTTATCAAGCAGCTTGAAAATCTGCGGATCCCGGCCGCCACCCGTATGCAGCACGACGATGCCTTCATGAACCCGAATACCCATCAGATGCAGCAGACCATATATTTGGCAACCGCCAATCTGGCCAGCAAGGATAAGGACGACATGTTCCAGATCGTTGCTCACGCCTCTCCAGCTGCGGTCAATGACGCCTCTTCCAACGAGACATGCAAGTTGGAATCAATGGCTGATACGCCGAAGTACACTCCCTGATACTTCTCACTCCCCGCGTTGGCGTTTATGCGTCAGCGCGGGAATTTTTTTCAAAATTTTAAATTTTCCAATTTTTCATTTTTAATAATTTTTATTTCACGGCAAAAAATAGCATCAGATTATGGACGTCATTCTCAACCTATTGCCCCATCTCGTAAACGGCCTGGCCCTTGGCCTTCTGTTTGCCCTGATCGCCTTGGGCTTTATGCTGATTGTCGGCGTTATGGAACTGATTAACCTGGCCCATGGCTCATTGTTTGCCCTTGGTGCCTATTTCGCCATGTCGATTATTGATCCAAATCTCTCTTATTTTGGATCCTTTGGTGACTGGTATTCAGCCTTGCCTTTGGCCTTGCGCTATGTGGTTGCCCTTGCATTGGCCCCCGCCCTTGTCGCCCTGGTTGGCATGGGGTTGGAAATCTGCATGCGCCGGACCTATGGCAAAAAGGCCGAATACGGTTTGCTACTGACATACGGCGCGGCGCTTGTCATTGAAGAAACCATTCGTATTACCTGGGGATCGGCGGAACAGGTTATGCCTATTCCTGATGCCGTCAGTGGCGCCTTTTTTGCCGGGGGCATGATTTATTCGAATTACCGTTTCTATGCCGCCTTCTTTGCCCTGTTCATGATTATTGTGGTTTGGTTGTTTCTGGAAAAAACGCCCTATGGCGCGACAATCAAAGCCGGTGCCCATGATAGCGAGATGGTCCGCGCCCTTGGGGTCAACCTGACACGGTTAAGGCTTCTGGTTTTTGGCCTGGGTGCGTCCCTTTCGGGCATCGCCGGAATTATTCTGACCCCGATCTGGGGCTTGCGCCCCCATGTTGGTGTCGACGTGGTTATCCCGGCATTTCTAATCATCGTTGTCGGCGGCATTGGTAGTTTTTGGGGGGCCGTCATTGCCGGTGTTATGGTCGGATTGGTCGTTGCCTTTTCCGGAGCCTATGTTTCGGAATGGTCAATGATGTCCATGTACTTGTTGTTGATTGTTGTTGTCACATTCCGCACCCGCGGTTTGTTCGGCAAGAAAAGTGCATTGGAAAACTAATCATGAAATCCCCTTTTGCCATTTCCACCCCTGTTTTCACCAGGCCTATGCTTTTGATGTTTGTTGTGTTGGGTACGTTCCCGCTGTGGGGGACATCGGTTGGTTTGTATAATTACCTTGGCGTTGAAATCATCATCTGGATCATTTACGCGCTGGGCTTCAACCTGTTACTTGGATATACAGGCCTGCCGTCATTCGGACACGGTGCTTACTTCGGTATTGGTGCCTATGCTTATTCCCTTTGCCAGTTAAATGTTTTCGAAAGCGTCTGGGCCGGTATTTTGCTTGGTGCCTTTGCCGGCGGCGTTGCCGCGGGCCTGGCAGCCTGTTTCCTGTCTCACAGACGGGGCATTTATTTTGCCCTGATGACCATCGCTTTCGGTCAGGTGTTCTGGTTTATTGCCATCAAATGGCACACCCTGACGGGGGGTGAAGATGGCCTTTTGAATGTTTATCGCGGCACGCTTTCCCTGGGGCCTGTAGATGTTAGCCTGAAAAGCAACGAGGCCCTTTTTTACTTCGCCTTCGCGGTGCTGGTGGTTATCACCTTGCTCTTGTGGCGCATTGTCCATTCACCTTATGGCAAGGCCCTGCAAGCCATTCGTATGAGCGAGATGCGGGCCGGCTTTGTTGGCTATAATGTCTGGCTGATGAAATGGTCTGTCTTTACGCTTTCAGGCGTCATCGCCGGATTGGCCGGGAGCATTTTTGCCATTGCCCAGGAAAGCGCCTATCCGGATGTCATGAGCCTGCATGCCTCTGGTTTTATTGTCATGATGACCTTGATTGGTGGCGGCTTTGTCAGTTTCTGGGGGCCGGTCATTGGCGCTATTATTTTCTTTGTCGCACGGGATTTCCTGGGCTCACTCACAGAAACATGGTTGTTGTGGTACGGGTTGATGTTCATGGCAGTCATGTTGTTCAAGCCCGAAGGCATAGCCGGTGTATGGCAAGATTTCATGAAAAAACAAAAAGCAAAATCGGCTGCAACTCCCACGTCCCAAACACCCAAAAATTCTGTGGCGGGAGAATAGTCATGGCATTTTTTGAAGCAAAACATTTGCAAAAACGCTTTGGCGATCAGGTCGTTCTTGAAGACATCACGCTGTCTTTTGAAGCGGGACAACTGAGCGGCATTATGGGGCCTAACGGGGCTGGAAAATCGACCTGCTTTAATGTTCTGACCGGCCAGTACAAGCCCGATGGCGGCACCGTCCACTTTGACGGACAGGACATTACCGGCCTTCCACCGCGTAAAATTTCAGGAATGGGCATCGCCCGATCATTTCAGATCATGACCCTGTTTGATGAATTTTCCGCCATAGACAATATCATGATTGCCCTGCGCAATACGGTTACCCGCGCCTTCAATCCGCTTTATGATTTACCCGGTGATACAACCACCATGGACAGGGCCGCTGATGTCCTTGCAAAGGTTGGCTTAAAGGGGCGTGAACTTGAACAGGCAATTAACCTGCCTTACGGAGAGCGCCGGGCCCTGGAAATTGGCGTTGCACTGGCGTCAGAACCAAGACTGCTTTTTCTCGATGAACCGACACAAGGCCTTGGCGTCGATGGCACCGCCCGTCTGGCCGACCTGATCCTCGAACTAAAAGAAACTTATTCGATTGTCATTATCGAGCACGACATGAAGTTTTTGTTTCGTCTGGCTGACAAAATTTCCGTCATTCACTGGGGCCAGGTTATCACCGAAGGGTCTCCCGAAGATTTGCGCGCCAATGAATGGGTGCAGGCTTCTCAGCTGGGAGAGGTCGCGTAAATGTTAAGTGTCTCAAATATCGAAACATTTTATGGCGAAACTCAGGCGCTTTTTGGCACCTCCCTTGAAGTGGCAGAAGGTGAAGTGGTGGCATTGCTGGGACCAAACGGTGCCGGTAAAACAACGACCCTGCGTTCTATCCTGGGGCTGTCGCCGGCACGCAGCGGATCAATTCATTTTGATGGCAGGGATGTCACCAGAACCGCCACCTGCGACATTGCCAATGCCGGTGTAGGCTGGGTTCCCGATGATCGTCGTATCTTCCCCACTTTAAAGGTCAAAACCAACCTGTCGTTGGGAAAGAAGAAAACCCGTTTTCGTTCATGGTCTGAAAACGAAATGTTCGAAATATTCTCGGCCATTGAATATTTGATGGAACGCGATTGCGAGAACCTGTCTGGCGGCGAGATGCAAATGGTTGCCATTTCCCGTGCACTGTTAGGCTCGCCAGGGTTGGTTTTGTTCGATGAGCCGTCTCAAGGGCTGGCCCCGAAAGTCGTGCAGGATGTGATGAAAACCATTACACGGCTAAAAAGTGAGGGCATTGCGGTGTTGGTGGTTGAACAAAACGCCTTGAGCGCCTTGCAGGTCAGCGACCGGGTCTACGTTATGGATCACGGCCGGATTGTCCACGAAGGCAGCGCCCAGGCTTTACTTGATGATGACGCGTTACGTACGCGGCTGTTGGGGATTTAAGCCATGAGCACACCAATGTTAGATGTCAAAGGGCTTCGCAAAATTTACCAGCGCGGTTTTATCAATAAAGAAGAGACCTTCCGGCTGGAGGCGAACTTCAAAATTGATGAACCTCAGGTCGTCGGCGTCATGGGGCCTAATGGTTCGGGCAAGACAACACTGTTTGAATTAATAACAGGTTCCAACCAGCCAACAGAAGGCGAGGTGCTGTGCGCCGGTCAAAACATTCATGACGTCAAATATCGTCAGCGCGACCGTTTGGCTATTCACTACCACCAGTCCTATCAGGTTCGCCATTTTAGCAAGACCAAACCGTCATTCATGATGGAAAAGCCTGTATCCGATTACCCAATGGTCCACCTGTTTGATGAACCGCAGTTTAACACCCAGGACGGTTATATCGGTTTCATGCTGGATTTCTTCAAGCGCTTACGGGCCGATGGTCGTCTGGTCTTCCTTTGCGTCCATCCAAACGAAAAATTTCACGTCAAGATCATGCGTGAAGCGTGCGATCGCTACATCTTCGTTCAAAAAGGTCAACTTAGTTTTGCCGATGATTACGACACCCTGCTCGAAAATCCGGATGTTATGGATTATCTCGGCGCATTGGCTGCGTACTGAAGGGTCCGTAAATGACAACACTTGAAAATAGACTGGCATTGGTAAGCGGCGCGGCAGGGGTTCTGGGCGAAGCGGTCGTGCGCTCCTTGATAGCCCGCGGCTGCCGGGTGTTAATGATCGATATTCAGCTCCCGCCCCTTGAAGTTCTCGCCGCAGAATTAGGCACCAAGGCCATTGCCTTGCAATTGGACGTCAGTGACGATCAGGCGATCGCCAAGTCGGCGGCAGGGATTCGGGAAACCTGGGGAGACGTCGATATTCTGGTCAACAATGCCGGTATCCTTTCCAACAACAAGGCCGTAGAGACGACCCCCGAAGAATGGCGCAGGCTCATGTCGATCAATCTGGACGGAGCGTTCTTCCTTGCCCGGGAATGGCTGGATGGCATGAAAGCAAAAGGCTGGGGACGAATTGTCAATATCTGTTCATTGGCAGCCAAGACCGGCGGCCTGACCGCCGGCACGGCCTATACGACATCAAAGGGTGGCATGACGGCGCTTACTTTTTCGCTGGCCCGTGAATCGGCAAGCTTTGGCGTCACCGTAAACGGTGTCTCACCCGCCTATATCAAAACGCCGATGGTCACAGAACAACTCACACAAGAGCAGCAACAGAAACTTTTGAACGATATTCCTGTCGGGCGCTTTTGCGAGGGTGAGGAAGTGGCCCATGTGGTTGATTTTCTCGTCTCGCCCTTATCAGGGTTTATCACGGGCGAGATCATTGATATCAACGGCGGCCTTCATCTGGATTAATTTGGAGATCAGGTATTTTGGAACAAATCGCACCGGTTATTGATTTTAAAGCCGAACTGTCGAACAGCTTTGATCTGGACGGTAAAGTGGCTTACCTGCCCGGCGGTTACGGCGGTATCGGGGAGGCTATTGCCTGGGGATTGGCTGTCAGGGGTGCGGCTGTTGTGATCGCTGGACGCAACGCCGAAAAGGCCAGGGCATTAGCTGAAAATATTAATGAGGCCGGATTTGTTGCTTCTGGTTTAGCCGTCGATGTGAAATCCGTAGGTGAAATCAAGGACTCCGTCGATGCCGTTGTGGACCTTCACGGCAAGATCGACATCCTGATGAACTGCGTTGGCATTCAAATCGAACAGCCGCTCCTCGAGGTGACGGAAGAAGCCTTTGAGGAAGTTATTGAAGTCAATTTAAAGGCATCCATGTTTCTGGCGCAGGCGGCGGCGCGTCGTCAGATAGAAGCGGGCAATGGCGGCAAGCAAGTGCATTTGTTGTCGGTGCGCGCCCAGTTGGGTATTCGCAATCGGGGCTATTCGGCCTACTGCTCCAGCAAGGGTGGTCAGGTGATGCTGATCAAGCAGC
>JADHSW010000193.1 GCA_016776705.1 Rhodospirillales bacterium
GTTTTTGCCAGAGGGGGTTACTTCCCCCCCTTCCCCCCAGCACCACCCCCTCTGGGTCTCCCTGTTAAACTCACCGGATTTCAAAGTCCGGTTTTTTTTTGTCTAAATTTGTCGTTCACCAGAAAGGGGCGGGTGGTTACTTTTTATAAAGCTCGTCGGGATCGATTTCGGGCTCGGCGATGGTGGTTATCTCGCCATTTCTAATCGCATTGAAAAAGCAGTTGCGTCGCCCTGTGTGACACGCCACGCCATTTTGGTCGACCAGCACCAGCAGGGTGTCTGCATCGCAATCCCAGCGTAGCTCTTTCAAGGCCTGTTCCTGGCCTGAGCTTTCACCCTTGCGCCAGAGTTTGCCCCGTGAGCGCGAAAAATAACAAACACGCCCGGTCTTGAGGGTTTCGGCGACGGCGTCTGCGTTCATCCAGGCCATCATCAGCACTTCGCCGCTGTCGTGTTGCTGTGCAATAGCCGGAATCAGACCGTCGTCGTTGAATTTCAGGCTGGAAAGCAGGTCTTCGAAGGGCATTGATCTGGGTTCCCTGATTGAGTTGATGCATCCGTACATCGAACTTTGTCCGGGCGCTGTCAACCATTGTAACAGCAGTCGTTTGAAAATATTGCTTTTTAAGCTATTATCCACCCTTCAAAAGGTGAAAGAGGCATCAACTATATGGTCGAACCTGCCAGTAACAGCGATAAGCGAGTGTATGAAAGGGTCAAGGACCCTGCCATTCGGCTGCAAATTGGCTCGAAAATCTACAGTTCCATAAACTGGAGCCTGGGGGGTGTTCTGATCGATGGATACGAAGGGGGGCTGAGTACAGGCTCGCTCCTGTCGATTACGGAAATTGGCCTTTCACGTGGTGTTATGTCGCCCGTTAAAATAAGTGCACGGGTTATTCGCGCCAGTGCGGAAGCCAATCTGCTGGCCATTCAGATGTTGGAAATCGATCAATCAGCCTACGCCATTCTGCAAAAACTGCTGACGACGAAGATGCAGGTCATGAGAGCCCGCCCACAGCACGGATAGATTTTTTAGCGCAGGCACGCAGTGACAGCAGCAATGTTGTTTTCCATCATTTGAAAATACAGGTCCGCCCCTGGTGCTAAAGCCGAGCCCAGGGGGTCTAGTTCAAGCTCTTTCATCTGGTCTTGTCCCTCCATCACCGTCGCCAGCAGGGGTGAGGCAAATTGCGGTTCGCGAAACAGGCAGCGTACCTCGCGTTCCTTGATCAGACGACGAATGGCGCTAATCCCATTGGCCCCCGGCGGGCGTTCCGGGTTTAAGGCGACGGTCCCGGAAATGCTGAGGCCAAAGGCCGTGGCAAAATGTCCCCATGCATCATGGAAAACCAGAAATGGTTTTTGACCAAGGGGGCGCAATTGCCTGTTTCCCTCAGCATGCAAGGCATCGAGTCGAACTTTCAATCTGGCGGCATTTGATTTGTAGGTTTTACCATGATCGGGATCAGCTTCGATGAGCGCCATCAGCACCCTGTCAACAATGGAAACCGCCAATACCGGTGAAAGCCATTGATGGGGGTCTTGGGCGGGTTCAGGAACCAGAGTCACGATCCTGGATTTTTCTGATAAAGCCATGAGCGGTTTCTGCAGAAACATCTCCAATCCCGGTCCAACCCAAATAATGACATCCGAGCGGCTGAGGCCGCGGGCATCGGAGGGTTTCATGCTGTAGGTGTGGGGCGAGCGGCTGCCTTTTACGATCAGGGAAGGAACCGAGACGCCGTTCATGATTTCGCTAACCAGTGAATGAATGGGCTTGATGGAAACGCTGACGGACGGGGCCTTTGCCGCCGCCCCGGAATGCACACTGAACAATCCCATCATAAAAAGAAGACAGGGGATAATTATCTTGTAGCGGGGCATGGCAATTTCCGGAAATAATACGCTGTTATTTTGTTATGTTATATTATAACATTATATCTCCAGCTGTCATAGCCATGCAAGTGGGAATTCAGAATCGGCGGCAATTGGTGGAGAGCATTGCGTTGTTCAAGAAAGACGGCCACAACCATGGGCGCTGTATCGATAGCGCCATGAATACAGCAGTTAACCTGTGTTCCAGGCGCGGTGCGAGGTTGACGGATTTACGTCGCCGGGTGCTGGAACTGGTCTGGCAAAGCCACCAGCCGGTAGGGGCCTATGAACTTCTTGATATATTAAAAGATGAGCGCCGCAACGCCCAGCCGCCGACAGTATATCGCGCACTGGATTTTCTTTTGGAACTGGGGTTGATACACCGCATTGAAAGCCTGAATGCGTACGTGGGCTGCAACTCCCCCGATACGTCCCATCCCTCACAGTTTTTAATCTGCCGTGATTGCGGCGCCGCCGCCGAAATATCAGATACCCGTCTGGATAGGGCCATATCAGGTTTGGCGGATGACGCCGGATTTTCAATTGTCAGGCGCACAGTTGAAGTTGAGGGGCAGTGTCCAAACTGTCAGGCTGGATAATCGAACCATGGATAATGTTTTGATTGAAGCCAGCGGTATCGATGTTTCTTTCGGCGGCAGACAGGTTCTCCATCAGGGGGAAGCGAAGGTGGGCGAAGGCGAAATCGTCACACTGATTGGACCCAACGGCGCCGGAAAGACGACGATGGTGCGAGTGATGCTGGGGTTGCATACGCCCGATATGGGGATCGTCACCCGCAAGCCGGGCCTGCGCATTGGTTACATGCCGCAACGCCTGAACATAGACCCGGCCTTGCCGATCAGCGTCATTCGTTTTTTGTCATTGGGAATGTCACGGGGGGATGTTGGGCATGGCTTCCGCCACGGGGTGCTCAGGGAAACAGGTGTTGAACATATCGCCGAAAGCCCGATCCAGCAGATATCCGGTGGTGAAATGCAAAGGGTGCTGCTGTCCCGCGCCCTGCTGCGCAATCCCGACCTGCTTGTTCTGGATGAACCGGTCCAGGGTGTCGATGTCAGTGGTCAGGCGGAACTGTACGCCCTGATTCGGGGTATTCGCGATCAGCGGGGGTGCGGCGTGCTGATGGTTTCCCACGACCTGCACATGGTTATGGCGGCGACGGATCATGTTATCTGCCTGAACCAACATGTCTGTTGTGCGGGGCACCCACAAACCGTTTCACGCCATCCTGAATTTGTTTCCCTGTTTGGGGAAAGTGTCGCTACCGAACTGAGTGTCTATCATCATGACCACGACCACGAGCACGATGTGCATGGCGACGTCATCTCTCATCACAACCATGGGCACGATCATGTTTGAGGATTTTCTGGTGCGGGCCTTGCTTGCCGGTTGTGCGGTGGCTGTCGTTGCCGGACCGTTGGGGGCGTTTGTTGTTTGGCGGCGCATGGCGTATTTCGGCGCGACATTGTCCCATTCCGCCCTGTTGGGGATTGCCCTTGGCCTGTTAATGGGAACCCATCCCATGCTGGGGGTTCTTGCGGTCTGTATCGTCGTCGCCCTGTTAATGGGCCTCAGGCAGTGGCGTGTGGGGTTTCAAATGCTCAGCGAGGACACCATGCTGGGGATACTCGCCCATGGCACTCTGGCGCTGGGTCTGGTTGTGGTGGCTTTCCTGGATAATGTCCGTTTCGATCTCAACGCCTATCTGTTCGGCGACATTCTGGCGGTGAGCACCTTTGATCTGTACTGGCTATACGGTGGCGGTGTGGTCGTGGCAGTAGTTCTTGGAGTGCTGTGGCGGCCCTTGTTGTCGGCCACCGTGCATGAAGAACTGGCCATGGTCGAAGGTGTGCCGGTTCACGCCCTTCGCCTTGTCTATATGTTGATATTGGCTGGCGTTGTGGCGCTTGCCATGAAGGTTGTCGGCATTCTTCTGGTGACGTCATTGCTGATCATTCCGGCCGCAACCGCGCGCCCGTTGTCCACAACCCCGGAACAAATGGGCGTTCTTGCCGCCATAGCCGGGTGCTTGTCCGTTGTGGGCGGGCTGTGGGGGTCGGCCAGTTACGACACTCCGTCCGGCCCATCGATTGTGGTCGCGGCGCTGATCCTGTTTGTTATTGTCCGGGTTCTGGCTCCGCTCAGGCGTTCAGCCTGACAAATCCGTCTTCAAGGTCGTCGATAAGGTCTTCAACGGCTTCCAACCCGGCGTGAACGCGGATCAATTGTCCCGATGTCCAGGGCACGGCAGAGCGTGGCGGGGTCGTCCCATATGGAACCATCAGGCTTTCAAAACCACCCCAACTGAAGCCCATCTTGAAAAGTTTCATCTCATCAAGCATGGCTGCGACATTATCCTTGCCGAAATTTTCCTTTAGGACAAATCCGAACAACCCGGAAGAGCCTGTGAAATCCCGCTTCCAGAGTTCATGACCCGGGCACGAGGGCAGGGCGGGGTGCAGGACGCGCTCGACCTCTGGGCGCTGGCTTAACCAGTTGGCCAGTTTCAGGGCGTTTTCCTGATGAATGGGCAGGCGAGCATTCATCGTGCGCAAACCCCTGAGAGCCATGAAGCAATCATCGGGTGCTGCGCCGTAACCCAGGTCACGGACTGAATCCCGAATGCGTATGTTATCCTCTTCAGTCATGGCGATGGAACCAAGCATGACGTCAGAATGACCACCGATGTACTTGGTTACGGCCTGTACGGAAACATCAACGCCAAGGTCTGGCGCACTAAGAAAAATTCCGGCTCCCCAGGTATTGTCCAGGATAACCTTTGCGTCCCCGCCGTGGGCGGCTTCACATATGGCTGGAACATCCTGGACTTCAAAAGACAGCGAGCCAGGGGATTCAGTAAATACGACTTTGGTTTCGGGGCGCATCAACGCGGCGATGCCCGCACCGATTTGCGGATCGTAAAATGTTGTCTCGACACCGAAGCGTTTCAGCATTTCGTCGCAGAAGCGGCGGGTCGGACCATATACACTGTCCACCATCAACAGGTGATCGCCCTTTTCAAGGAAGGCCAGCAGGGCGGCGCAAATGGCTGCTAACCCTGACGGGACGACGACACAGTGAGGATAGCCTTCAAGCTCCGCCACGGCTTCTTGCAGGGCGAAGGTAGTAGGTGTCCCATACAGCCCGTAATAAACGGCGTCATATCGATTTGCGATGCCTTTTTCCAGTGCGGCAACCGTTGGAAAAAGCACTGTTGAGGCATGGTAAACCGGGGGGTTGACGATACCAAAATTGGCTTCAGGGTTCCGCCCCGCATTGATCAGTTTTGTTTGTTTTTTCATTTGCTTGAATCTTCTCCTGAGGCGGGGCGAATATCGGCGGGGATAATGCCAATTTTCCCTCCAGTAAGCCAGACTGGAAAATTAAAACGGTAAAAAAGTAATGAAAAGATGGTTTCGAATAAGTAAAAAAATGAAACAA
>JADHSW010000194.1 GCA_016776705.1 Rhodospirillales bacterium
TGATGCTGGCTGCCGAAGGGCCAAAAAAACTGGTTGGCGTCGCTTCAGTCTGTGCGCCGCAGAACTATCGAAATCGCACACTGGTGTTCGTGCCGCTGGTCCATGGCCTGAATAAATTATCAGAATGGCTGCCGTCGTTCGAAGGGGTCATGCCGTTCCGGGAAAACGAGTCCGAACACCCAGACATCAACTACCGCAATATACCCGTTCACGGGCTTTATCAGCTTCGATCCATGACATCTGATTTGCCGGATCATTTACCGGAAATCGAAATTCCGACGTTGATTATCCAGGGCGATAACGACCCCGTCGTCGATCCCGACAGCGCCAATCAAATATTCAAGAAACTGACGACAAGGGACAAGGCCCTGCACTGGATTGCCGCAAATCGCCACGGCATCCTAAATGAAAATATCGGCGATACCTGTAACTTGCTAACAGATTTTATTGCCCGTGTTGACCTTGAAACTGACGCATGGACCCGCCACAACCCACCGCCCAATCCGACAGCCCGTCCTGTTCATCTGATCCTGGATGAAGCTGCGGCGCGCTGGCCTGAACGAGCGTGCCTGGACTTTATGGGGCAGGTCAGCAGTTACGCGGAAATTGCGGACAAGGTTATGCGGGCGGCCAGGGGTTTTCAAAATTTGGGTGTTGGCAAGGGCGACCGGGTTGGTCTCTGCCTGCCCAACTGCCCCTACCATGTCATCAGTTACTTTGCCGCCATGAAAATCGGGGCAACGGTGGTCAATTTCAATCCGTTGTACACCCAGCAGGAAATTCGCGACCAGATAATCGACAGCGGCACCATTGTCATGGTGACACTTAATCTGAAAAGCATCTATCCGAAAGTCGAAGCGGCCCTTCAGGGCACACCACTTCGTACCATTGTCGTCAGTTCGCTCAGTGATGCCCTGCCAGCGATCAAGGGGTTGTTGTTCAACACATTGAAAAGAAGCCAAATCGCGGAGATAAGCCAGGATGTACGGATTATCCCGTTTGAAAAACTGGTTTCCCAGAAGGGACGCCCGGAACCCGTCAAGATTGATCCTGTTCATGATATCGCCCTGCTGCAATATACCGGCGGCACCACCGGCATCCCCAAGGGTGCGATGCTGACTCACGCCAATATCACCGCCAATATCGAACAAGTGCAGTTGTGGCTGGGTGAAACCGATCCACGGGGCGAGCGCATCCTTTGTACCATTCCATTTTTCCATGTCTTCGCCATGACTGCTGCGATGAACCTGGGGCTTGCCATCGGTGCGGAGCTGATCCTGCTGCCGCGCTTCGATCTTGTTGACGTGCTGAAAACCATAGACACAAAACACCCGACCCTGTTCCCGGCGGTGCCGACCATTTTTAACGCGATCAACGGTTTTGAGGGGCTGGCGCGTTATGATTTGTCGTCCATTCGGTTCTGCATTTCCGGCGGGGCATCGCTGCCGGTTAATGTTAAATCAAGATTTGAGGATTTGACCGGATGTGTTGTCGTCGAAGGATACGGCATGACAGAAGCATCGCCAGTGGTTTCGTGTAATCCGCCCGATGCCCAAAACAAAATGCTTTCCATAGGCCTGCCCCTGCCCTGGACCGAAATTGAAATCCGCAGTTTCCACAGCCCTGACACTGTCGTGCCTGTCGGCGAGCGGGGCCAGCTAGTGATCAGGGGACCGCAGGTTATGGCCGGATACTGGAACAGGCCGGAAGAAACAGCGAAGACGTTGCGCGAAGGGTGGCTGTTTAGCGGTGATGTCGGATATGTCGATGAAGACGGATACCTGTTCCTGACGGACCGTTTGAATGACGTCATCATCTGTTCAGGATTTAACGTCTATCCCCGTGTTATTGAAGACGCGTTTTACAAGCACCCGGATGTGGACGAAGTCACGGTCATCGGCATTCCCGACCCGTATCGCGGTGAAACGCCAAAAGCCTTCGTTAAACTGAAACCTGGAGCACATGTCAGCGAAGACGAACTTTTCGCCTTTGCCGAACAGTACCTGAATCCGATCGAGCGTCCCGGCGAAATCGAATTCCGCGATGAATTGCCAAAAACAATGATCGGAAAATTATCAAAAAAGGAACTGGTTTTAGAGCAGGCGGCGAAGATGGGGGACCTCCAGCATGGATAAGTTTCTCTCGGTCGACGAATTGGCAACTGCAGGAAACACAACAACCCGTACCGTACGCCTCTATATCGATAAAGGGCTCCTGGCGCCGATGCGCATTGGTCGAACATATTGTTTTCCCGAAAACGCCAAGGCAACCCTGAAAGATATCAAGCGCGCCAAGCGGCTGGGGTTCAGCCTTGATGAAATCAAGGCCTTCCATGACGACCACAATGTCGCCGTCATTAAAGTCGCAATCAAGCGCATTGAAGAATTGATCAACGACGGCGAGGATGAAGTGAGGCAACTTCGCCATCGGCTCGCCCAACGCACTGATAAGGAGAAAGCATCATGAAACCCGTCGTCATCGCCGCTTACGTCCGCTCCCCCTTTGCCCCTGCTTACAAGGGGGAACTGGCCCGGGTTCGCCCTGATGAGATGGCCGCACAGGTCATTCGTCAGTTGATGGAACGCACGGGAATTGACGGCGAGGCGGTTGAAGACCTGATCGTCGGCTGCGCCTTTCCCGAAGGTGAACAGGGCTTCAATATGGCCCGCCTCATCGGTTTTCTGGCCGACCTGCCGCTCAGCGTCGGCGGTGTGACGGTTAACCGCTTTTGCGGGTCATCCATGCAGGCGATCCATATGGCCGCAGGGGCCATGCAAATGGACGCCGGTGAAGCTTATATTTGCGCCGGTGTCGAATCCATGTCGCGCATTCCCATGACCGGGTTCAACCCGATGCCACACCCGGGCCTTTATGAACGCTTTCCCGCCGCCTATATGGGAATGGGGGAAACGGCGGAAAACGTAGCTGAAAAGTATGACCTTAGCCGGAAACAACAGGACGCCTTCGCAGCCGAAAGCCAGCACAAGGCCGCCGAAGCGCAGAAGACCGGACGGTTGAGCGATGAAATAGTACCAATCACTTCGCAGGCCGCCCAGATTTCGAGCGATGGCTGCATCCGCGGGGAATCGACGGCGGAGTCCCTGGCAGAACTGAAACCGGCTTTTAGCGAAACCGGTACGGTGACGGCCGGAACCTCTTCGCCTCTGACCGACGGAGCCGCAGCCGTGCTGGTGACCACCGAGGACTTCGCCCTGAAGAACGCACTGGAGCCACTGGCCCGCATCAAGTCTTTCGCTGTCGCTGGATGTAAACCGGAAATCATGGGCATTGGCCCGGTGGGATCGTCAAGGAAGGCCCTCAAGAGGGCGGGAATTACGGTCGATGATCTGGATGTTATCGAACTGAACGAAGCTTTCGCCAGCCAGTCGCTGGCGTCGATCCACGATCTGCAATTGGATGTTGCGAAAATCAACATTGACGGTGGCGCGATCGCCTTGGGCCATCCCCTTGGCGCCACGGGTGCGCGGATCACCGGCAAGGCGGCGCAGATACTTAAACGCCAGGGCGGTCGTTACGCGCTGGCCACCCAGTGCATCGGCGGTGGTCAAGGCATCGCCACGGTGCTGGAGTCCGTCTGATGAGCGGTATTGAAAAAATATGCGTCATCGGCGCCGGGGTCATGGGTGCGGGCATCGCCGCACAGGCGGCCAATGCGGGGGTGGATGTGGTGCTGCTTGATGTCATGGCGGACGCATCGCGAAGCGCCATTGCAAAAATGCTAAAGACCGATCCCGCGCCATTCATGCATGCGAAAATAGCCAGACGGATCACCCCCGGAACGACGGGTGAAAATCTGGAACTTGTAAAAGACTGCGACTGGATCATCGAAGCGATCGTTGAAAGGCCGGACATCAAGCAGGAATTATACAAAACCCTCGCACCATTGATGAAAGCCGACGCGGTTCTCAGTTCGAACACATCGACACTGCCGCTAAAGGTTCTCACAGAAGGCATGGATGGCGATCTGAGGCGACGTTTCCTGATTTCCCACTTTTTCAATCCGCCGCGCTATATGCGCCTGCTTGAAATAGTCAGTTCCGACGATACGGATGCAGATATCATCAAACGTATTACCACCTTCATCGACGAAGCCATGGGCAAGAGTGTGGTCGATGCCAGGGACACACCAGGCTTCATTGCCAACCGCATTGGCACCTTCTGGTTGCACGCCGCCGTTACCGAGGCCATCAATCAAGGTATCGGAGTGGAAGAAGCCGACGCAGTTCTTGGGCGGCCAGCCGGAATTCCGAAAACCGGCATCTTCGGACTGCTCGATCTGGTTGGACTTGACTTGATGCCCCACGTTCTTGGTAGCTTCGAGGCATCGCTGGCGGCAGACGATCCATTTCATAAACTGGGTAAAGCACCGGACCTGTTGGGGAAAATGATTGCTGATGGGTACACCGGGCGCAAAGGCAAAGGCGGTTTCTATCGCCTGAACACGGCGGGCGGCGGCAAGATCAAGGAAGTCATTGATCTCAAAACCGGTGAGTACGGCCCGGCCCAGCGACCAAAACCATCTGCCCTTAAGGCGTCAAAAAAGGATGGTCTGCGAGGGTTGCTGGAACACGACAGCCGGGAAGCACGCTACGCCCGGACGGTGCTGCTGAAGACCCTTTCCTACGCCGCATTATTGGTGCCGGAAATTGCCGATAACCCGGACGCCGTCGATCGGGCCATGCGCCTTGGATACAACTGGAAAACCGGACCGTTTGAATTAATCGATAAAATAGGGGCGGCCTGGCTGATCCGGGCACTAAAGGAACAGGGCGAGAAAATTCCGCCCCTGCTTTCAGCGGTGACGTTGTCCGTTGGCAACAGGACCTTCTATCGCACCCAGAATGGGCAATTGCAGCACTTCACCGGTTCGGGCTATGAAGCCGTACAAAGGCCGGCCGGGGTTTTGCTTTTGCAAGACGTCAAGCGCAGCAGCCAACCCATCGCAAAAAACTTATCGGCCAGCTTGTGGGATATTGGCGACGGTGTTGCCTGCCTTGAATTCACCTCAAAGATGAATTCCCTTGATCCATTCATCATGATGATGATCGACAAGGCGCTGAGGGAGCTTCCCGGTCGCGGCTTCAAAGCCATGGTAATCCACAATGAAGGCAGCAATTTTTCCGTCGGCGCCAATATCGCCATGCTTCTTTATGGGGCTAAACTGAGGCTATGGCCCTTCGTGCGCTGGGTCTTGAAACGCGGCCAGGACACTTTCCAGCGCATGCGCTTTTCCCCGTTCCCCGTTGTCGGCGCGCCTTCAGGAATGGCCCTTGGTGGAGGCTGCGAAGTGCTGCTCCATTGCGACG
>JADHSW010000195.1 GCA_016776705.1 Rhodospirillales bacterium
GCCGCACCCAGGAAAGTTCCGCCGATGCCGCAGCCATGCGCATGCTTGACGACACGGGTCAATCAGCGCGGGGTTTGCTGGAATTTTTTGAAATTCTCGGCGATCAGGAATTACTAAGTTCCAAACGTCAGGACCCCTATTACCGTTCCCACCCCTTAACCCGGGAACGCATTGACACGGTCGCTTCTTTCATAGAACGATCACCAAATTCCAACAAACCGGAAACACCAGATTTTGTCGTTCGCCATGCCCGCATGAAGGCCAAACTTCAGGCATTCATCGAGCCTGCCACTCTAACCTTGCGGCGCTACAAGAAAGACGACACGAGCCTGGAATCCCGATATGCCCGGGCAATCGCCTATTACCGGAAAGCCGATCTGGACAAGGCAATTCCCCTGATAGATGGCTTGATCGCAGATTATCCCGCTGATCCCTATTTCCAGGAATTGAAGGGACAAATACTGTTTGAAAACGGACACATTGGCGAATCCATTCCCTATCACGAAAACGCCGTAATGATGGCCCCCGGGTCGTATCTATTACGCATCGGCCTGGCTAAGGCACTGATGGAAAATGGTGATCCCGAACAACTGGAGCGAGCAATCGCAAATCTTCATATTGCTGCCAACGCCGACAAACTGGACCCATCCATATGGTGGTTATTAGGCACCGCCTACGGCAAGGCTGGAAATATGGGCAAAAGCTCATTGGCCCTGGGTGAAGCGGCACTGCTAACAGGCAAACCCGCCGACGCCAGATTTCACGCCGAACGCGCCGCTTCCCTGCTGAAAGAAGGCACCGTCGGCTGGATGCAGGCACAGGATATTCTGCACGCCCTGGACAACAAGAAAGAACAATGAGTCCCCAATTGACGACCCTCAGGAACTTGGTTCTGGCTGGTGCCGTTTTTGTATGGCTACCGGGTTGCGCTGTTGAACAGGCAAGCGTCGCTCCCGAAGGGCTTTTGGCGGTCCTGGGACCCTTTCCTGGTTTTTCTGCTGTTGAGCTACCGGGGGACTGGGCCATCGACAAGGACGGCGATCTTGACGAAAGCCAGCTTGAAATTGTCACCATTCAGGGTATTCCATCCCTGAAAGTGACCAACGGTGCAGATTCGTTCGTTGTTGTCAGACGCACCAACGCCATGATGCTGGCGACGCCCTTCCTTAGTTGGTCCTGGAACATTGAACCTCCTTCTACCTCAGGGTATCACCCGGTGCGACTGGTCGTCGGATTTTACGGGGGAGACCCTGAAAGCCCCAGCCGAGGAAGCGAGCCTTTCAGATGGTTGGGAAGCCCCCTTCCTGCCCATGACAGGGCAATCGCCCTGACCTGGGGAGAATCGGCGCTGCAACGCGGAACCCTGTCGCCGCCCAATGAAGAAGGTGAGCGGGTTGCCCCACGATATACAGTTCGTGGCGGACGGGAAAACGCCGGTTCCTGGTGGCTTGAAACCGTGGATTTATCAGACATTTACCGCAAGGTCTGGCCTAAAGATGACAGTGGCAATACACGCATCGTCTATATTGGCATTGCCGCCGCCGGGGAACGCACCCCCGCGCCTGCGAACATTTCAGGCATTGTCCTGTCCCGATAACAGGCATTCACATTCATGTGAAAGACACACTAGGCCTTGTTTCCGCCATGCCACTGACGCATTCTGTCGTCCGCTTTAAAAATCCAGCCTGAGGAACTTTACCGATATGCTCTCAAGAGTCACCTATAGCGTTTTCTTTTTCGCCGCCATCACATTTTTTAGCCTGTCGGGTAAAGCCGTCGCCGAAGAGAGCTTGAATGACGCCCAGAAGAAAGAAATCGAGAGCGTTATCCAGGAGTACATCCTCAAGAACCCTGAAGTTCTGATGCGCGCCATTCAGGAATACCAAATTCGCCAGCGCATCGCCGAACGCGAACAGGCCAAAAAAAATCTGGTGGCGCTGGGGCCTGATTTACGCCTGAACAAATCCTCTCCGGTTATCGGGAACCCGGATGGTGATGTCACCATCGTTGAATTTTTCGATTACCGCTGTGGTTATTGCAAACAGGTCTTCCCCACCATTCAGGCGTTGCTTAAGGAAGACGGCAATATTCGATATGTGCTCAAGGAATATCCAATTCTGGGACCCGACTCCCTTATTGCCTCGCAGGCATCATTGGCCGTATGGGACTTGAACCCAGAGAAATATCTGTCCTTCCACTCGGCCTTGATGAACGCTCGGGGTCAGTTGAACGATACGAAAATCCTCTCTATCGCCCAAAAATTGGGGATCGATATCAGCGCCCTTCGCAAGGGTATGGATGGTTCCACGGTCAGGGGCGAGCTAAACAAGAATATGGAACTCGCCGAAAGTCTGGGAATTTCGGGAACACCAGCTTTTGTTATCGGCGGGAATATGATCCCCGGCGCCGCGAGCATGGAAGAATTGAAGAAAATGGTTTCGGCAGCACGCAAGGGCTAATGGCCAGGAGTTACTTCACTTTCAAAATCGAAAAGCGAAAGCCATTTGCGCCTTCCACCAGCATGAGCAGGGATTTTTTGCCTTGCGCTTTGGCATCTTCGTACATCTTCACCATCTGATTAGGGTCCCAGATCAGCTTTTGATTGACCTGATGGATAAGCTCGCCGCGCTGCAAGTCGAGATTTGTCGCCTTTTCTGGGTCAATCAGGGTGATCACGACACCTGTTGATCCCCAGCGAATGCCAAACCGGTCGCGCACCTTCGGGGTTAAGGCCGTAAGGGTCAGCCCGACGGCTGGAAGCGAGGCAAACGCCCCCTTGCTGACCTGCCAGGCGGGTGTCCACTTACCCGTCTTCATGGTCAATTTCAGGGTTTTTCCTTCACGAAGGATGGTAATGGGAACGCTGTCCCCTGCCTTGAGTTCCCTGACCTTGACCACAAGCCTTTCAAAAGTGTCGATATCGGTGCCCGCAAAAGAGACGATCATGTCTCCGCGGTGAATACCGCTTTTGTCGGCGGGGCCACCCAGGGCAACATCACGAACAAGCACGCCCTCTGGTTTGTCTATACCGAAAGCGGCGGCGACGGTTTTTGATACTCCCTGTACCTGCATGCCAACAAAGGCTGCTTCGGCAGCAAGGGCCGAAGAAACAGGACCCAGAACCATGAGCACCATCAGAAGTAAGGCGTTAATAAAATATCCTGTTCGCATATGGGGTCCTTAACCCTTAAATATATAACAAGCCTAGCAACTTAACCCCATTCGTCACAAGATTTTCTAACACTTCGGATTGGGAATTTCCTCCAGGCTCTCCAGAGTCAGGATGACCGTAAAATCCTGATAGTCCAAAGTGAGCAAGGGAGTAACGCCGTTATCGAGTTGCATTATTTCGACCTCGTAGTCCGGTTCCGATTGCTGGGTATCCAACTCGAAAAAGCCCATGCGAATGTTCCAGCCGGACCTATCCGACAAGGGCCCCAGGGACTTGAGAAGTTTCTTGGGTATGTGATCACCGGATTTCAGCTTCGGACCAATAAAAGCCGTCACCTGCTGGGGACCCTCCCCATCTGCACCATCAAACACAGCAACGGTAACCTGCCTTTTTCCGGCAAGGGCATTTTCGATTAACCAGACGGTGTGGCCCAGCGGAAACATGGTTCCTTCGGGCAGGGGAATTTTTACGCCTTCGGGAATTTTATAGTGAGCATTACCTGTTCCCACCGCAGATTCCTTCAGCGCCCGACCCCGAAAATCTTCACGTTCGCCATTTACATTGTTGGATGCGAAAAAACGGTAGCTGGTGCCATCATCAGATTCCCATGCAGTAAAGCGAAGGTCTTGCTCAATTTCGCCGCCGTCCGGAGTTGCCAAATCCATGCGCAGGGTTTGTGACATAGTCCAGCCGCCACAAGTCCGTTCCAGGGACAGGCCCATGTTGCCTCGGGCGCCGACAAAACCACTGCCCGCACGAACAGCACCCAGTTTCATGGAATAAAATGCCTTGTGGGCCACCATATCGGCAGCGTTTGCGCCTGCGACACATGCCAAGGCCCAAAACGCCACAACGGCGCTAACGATGATTTTCATTCTTTCGCTGTATTTTTTCATAAATACGACTTTACGGCAGTTCCGCCGAAAACTGAAAGCGGTAGTTGCGAAAAAACCCTAATAACGATATCCAAGCGTATGAAAATTCTATGCGTATTTGGCACACGACCCGAAGCCATCAAAATGGCCCCGGTGGTAAAAGCCCTTGAGGCCGCCCCCGGTGTGCAGAGCGCCGTATGCGTTACCGCACAACACCGCGATATGCTTGATCAGGTTCTTGGACTGTTCGCCATTAAGCCTGAATTCGATCTGGACATCATGCGCCAGAACCAGGATCTGACCCATATCACCAGCGCCGTGCTGACCGGACTGGGCGATGTTCTGGACCAGTATAAGCCTGATCGCATTCTTGTTCACGGCGACACCACAACAACCTTCGCAGCTTCGCTTGCCGCCTTTTACCGCAAAATTCCCGTTGGTCATGTCGAGGCCGGATTGCGCACGGGCGATATCTATGCTCCCTGGCCGGAAGAAATGAACCGTCGCCTGAGTGACGTTATCGCCGATATCTATTTTGCCCCTACCGAATCATCTGCCAACAATTTACGCAGGGAAGGCCATGCGGAAAGAGACATCGTCGTTACCGGCAATACGGTGGTTGATGCACTTATGGACGTCACCCGAACCCTGAAAAATGATTCGGCGCTGCAGCAAAGCCTGACTCAGCAGTTCTCTTTCCTTCAGGAACAGCGCCGCCTGATACTCGTCACCGGTCATCGCCGTGAGAACTTCGGCCAGGGATTCGAGGATATCTGTCATGCCCTGGCGGAACTGAGCGCCCGCAATGATGTTCAAATCGTCTATCCGGTTCACCTGAACCCTAATGTTCAAGAGCCGGTAAACAGAATTCTGAAAGACAAGTCCAACATTTACCTGATCGAACCACTGGACTACCTTCCGTTCGTCTATCTGATGGACCGCAGCACCCTTGTCATCACCGATTCAGGTGGCATTCAGGAAGAAGCGCCGTCACTTGGAAAGCCGGTGCTTGTCATGCGCGATGTGACCGAGAGACCCGAAGCCCTCGAGGCCGGAACCGTCAAGCTGGTCGGCACAGACCCAAACGCCATTCTTACCGAATGTACACAACTACTGGACGATGAAGGGGCCTATGCCATAATGAGCCGCGCCCACAATCCTTATGGCGACGGCAAGGCAAGCGCGCGCATTGTCGATGAAATCCTGAAACGGGGAAATAGCAGTGAAGCCTGAGTTCGAAAAAATCTGTGTCATAGGCCTGGGATACGTGGGTCTTC
>JADHSW010000196.1 GCA_016776705.1 Rhodospirillales bacterium
GCATCCCGGTTTTCTCCTTAAGCTCAAAGACAAAGGTATCGCCAACACGATTGATCAGAGAGTTGGTAATCCGTGTTGCGATGATTTCACGCCGCAAGCGGTGTTTTTCGATTCCTGTTCGGAATTTGCCCTGTAATGGTGTCGGAAAATACCGGATAAGATCATTCGCTGTTGCCGGATCATCGGGCACATCAGACGCTAAAATTTCCTCGTACAAGGATAGTTTGGCATAAGCCAGAACGACGGATAATTCAGGCCGTGTAAGCCCAACCCGTTGTGCTACACGCTCAGCGATGGTTTCGTCATCCGGCAGAAATTCAACGGCCCTGTTCAGCAAGTCGCGGCGCTCCAGATCCCGCATCAGCCGCATCTGATTTTCCGTCGCGTGATAGCCCCGGGCCTGAACCACTGAAATCGCCTGACTTTGCTGATAGTTATCAATCAACACCAGATCGGAGACCTCGTCCGTCATAACGGCCAACAGCTTGTTACGATCCTTCCCGCTCAGCTTGCCTTCAGCAACGCTGGCATCAATCAGGATCTTGATGTTGACCTCATGATCCGAACAATCGACACCTGCCGAATTATCAATGAAATCCGTATTCAGGCGGCCGCCACGAAGCGCATAATCTATACGCCCTAATTGTGTCGTTCCCAGATTTGCCCCTTCACCGATCACTCTGGCGGCAACGTTCTCACCATTAATCCGGATCGCATCATTGGCCCTGTCACCGGCCTCGGCATGGCTTTCCGATTCTGCCTTGATGTATGTTCCAATGCCGCCAAACCATAGTAGGTCAACCTGGGCGGAGAGCATGGCGCGCAATAATTCATTGGGGGTGACCTTATCTTTTGCCAGGCCAAACATCTTCCGGATCTCTGGCGTCAGGGTGATGGACTTGGCGGATCGTTCATAAATCATGGCGCCCTTGGACATGATTTTTTTGTCATAGTCCGTCCACGATGAGCGCCCCAAGTTGAACAGGCGGCTTCGCTCAATCCAGCTTTTTGCCGGATCTGGATTTGGGTCGATAAAGATATGCAGATGATTAAAGGCACCGAGCAGCTTGATGTGCTTGGATAACAGCATGCCGTTTCCAAAAACGTCGCCGGACATGTCTCCTACGCCAATGGCCGTAAAATCTTCGTTTTGTATATCGGTGCCCATTTCACGGAAATGTCGTTTGACGGATTCCCACGCGCCCTTGGCGGTAATGCCCATTCCTTTATGATCATATCCTTGGCTGCCGCCAGATGCGAAAGCATCGCCGAGCCAGTGGCCGTATCTTTCGGACACGCCATTGGCGATATCAGAAAATGTGGCCGTTCCCTTGTCTGCGGCAACAACCAGATAGGGATCATCCTCGTCACGGCGCACAACTTGCTTCGGTGACTTGATCCCGTTACCGACAATATTATCGGTCAAGTCCAGCAAGCCTGAAATGAATGTCTGATAGCAGGCAATCCCTTCCGCCATGAAAGCATCACGACCACCATCTGCCGGTGGTCGCTTGACGACGAAACCGCCCTTTGACCCGACAGGAATAATGACGGCGTTTTTGACCTGTTGCGCCTTGACCAATCCCAGAACTTCGGTCCTGAAATCTTCCGGCCGATCGGACCAGCGCAGTCCGCCACGCGCAACCATGCCAAAGCGAAGGTGGACACCTTCAACCCGCGGGCTATAGACAAAAATTTCCCGCAATGGGCGGGGCAGGGGAAGCCCTTCGAGGGCCCGGGAGTTCAACTTGAAGGAAAGATAGGATTTATTCTCACCATCCTGATCAAGTTGGTAATAATTGGTGCGGAGCGTGCTGTCGACCCCGTTCAGGAAACGTCTGAGGATTCGGTCTTCATCAGCACTACTGACATTTTCCAACCCTGCTTCAAATGCCTTCTTGATGCGGGCGGAATCCTTTGACGCGGTTTTCTGGTGTGCCGGATCAAACATGGCCTGGAACAGATCAACGATCATTCGCGCCAGTCCGGGATTTTTTGACAGGGTCTGTTCCATATAAATTTGTGAAAACGGAATGCCCGCCTGTCGAAGGTACTTACAATAGGCCCGAATAACCACGACCTGGCGCCATGTCAGGCCGCCGCGAGAAACCAGTGCGTTGAACCCATCACTTTCCACCGCGCCATACCAGACTCGCTGGAAGGCATCGTGAAAGTTATCGCGAATATCATCGACATTGACCGGCATTCCATCTTGTGTGACGAGGCCGAAGTCATGGATCATTACAACATGACCGGTATCATTCCGCGGCTCGACCTTGTGCGGGGCCTCCTCAATGACACGGAAACCCATGTGCTCAAACATCGGCAGCGCATCTGATAGCGGTATGGGCGTATCCGGATGGTAAAGCTTGAAACGCACCAGGGCGTCTTTACTGCCTGTTATGTCATAGAGGCTCATGCCGATAATGCCAGTTTCAAGTACACGCTCGATCATCACCATGTCGTCTACAGCTACGGCGGCGTCATATTGTTCCTGATAGCCGGGGCCAAACGCCTGGCCATAGCGGGCCATCTGATCGCTTACATCCCGTTCACTGAACCGCTGGCAGAGGGCATCTTCAAGCTTATCGCTCCAGGCGCGGGACGCCATGACGAGTTGCTCTTCGAGCGCCTGGGCATCATAGGCGGGGATCGCCCCCGGGGTGGTCTTAATGATGAAGTGAACACGGGCCAACGGCCCGTCCCCTAACTGGGTGCGGAAAGCAACCAGACGCCCGTTAAAGGCGCTGGCCAGAATATCGCCAACCTTGAATCGCAGATCACTGTTGAACCGATCCCGCGGCACGTAAACAAGACACGACATGTGCCGCTCAAAATCATCCTTGCGCATGAACAGCGCAACGCGCTGGCGTTCTTGCAGATGCAAAATGCCCTTGGCCGTCTCAAGTAACTCATTGTCAGAAATCTGGAACAGTTCATCGCGTGGATAGGTTTCCAGAATATTCATCAACGCCTTGCCGTCATGGCTGGCTGGCCGGAATCCCGCTCGTTGAATAACACGGTCCAGTTTCTGGCGCAGCAGGGGAATTTCGCGTGGGGTACGGTTATAGGCCGTAGAGGTAAACAGACCGATGAATACTCGCTGTCCGATGACATTGCCCCGTGCATTGTGACGCTTGATGGCGATGGCATCCATGTGTACCCGGCGATGAACCGTTGAGCGTTGGTTGGTCTTTGTCACCATCAAAAAATCCGGATGGCGCATGAAGGCATCGACTTCGGGTGGTGTCGATCCTTTTGCCCCTTTTTTTGCTGAGACATTCTCAAAAACCATGGCAGAGGGGTCGCGCAGGATGCCAAGACCGGTTTTTTTGTCAATTGTTGCCGATGCCGCACGGCCGGATTTTTTGAAGGTGTAATCCCGGTAACCCAGAAACGTGAAATGGTTATCATGGATCCAGCGCAGAAAATCCCGGGATTCAGATATAGATTCAGACGAATACCCGGTTATGCCGCCGGCTTCCAGTTCTTCGATAAGCGACCACATGCGATGGCGCATGGCGCGCCAATCTTCCACAGACGCCCGCACATCTTTCAAGACCCTCTCCAGACCCTGCTTAATTTCCTTCAACCGGGCACCACTTTCCCGGGTCACCTCAATATGCATAAAGGATTCCCGCGCGACATCCGGGTCGCCCGAGCTCGCATCAGCAACGTCGCGCAGGGCACCCTTGGCCGTGCGGGTAACGGCCATGATCGGATGAACGACCAAATGAACCGTCAAATCAAGGCGGGTCAGTTCCGCCGTGATAGAATCCACAAGGAAGGGCATGTCATCTGTGACCGCCTCGACAATCGTTCGCTCGGACTCCCACCCATCTGATTTTTCGGCCGGGTTGAAGACACGGACAATCGCCTGGCCCGGTCGACGAGTCTGGCTGGCCTCAAGTTGATTGACCGCAATTGCAGCCAATTCGTTCGAATCCCGTTCAATGATGTCATGAGGGGGTATATTCTCGAAATACTGTCGGACGTACCGCTCTGCCAGCGCTGCTTTTGTTTTCCCCAGGCGCTTGCGTGCCGACGCCGAAATTTTCCCAATCAGCCGCGACGTCGTTTGTTCAGTTTTTGCCGCCATGAAATAAAATCCCCTCTGATCTCCAAGCTCCTTAACCCCCTGTATTGTATGTAGGTTAGCCCATTTGGATTCAAGAAGGGAAGCGGGTAAACGCTTGTCCGCCATTTTTATCATGCCGCCATGACGTCACGGTGACGAAACAGGACAATCCAACACAGGTTATTATCCCTGTGAAGTCTGAATATCCTGATCTAAGAGGAAATGGAGCGGGCGATGAGATTCGAACTCACGACATTCTCGTTGGCAACGAGATGCTCTACCACTGAGCTACGCCCGCGTGCTTTGTGTCGACTCTGAAACAGGGTGACCGGAAGCGCGCCGATAATACGCATCATGCGTGTCTTTGCAAGGGTCATCTTCACTCAAAACTTTCTTGGGATCAGGGCCCATAATTCCGGGAATGGGGCCTTGAGAATTCGTGCCCGTACGGTTTATTATCCGGCCCATGCCTCGGACCACGCCAAAGACACGCGAACAGCTGTTTGAACATCTTGCCGATCTCGGGATTGAGACATCCACGATTGAGCATTCGCCTGCCTTTACGGTCGATGACAGCAAGGCCTTTCGCGGCGAGCTTTCCGGCGCACATTGCAAAAACTTGTTCCTGAAAGACAAGAAGGGCGATATCTGGCTGGTTGTATCGCTGGAAGATCGCGCCATCGACATGAAAGACTTGCGCCACCTGATAGGCTCCAACCACCTTTCCTTCGGCAAGCCTGAGTTGTTAATGGAAATTCTCGGCATTGTGCCCGGATCGGTTACGCCTTTCGCCCTGATCAATGACGTTGATCGCCGGGTTAATGTCGTCCTCGATGCTGAAATGATGACTCACAGCATGCTCAATTATCATCCGCTGGTTAATAATGCGACAACAGCCATCATGCCAGATGATCTGATCGCCTTTATTCGGTCCTGCGGTCATGAGCCGGCGATTGTCGAACTATAAGCTTAAGTGGCACCAACCGCCTTCGATGCCACCTCATTCGGGTCATAGGGCTTGCGTTAACTGACGGAAACCGCCATCTCTATCTAATAGATTTGTAAAAACGGAAGATGTGAACCATGGCCATTATTATCGGACCGGAAAACAATTCAGCGAACACCAGTCCCGATACGTCGCCCGATGCGCCCAAGGGTAATACAGATCCCTTGGTTGGCGGTCCCGAGACCCTTTCTGCAGGTCCGGCAGCCCCACCCCAAGG
>JADHSW010000197.1 GCA_016776705.1 Rhodospirillales bacterium
GCTGATTCTCTCTACGTTCCTCCTGATGACCCTGTTTTCAGACGTATATCCGGTGGTGGTCACGGCGATCTGAAGGCAATTGAACGTCAATTCGATGAAAAAAAAGGCAAGTTCAAAACCGAAATCGTCATTGATGACGTCCGTTCAATCGGTCATTTCATGTCCATGACATCGTCGGAGGGGGGGTGGCGCGTTGTCATTATAGACAGCGCCGACGAGATGAACCGTAATGCAGCCAACGCAGTCCTTAAAGTACTTGAAGAGCCTCCCACCAAGGCGATCTTGTTACTGGTCAGCCACAATCCCGGTCGCTTGTTACCAACAATCCGCTCCCGCTGCCGCATGCTTGGCCTTTCCACCATTGATGAGGCCAGTGTTTGCAAGATGCTGAAAAGCCAACATCCGGAAATGCCCAGCGATGATGCGGTGGCGCTCGCCCGTTTGTCGGAAGGCAGTATCGGGCGCGCCCTTGATCTGGAAGTTGAAGGTGGACTTGAGCTTTACCGCGAGTTGCTTAGCCTGCTTGAAACCCTGCCGCACCTTGATGTCGCGTCACTCCACAATCTGGCCGCCAAACTGGGGCGGGCCGGTGGCGATGGTGCCTTTCACACCTTCGGAACCTTGTTACTTGGCTGGCTGGGGCGTTTAATCCTGAGTTCATCGAAAGGGGAACAGGGAGGGAAGAGTACTGAAGAGCGCCTGAATGTGCGTCTGGGAAACACCACCGCACTTGCAAGCTGGCTGGAGGTATGGGACAAGATCAACCACTTGCTGGCGCGCACCGATGCCATAAACATGGACCGGCGACAGATGATCATCCAGATCTTTCTGGCGCTTGAAAAAGCCGCTCAAGCTTAATTTTCTGCGGAGTGAGACCAATTAAATCCTATTACCTGACGACGCCGATTTATTATGTCAATGACGCCCCGCATATCGGCCATGCCTATACGACGCTGGCCTGTGATGTGCTGGCTCGCTTTAAACGCCTTGACGGTTATGACGTCAAATTTCTTACCGGAACAGACGAGCACGGCCAAAAGGTAGAAAAATCGGCCCTTGCCGCAGGTGTTGATCCCAAGGCCTTCACCGACAGGGTCTCGCAGAATTTCCGCGATCTGGCCGATCTAATGAATTTCTCTCACGACGATTTTATCCGCACCACCGAAGAGCGCCACAAACATTCTGTTCAGGACTTGTGGAAAAAGCTGATGGATAAGGGCGAAATCTATCTGGACAGCTATTCAGGCTGGTATGCAGTGCGTGATGAGGCGTTTTATGGTGAAGGCGAGTTAACTGACGGCCCCAATGGCAAGAAGATTGCGCCATCAGGCGCCGAAGTGGAATGGGTTGAAGAACCCAGCTACTTCTTTAAGCTCTCCCAATGGGGCGACAAGCTGCTCAGGTTTTATGACGACAATCCTGATTTCATCGCCCCAAACTCGCGGCGCAATGAGGTCATCAGTTTTGTCAAAGGCGGCCTTCGGGATTTGTCTGTTTCGCGCACCACCTTCAATTGGGGGGTGCCGGTGCCGGGCGACGATGATCACATTATGTATGTGTGGCTGGATGCCCTGACCAACTACATTACCGGCGTCGGTTATCCTGAGACTGAAAGCGGCGAGTACGCAACCTATTGGCCTGCTGATTTGCATATGGTCGGCAAGGACATCCTTCGTTTCCACGCTGTGTACTGGCCGGCTTTTCTACTTGCAGCTGGTCTTGAAGCGCCAAAGCGGGTCTATGCCCATGGCTGGTGGACAAACGAAGGCGAGAAGATTTCAAAATCTCTTGGTAACGTTATCGCGCCCCATGACCTGGTCAACAAATATGGTCTGGATCAGGTGCGCTATTTTCTTCTTAGGGAGGTCCCCTTCGGTAACGATGGTGATTTTTCCCATCAGGCAATGGTCAACCGTATGAATGGTGAGTTGGCCAATGATTTAGGCAATCTTGCCCAGCGCGTGTTGTCCATGGTCGCCAAAAATTGTGACGGGGCGATCCCCCAACATGGCGACTTTAGTCATGAAGATCATCAATTGATGAATGGTGCAGGGCAGTTGCTTGAAAAGCTGCGCGATGCGCTGGACCGTCAATCCTTTCACGAAGCCCTTGAATCGGTCTGGATCATCATTCGCGCTGCCAATGGTTATGTCGATGCGCAGGCTCCCTGGAAGTTGAAAAAAGAAGCCCCTGAGCGTATGGCCAGTGTTCTTTACGTTTTATCTGAAAGCGTTCGACGAATCGCCCTGGTTTTGCAACCATTCATGCCCGATACCATGGCCCGCATGCTGGACCAGCTTGCCGTCAGCCCGGAACATCGCGCGTTTTCATTTCTGGATGAAGGCCATCATCTGAAACCCGGAACCGCCTTGCCTAAACCGGAAGGTGTATTTCCAAGATATGTTGATGAAAGCGCAGAAAGCTGACTTCTGTGGAATGCAAGCCATTTCCAACGAGGCCATTCCCAAAAAAAGAGTTTTGTGCTAGGGTGTTACAGTTGAGGTACCTCTTTTAATCATGCCGCGCGGCAACAGGTGCGATGGAGGTAACTGATGAACCAAGATGATAAGAAGACTTATCTGTGGACTATTGGTGTAGTGGGGTTGATGGTGATTTTGGTTTTAATTGCCTACTCAGCAGGAATTATCCCGGTTTCACCAGCCTCATAAACTGACAAAATCTCCATTCTTTTCTGGCGCTGCCGGTTTCCCCAAAAAGGTAGCGCCATTTCTTTGTATTTTTCAGTTTAAGTCTTGTCGTGACAATTGCAGGAACTGGCATTAAGTACAAGGTATCCCACCTAAAAAATGCATAAAATGACGGTTTCTCATAATGCTTGTCGATAGCCACTGCCACCTGGATTTCCCCGATTTTGAAGAGGATATGGACGACATTGTCGCCCGTGCCGATGCGGCAGGCGTTAAACACATGCTGTCAATCTGCACCCATGTGACTAAATTTGATCCGGTTCTGGCATTGGCAGAACACTACGACAACATTTTCTGCACCGTTGGCATTCATCCGCACAATGCTGAAATGGAGCCTGAGGTCACATCTGAACACCTGATCCGTATGGCTGCAAACGCAAAGGTCGTCGGTTTTGGTGAAACCGGACTTGATTTCTTTTACGATAAAAGCCCACGCGATATCCAGAAACGCCAGTTCAGGGCTCATATTCAAGCCGCCCGGGAAGCAGGGCTGCCTTTGGTTGTTCACACACGCGATGCTGACGAGGATATGGCTGAAATCCTGAAGGAAGAAGCCGGAAAGGGATCATTTAGCGGCCTTCTTCATTGCTTTTCAAGCTCTCGGCAACTTGCTGAAACGGCTATGGACCTCGGTCTTTATCTTTCCATATCTGGAATCGTAACCTTCAATAAAGCCGATGAATTGCGTGATATTGTCAGAGACACCCCCCTGGACAGGCTTCTGGTCGAAACTGACGCCCCTTATCTGGCCCCCGTTCCCCAGCGAGGAAAACGCAATGAGCCTGCATTTACCCGCCATACAGCTGAAAAAGTTGCTGAAATCAAGGGAATATCATTTGAGGAGGTCGCCACCGTAACGACCCGGAACTTTTTCTCTCTGTTTACCAAGGCTAAACCGGCATGAAGGTGACCATTTTAGGATGCGGCGGTTCCAGCGGCACACCGGCAGTCGGACGGGGGTGGGGCGTCTGTGACCCCCAAAACTCTAAAAACAGTCGCCTCAGGCCTTCAATACTGGTCGAAAATCGCAAAACCTGTGTTCTGGTCGACACTTCACCCGATTTGCGGCAGCAATTGTTGAATAAAGATGTCAAACGGCTGGATGCGGTCCTTTTTACCCATTATCACGCCGATCATCTGCACGGGATCGACGATTTGCGTCAGATTAACCGTGAAATGAATGCTGCGATTGACGCCTACGGCGATGCGGAAACTCTGGAAGTCATCAAGGAACGCTTCGGTTATGTGCTCGAGCCCTTAGCCGATGGTGCTGACATGTATTACAAGCCGACGCTGGTCGAGCACGTTCTGTCAGACGGTGATCAACTATCCATTGGGGATATCGACATTGATGTCTTCGTGCAGGATCACGGCTACTGCGATACCCTTGGATTTCGCTTCGGTCCAATTGCCTATACGACTGATGTTGTTGAATTGCCGGAACATGCCTTCGAGGTTTTGGAAGGCGTCGATACGTGGATCATCGGCACGTTGATTGATAAACCACATCCGACTCATGCCCATGTAGATAAGGCTCTCGATTGGATTGAACGTGTGCAACCGAGGAGAGGGGTGCTTACTCACCTTGGTTATGGTTTCGATTACCAGACCCTTCAGGAGCGTCTCCCGGATCATGTAGAGCCTGCCTTTGATGGAATGTTACTCGAAGCATAAACTCAAATTCATACTCCATTTTCCATTTAAGAACTCCTCACAGGAATGCCTTGCCTGACAGGCCAAAACACGCCAGGCAGCTCTCAAAAGACATTTTACTGTTTTGTGGTGCGATTCTTTATTCCAAGACAATATGTTGATATTAAAATATAATATTAGATTTTCCATAATATACATTATGCGACTTTCTCTGTATTTAAAGTTAAAGGTAAAAGCTGTTTTGTCTCCATCCCTCTTACAGCCAAAATGAATAAATACGTGACAGCACGTTGCGCCAGACATATTTCCGATTAAGATGCTTCAAAGCATAAAGACTAACCCGTCTGCGGGAGGTTGAATGAAAATTTCAGTGCTGGGTGGTGGTAACGGAAGCTACGCAACTGCTGTTGATCTTTCGGAGCAAGGTCATGAAGTTTGGCTTTGGCGTCGTGGCGGAGGTTCCATCCCCGATGCCTCTGAAAAAATGGAAATTACCGTTACCGACAACAAGGGAACCCGTAACGTCTCGATCCATAACGTTGGCACCGACCTTGCTGCGGCCATCGTAGGCGCTGAATTGGTGGTCATTCCCCTGCCCGCAACGGCTCATTATGATCTGGCTTCCCGTCTGGCACCGCTTTTGGAGGATGATCAGGTTGTTTTTCTGCCACCGGGAACCCTGGGCGGCTTGATTTTAGCCTCAGCCATGAAAAAAATAGGTAATAAGGCCACCACGGCCTTTGCCGAAACAGGCACCCTTCCCTACCTGACCCGCAAGCAGTCTGAAGACTCCTTAACGATATCTGTCCGTGCGACACGATTGCCAACAGGGGTTTTTCCGGCCAGCCAGTCTGACCACGCTCTATCGGTTATCAGGCGGGTCTTCCCGGCGGTTGAACCCCTGAAAAATATCCTTG
>JADHSW010000198.1 GCA_016776705.1 Rhodospirillales bacterium
AAATACGGCTTCAACCACCGCTATCATGATTCCGTTCGCAAGGCCCTTAAGATTGTGCAATCGGGCGAGCTTGGGGCGGTTATTAACCTGCGTGGTGTTTACGGAAAATCAAAACTGGTAACCTTTGGTCAGGGCTCTGACTGGCGCGTCCATCGCGACCTTGCCGGGGGCGGAATCCTACTCGACCAGGGTATCCACATGGTCGACCTGATCCGCCTGTTCGCTGGTGATTTCACGAAAATTCACAGCTTTATATCAAACGATTACTGGAAACATGATGTGGAGGATAATGCCTACGCCTTGATGCAAACGGCGGACGGCACCGTTGCCATGCTGCATTCATCGGGCACCCAGTGGCGGCACCGATTCCATCTTGAAATCACGCTGGTGAAAGGAACCATTATCCTGAGTGGTATTCATTCGGGATCCAAAAGTTACGGCGATGAGACCCTTACCATCGCCAGGAGTCAGGGCAATGATCGCGGCGATCCCAGCGAGGAAACCTTCCACTACGATAATGACCCATCGTGGGCCGATGAGATTGACGAATTCGCGGAGGCTATTTTGAACGGTGGAACGATTCACAACGGCACGTCGGACGAGGCCTTCAAAACCATGCAGTTGGTCTATCGCATCTATTGCGCCGATGAAGACTGGAAAAAACGCTGGGATTTAAAAGATACGTCCTAGCCACCGGTTTCGGGCGGGTTTGATTTTTGCATGAGCTCAAGAACGGACGGCCCATCAAAGACTGCCGTATAAGGCCCTTCAATCAGGGGCTTCAGGTGCGTAAACACCGGTTTAAGAAATATACCATACGGCGTTGATTGGTTGTCAGATTTGACGAACACTTTTTTCGCCGTTTTATTGCGGCGGAATTCGGTTCCCGTGGTAGTTATGAAATACCGGAATTGGTATTTTTTCAACCGCCGCAAAAATTCCTCCGGCGATAATTTGGGTGGATTGTCAGTTTCTAACCACCACTTCGCGTCCTCTGGAAAATAATTCCGGACAACGCTCACCTGTGGGCAATAATAAGACAGGAAACCGGGCGCGCTGGAATAGTACCGTTCACCATGCTTCAGATTCTTTGCGATGTAGGTGCAGGTCTTGTAGTGAGCGCCACCCATGGTTGGCGTTTTTTCATGAAACGCCGCGTCGCTGATCAGCCCAAACGCGACCGGAAGGCGAATGGCCCCATACACAGCAATGAACATCAATTGATTGATGGCCAACACGCCCATGATTGCGGCAAAAATCTTGCGCAGCATCGAATGGCCATCAAGGCGTTTCCACAATGCGGTGACGCCAACTGCGGCGGCACCGGTCAGGATCGGCGCTATGGGCAACAGGAACCGGACCTGTTGGGATAACACGTAAAACCAAATAACATAATAAGCGACGGTTATTGATAAAATGGCAAACCAGCGTCGCCGGTTTTTATCGAGCAGAAGCAGTGGGCAGAGCGCCAGCAGATAGGGGGCACCCAGAACCATGCCATCGAAATAATGCATGGGTAGAATAGAAAAATTCCACGGTGCGCTCAAAAAATCCACAAGGCCCCGCCCGGTACCAAACAAGTCTCCGACTGTATTGAAGGGAAGGGGCATTTCTGGATTGAAGAAGTTATTGAACAGGGGGAAAAGAGGATTCGCCGTCAGCCAGTAGGTCTTGATCAAGTGCGGAACAATGACCAATAACGCTATGATCGGGCCAATTAGGGCGCGCCAGCCAATGCGTGGATTGCGAACCATATCAAAGATGATCAGGGGCGCTAAGGAGGCCGCAAGGGCGAAACCATGAAGTTTGATTAATATCGCGCCGCCGATGACAATCCCGAAAAGGACAGCAAGCCCCGTTTCAGGATGTTCTCGCCAGGACAGGTAAATGCAAATTGCCAGAATCATCGCCGCACCCACGACGACATCTGTTTCAACTGTTGCCATCTCCCATATGACAGCCCGGATAGCCAGAAAAAAGATTGCGGCGAGAAGGCCCGTACGATGACTGTAGCCAAGGCGATATAACAGCGATGCCGAGCCAAGAGCTGCCAACAGGCCAAACAGCCCGTGGATCATCTGGGCCTCGCCGTCATCGGCAAGAACCAGCGCCAGCCGCGATAAATTGGTGGCAAAAGAAGGAAAAAACATGTGCGGCAGGCCCCGGTCCCAGGGCGTGCCCAGTTTACCAAGCTCCACATCAAAACGGGGCAGCGACAGGTGATACATCAGGCTGTCGTAGTCATTGGGCGGGGCCATCCCCTGTAGTATGGAGCTCAGGCCAATCAGGATTGCCGCCAACCATAAAACCGCCAGCCATGGATCAGAGGCCATTGCCAGTTTTTGTGCTTTTATAGCCGCACCGTATTGTTTCCAGGGCATGGATTTCAGGCCAGGCAGGGACAGTAACAAAACCACCCCGGCAAAACCGCCCATGGTTAACAAATCAAGCCGCCAGGCACCAATAAAGAAAACGGCGAAGTAGACGACGAAACAGCCAAGGAAGAACGACACCCCAATTCTTTCGCCTTCACTCAGGTGATTATGTGAATCAAGGCGGTCTACGATTGGCCGACCAAGGCCGGAAACGAGAATCGCGAAGACGATGACAAACGGCACTGAAGTCATCTACAGTCCCGTCATGTGCTGGAAAAAACGCCCGAATGTAGATATTTTTTCACTGTAGTAAGGCAGGTTGAATGCGAAATAGGACACCACAACGGCCAGGCACCAAACCACCCCAAGGGTTGCGGCAAGCGGCAATTTGTGGGAACCATTGGTCTGCATGATCGGCCTGTTCAATTGTATTATTCGTCGCGACAAAAGGCGTCCCGACACAGTCTTAACCTAATTCCTCTTTAAATCATTTATTTGTCCAGTTTCCAACCACAGAAGAGTATCTGCCTTGAAAATTATCGGAATCATTCCCGCCCGCATGGCCGCCAGCCGGTTTCCGGGCAAGCCATTACATCCCATCGCCGGGCGTCCCATGATTGAGCATTGTTTCGAGCGGGCAAAAATGTTCGGGCGCTGGGACGGCCTGTTTTTGGCGACCTGTGATCAGGAAATTAAGGCGTTTGCTGAAGAAAAAGACTATCCCGTGCTGATGACCGCTGATACCCACACCCGCGCCCTGGACCGGGTCGCCGAAGCGGCGGAAAAAAGCGGCCAGGATTTGGCCGATAACGATATCGTTGTCTGTGTCCAGGGTGATGAGCCGCTGTTGGGGGAAGATGTCATCGAGGCGGTGGTTGCACCGCTGGAAAATGATCCCGAAATAGACGGCACCATGCTGGCCGTGCCCATTGTGGATAAGGAAATCTACCTTAATCCCGATATCGTCAAGATCGTTAATGACCAAAAGGGAGATGTGCTTTATACGTCGCGGGCACCCATTCCCTACTGCAAGGAATTCACCCCGCAACTTGGGGCTAAGCGGGTTGGCGGTATTTTCGGGTTCCGCTGGGCGTTTCTCAAATGGTTTACCGGAATTCCGGAAAGCCCGTTGGAAATTGTCGAATCGTGTGATTCCAACCGAATTTGCGATAACGGCTTTCGTCAGCGCATCGCGCCCGTACCCTATCGCCCCTATTTTTCTGTCGACAGTCCGGAAGATGTCGCCCTTGTCGAGGCGGCGCTTAAAACCGATCCCCTTTGGGGGAAATATTAAGTGGCCGCGTTTTCAGCCCTGCTGTTTGATCTTGACGGCACCATAATTGACAGCGCTCCCGATGTTTGCGCATCGGTTAACCGGGTGCTCGAAACCATGGACAGGCCATCAATCAGTGTTGAGGACACCAAGATGCTGGTCGGTTTCGGGGCTCGCACTCTGGTTGAAAAGACACTGGAAATGACCGGCCAGCCGGGCAGCGAGAAGGATGTGGATTTCCTGTTATCGGGATTTCTTGAAAGTTACCGGCGTAACCCCAGCGAACACACGGTATTGTTTCCCGGTGCCCGGGCCGCGCTGGATCGTTTTGTCGCATCAAACATGCGCCTTGGCATTTGCACAAACAAACCGACTGCGACCTGTTTTCCTGTCCTTGAAGCGCTTGATTTAGGACGCTATTTCGACACCGTCATTTGCGGCGACACCCTGGAATTTCGCAAACCCGACCCACGGCATGTTTTTCACACCCTGGATGATATGCAGGTCACCGTAGATGAAGCCGCCTTCATTGGCGACAGCGAGGCCGATATTGAAGCCGCCAATAGTGCCGGAATGCCAAGTGTTTTGGTAACCTTCGGGTATTGCCACGTACCCTTGGACAGCCTTGATGCCAATGCCCTGATTGATCATTTTGATGAACTGGACGAAGCCCTGGAGGGCATCAAGGGTGGGGGTTGATTATTTTTCGGGCTTTTTGGCCGAAATAAACCAGTCCCAACCGATATAACGGCCCAACCAGCGCTCAAATGGTGCGGAAATCGGCCAAGGTTCGCCGTAAACCAGAATGCCGCCGGGGTGAGTGCCATAGCGTTTCAATTGCCAACGACGGTAAAGACGCCCCAGTTTGGGGATCAGATAGAAATAAAATTCGCCCTTGCGCAGGCTAACGTCCTGATATTTGGCGAACAACTTGCGGGCACCGCCTTTGCTGTAACACCGGGTAATTGGATTTTGTTTTGTTTGGGCGTCTTTTCCGCCCCATTCCGTGGCCCGGCCCAGCCAGTTCGGTCCAGTGAATATCTTGCCCGTCAGGATGCCGACGCACAAAAACATGTTCAGCCAGTAATGCCATGAATCTTTGCAATAAAGCATGATGACGGCCTGGCCGCCGGGCTTAAGCACTCGGTATACTTCGTTGATGGCCTGTTCCGTGTCGGGGGTGTGATGAAGGACACCGTTGGAATAGACGATGTCGAAAGTGGCATCGGCAAAGGGCAGGTTTTCGGCGTCCGACTGCATGGCCAGGCACCCGTCGGCCATATCTTCCATCAGGTCAAATTTTGCCTGGGTTGCGCGGGCCCGAGAAAAGGTGATGTCGGCGCTGCTCATGATCGCACCATACTTGGCGAAAAGGACGGAATGACCACCGGCGCCGGGTCCGATTTCCAGGACTTTCTTGCCTTTTAATTCGTGCAGCGGCATCTCGCGAACGGTCATGTAATCGCGCATGCGGAACATGTCCTCAAGGTCGTCGATACCGGCTAACATTTGCTCCCGGGTCAGGCCTCCATCGACGTCGTCGTAAAGAGAATCATAAAGTGACCCCCAAAACGCCTGGACATCTTGTTTTGCTAAGTCCCTCGACATGGTAAAGA
>JADHSW010000199.1 GCA_016776705.1 Rhodospirillales bacterium
CCTTGCCCGAGGTGCGCGCGGCCCTTTTGGACTTCCAGCGCAACTTTGCCCTGCACCCGCCGTACAAGGGAAAGGGGGCTATATTGGATGGTCGCGACATCGGTACAGTGGTTTGTCCCGATGCGGATGTGAAGTTTTTCGTATCGGCATCGACAGAAGTTCGGGCAAAAAGGCGTTTTAATGAGTTGCAGTCTCGTGGACTCGAAGCTATATATGCCCGCGTTCTTGAGGATATGGAGGAACGGGACGCCCGCGATATGGGGCGCGATGCTTCTCCACTGGTTCCGGCCGAAGATTCATTTCAGCTCGATACCAGCAATCTGGATGCCGATCAGGTTTTTGCTGTGGCGCTGGATTACATTCAGAACAAGTAGACCAGGATGTTTAGGGCAACCTGCGTTTAAGTAGACGCAGATAAATTGCCCTTACACTTTTGGAAACCGATCAAATTATCTGCATTCAATGCAGTTTGATCTTCGTGATGGCTTTCCCACATGGTGTGGGGCGGCTTTATTATTTCCGCTGAAAGACCACCGGATTCAACCGGTTGGCCGGAAGAACATACAGATTAAGGATACCAGATTATGGCTCCTGCACCACAGGCAAGCACTGAAGACACCCCATTCGATACTGGCGAAAACTTCGCCGACCTTCTTGAAGAATCCCTTGGTGATGGCAACCCGTTTGAAGGGTCTGTCGTAAAAGGCACCATTGTCGCCGTTGACGGGGATGCGGCAACGATCGATGTCGGACTGAAATCCGAAGGTCGCGTTGATATCAAGGAATTTGCCATTCCCGGACAGGCCATCAACATTAAAGTCGGCGACACCATCGACATTTTTGTCGAGCGCTTTGAAGATCGCGAAGGCGTTGTTCGTCTGAGCCGCGAGAAAGCCCGTCGGGAAGAAGCCTGGGCCGAACTCGAAACATCCTTCAATGCGACCGAGCGCGTCAATGGCGTTATCTTCGGGCGCGTCAAGGGTGGCTTTATCGTCGATCTTTCCGGCGCCGTCGCCTTCCTTCCGGGGTCCCAGGTGGATATTCGTCCGGTTCGCGATATCTCGCCGCTTATGGGAAACCCCCAACCGTTCCAGATTCTGAAAATGGACCGTGCCCGCAACAACATCGTTGTCTCGCGCCGCGCCGTTCTGGAAGAAACCCGCGCCGAAGAGCGTGGCGAGCTAATTTCCAATCTGTCCGAAGGTCAGGTTCTGGAAGGCGTCGTCAAGAACATCACCGATTACGGCGCATTCGTCGATCTGGGCGGTGTTGACGGCCTGCTGCACGTCACCGATATTGCATGGCGCCGCATCAACCACCCGTCCGAAGCTTTGCAGATCGGTCAGGCTCTGAACGTTCAGGTTATCCGCTTCAACGCCGAAACCCAGCGTATTTCTTTGGGCATGAAACAGCTCGAAGCTGATCCTTGGGAAGGCGTCGAACAAAAATACCCGGTCGGCACCAAGTTCAATGGCCGTATCACCAACATCACCGACTACGGCGCATTCGTCGAGCTTGAGCCCGGTGTTGAAGGCCTGGTCCACGTGTCCGAAATGAGTTGGACCAAGAAGAACATCCATCCCGGCAAGATCGTTTCGACCAGCCAGGAAGTGGAAGTCATGGTCCTGGACGCCGATCCGGAAAAACGTCGTATCTCACTTGGCCTCAAACAGTGCAGCACCAACCCTTGGGAAGATTTTGTCGATACCTTCTCTGCTGGCTCGGAAGTCGAAGGCGAAATCAAGAACATTACCGAATTTGGTCTGTTCATTGGTCTTTCCGGCGATATCGACGGTATGGCTCACCTGTCCGACCTGTCATGGGAAAAATCTGGCGAAGACGCGCTGGCCGACTACAAGAAAGGCGATATGGTCAAGGCCAAGGTACTGGATGTTGATGTTGAAAAGGAACGCATCTCACTGGGCATCAAACAGCTGACCGAAGATCCCTTCCAGGGTGAAGTTTCAAGCCTTAAAAAGGGCGCGGTCGTTACCTGCACAGTTACAGCCATCAACGATGGCGGTGTCGAGGTCAAGGTTGGCGAGGGTCTTCATGGCTTCATCCGCAAGGGCGATCTTTCTCGCGAACGCTCAGAGCAGCGTCCCGACCGTTTTGCCGCAGGCGACAAGGTTGACGCCAAGATCATGCAGATCGACGCGACCAGCCGCAAGCTGACCCTGTCGGTCAAGGCGCTTGAAGCAGCCGAAGAAAAGCAGGCCATGAAGGAATATGGCTCATCGGATTCCGGTGCATCCCTGGGCGATATCCTGGGTGCAGCCCTGAAGGAAAAGCAGGACTCATCGGATGATGATAAACCGGCAAAGAAAGCAGCTCCAAAAAAAGCTGCCGCCAAAAAGGCCGATGACGCAGCTGATGAAGCCGTAGCAGAAGAAGCCGAAAAGGAAGACAAGCCCAAGAAGGCTGCCGCAAAGAAAGCGGCGCCGAAAAAGGCTGCCGCCAAAAAACCTGCCGCCAAGAAAGCGGCTAAAAAAGACGCAGAAGAATAGTCTTTTTGAATAACAAATACGGCCTGACGCAGTTATATTCATCTGTGTCAGGCCGTTTTGTCTTTTAGCAAAGCAGCGGAGGGAAGATGTCACTCGAAGCTGATTACATTGTTGAGCGACGCCGTTTAAAACGTCGTCTTCTGTTCTGGCGTATTCTTGCCCTCGTCATCATTGGCGTTGCAGCCATTACCACCCTCACGAATATCGAAGATATCGCCAGAAGCGACCATATCGCGCGTTTGAACGTCAGCGGCATTATTGTCGATGACTTCGAGCGCGAACAGACTCTGTTCGAACTTAAGAGCGATGATGGCGTTCGCGCCCTGATTGTCAGGATTGACAGTCCAGGCGGTACCGTGGTCGGTGGCGAAAGCCTGTATCAACAATTGAAAGCCATCGGCGAAAATAAACCGGTTGTAGCCATCATGGGATCAACGGCGACATCGGCGGGCTATATGACAGCCTTGGGAGCCGATTATCTGATTGCCCGTGAAGGCTCTCTGACAGGGTCCATTGGCGTCCTGTTGCAAACGGCCGATGTGACCGGTTTGCTGGACAAGATCGGCATCAAACCGGAAACCATTAAAAGCGGCGCGCTCAAAGCCCAGCCCAATCCTATGGAGCCGCTGAGCCCAGAGGCTCGCGCGGCAACGAAGGAAGTGGTCATGGACATGTACGCCATGTTTGTCGACATGGTGGCCGAACGTCGAAAAATACCACTGGAAAAGGTCAAGGTGTTAGCCGACGGGCGGGTCTATTCAGGACGTCAGGCGTTGGCAAACGGGCTGATTGACGCCATCGGCAGCGAGGCAGACGCCGTTGACTGGCTGGTGGAATCAAGGAAGATTCAACCCGGACTCCCGGTTCAGGACGTCAAAATTGAGCGTCAGGGGCAGGAATGGCGGCAGTTTTTTAATGGGTTAGTCGGAAAAACACTGTTTTCTGAAAGAGTTAGGCTTGACGGCTTGGTCTCGCTTTGGCACCCTGAGGGATGGTAAGGCTAAAAACGGGCTGGGAAACGGTCCATTTAAATTCGGGAGATAGTCGTCGATGACTAAATCAGAACTGATACAACGTCTGGCCGATGCAAACCCACACCTTTACCAAAGGGATGTGGAACGGATCGTGACAACGATCTTCGATGAAATTACCACCGCACTGGCCAATGGTGACCGGGTCGAACTTCGCGGATTCGGGGCCTTCTCCGTAAAGGAACGGGGTTCCCGTGTTGGCCGTAATCCAAGAACCGGCGATGCGGTCAACGTTGCAGCCAAGCACATTCCGTATTTCAAGACCGGAAAACAACTACGCGAAAAACTTAACGGGTAAATTCTGTGTCCCGATTTCTTTCCTGGATTTTGATGATCCCGCTGGCGGCGGTGGTTGTCGTTTTTACTATTTCCAACCGCGGCCTTGTGTCTGTGGACCTTTGGCCTGCCTCGTACAGTTTTCAGGTGCCGTTGTTTGCCGCTGTTTTGGCCGCTGCTTTTGCGGGCTTCCTTTGCGGGGGCCTGATCTCTTTTATTTCGGGTGGGCGGCGCAGGGCGCGCAATCGGCAACTCATGCGCATGCTTGAAAATGCCAGGCGCGAAGAGGCCATGCTCCGCGAGCAGATCAAAAAACTGGAAGCCGCAAAATCGGCACAAGCCGCCACACCACTTCTGGCAACCTCGCATCCGCCCTTGTTGACCAAGGTGGATGCGGCTTAAGCCCATGCACCTCATATCCCGGGAAGACCTTCAAGATACCCTCGACTACGCATCCCTGATTGACGCAATCGATACCATGTTCAGGGATGGTTGCACTACGCCGGTGCGTCATCATCACTCCATTGAAACACCTGACGGTATCAACCCGACACTTCTGCTCATGCCTGCTTGGCGCGAGGGGGATGTTATCGGGGTCAAGATAGCCACTGTGTTTCCGGAAAATGGCGCCAGGGATTTACCCGCCGTGATGGGTTCCTACATGTTGATTGATGGCAACAGTGGTACGCCGCTGGCGATGCTGGACGGGACTGAATTAACCGCCCGCAGAACAGCCTCGGCTTCCGGTGTGGCCTCGCGGTACTTGTCCCGCGAGGATTCGTCGACCCTGTTAATGGTTGGTACCGGAGTGCTGGCGCCACATCTCATTCGCGCCCACGCGACGGTCAGGCCGATCAGGAATGTTCTGGTCTGGGGTCGAAACCCTGAAAAAGCCGAAGCCGTTGTACAAGGACTGGCGGGCGAAAGTTTTTCCGTCTGCGTTGCCGCAAGCCTGAAAGAGGCCGTACCCAAGGCGGATATAATTTCCTGCGCGACGTTATCTCGCGCACCGTTAATACATGGAAAATGGCTGCTTCAAGGCCAACACCTCGATCTGGTCGGGGGCTTCACACCGGAAATGCGCGAAGCTGACGACGAATGCGTCAAACGCGCGCGTATCTATTGCGATACCCGCGCCGGGGCGATGAAAGAAGCGGGCGACCTGGTGCAGCCCCTTGCGGGTGGGGCCATCGTTATTGAAGATATTATCGGCGATCTGTTCGAGATGTCGCGCGGGCAATGCCCTCTTCGCGAAGATGCCGACGAAATAACATATTTCAAATCCGCCGGGACGGCGCTGGAAGATCTCGCAGCGGCCAAGCTGGCTTTTAAACGCCTGAGCGTTTAGAGCAACCTGCGTTTAATCAAACGCAGGTTGCTCGGGTT
>JADHSW010000012.1 GCA_016776705.1 Rhodospirillales bacterium
TCTGTAAAGATCCACTGAGTACATCCTTCCGCCTTCCAACCCCAATAGGGTCAAAGGCACAAAAGTGGCGGAATTTTACTCCGCCCGCAGCCACATTATGCGACCGCCTCAGTGGACCAGTATTGCTCCGCCGCATACATTCGTTTTGTTAGTGCGGATAGTTTCCAATCGATAGACATGCTGCAGACATTGCAGCGTGCCGGATTTATCGTCGGACAACGCTCCATGGACCGGACACCCGAACCCTACGAATGGCTTAAAGCGGCCCTGTATGATCAACGGGTTTCCATACCAGACCACGAAACGCTCCGAACTGAATTGATATCCCTTGAAGTTGATAGCAAAACAGAAAAGGTGGATCACCCGCCAACCGGTTCAAAGGATTTAGCGGATGCCCTTGCAGGTGTCGTCTATGGCTTATCCATGCGGAGGGATGTCTGGACCCAACACAGGGTAACCCCCGGTAAATTTATCCGTACACAGTTAAGGGCATCATGAATTCGGCAATTTCAGTCGTGCGAATGGCTATTCAGAGTATTTTGCATTCTTGGGGGATATAATACGGACTGCATTAAATTTTTTATCTTCCATCCAACTTTGCCTGTCGTCATCTTCATCAAGTGGGTCATATCCTTCTAAATATTCTTCAGGAACTGGTAGGCCACGTTTTTTAAACCATGCTCGCTCTTTGGCTACAGGAATGGCATTTACTGTGGCTTCCGCCAAGTCCGTGATGTCATCTCTGTCAACGCCTTCAACCAAATCACCACCGGCAGCGGCCAGCAGCAATTCTTTATCTGTATTCTTTGGCGATTTGTTAGTCATGATTTAATCCTAACCACTGACGGCTTATTCCAAATTATGTCTCTGATGAGGGTGGTTCGGAAAACCCCTTTAAGTTTTCAACACACCGACCCTTGAAATTACACAATAATTATAACCCAATTATGTGGTTCGATAAACAATCGTTTTCCGAACATGATTATGTTATGATGTAATCGACCCGCCAGGGCGCAGCAACACCCCAACGGGCCTGAGCCATAACAGCTATTGGAGTAGCAATCATGACCTCCCAAAAGAATACCACACTTAAACGCGCCGCCATTTATATCCGCGTCAGCACCGACGGACAGACCGTCGAAAACCAACGCCTGGAACTTGAGCAAGCCGCTGAGAGGGCAGGCTGGGTGATTGTTGCCGTTTATGATGACAACGGTGTCTCCGGAGCCAAGTCCCGGGAACAGCGAGACGCCTTTGACCGGCTTTGTAAGGAAGCCACACGCCGCAAGTTCGACGTGGTCATGTCCTGGTCCGTGGACCGATTAGGACGATCCCTGCAAGACCTGATTGGCTTCCTGAGCGAACTTCATGCCGTCGGCGTTGACCTGTATCTGCATCAGCAGGGCATCGATACCACGACCCCAGCAGGCAAGGCGATGTTCCAGATGATGGGCGTATTTGCTGAGTTCGAGCGAGCGATGATCCAAGAGCGGGTGAAGGCTGGGTTGAACCGGGCCAAGGCTCAAGGCAAGACCTTGGGACGCCCAAAGGTGACGGGAAAGGTAGAGAACGCCGTGCTAGCCGCGAGGGCGCAGGGGACCGGCAAGCGCAAGATAGCGCGGCAACTGGGGGTCGGTGTTTCTACGGTAAACCGGATAATTGCAGAGGCTGCATGAGCAATTGATCAATGCACCTCAATTTTTATAAACGTGACGCATCTCTCAAATCCCGCAAACATCGAATGAATTTTGAGAGGTTGTTTCAAGGGACAGTTCTGAGAGGAAAAACCATACAACAAACGCAGCATTTGGCCTTGTCACTGCTCCCTCTCAAAAACGATCGTTTATGATGGAGATGGATATCATCCCAGCCAGACGGACCAAGCGGCGGCTTATGTCGATGATGGCGTCCAGACGTTCGCAAAAGAGATCGGCGTCACGGCGATTGTGCTTTTTGGGCTTCATGAAAATCTACCAGAAAAAAACGTTACGGGCTTGCTTCCTGGCATTTTCCGATATTCGATTACCAAAGGGAATCGATTTGTCAATATGTCGAGAGTTTTTCAGAGCGAACTAACGACGATGCATCTGGCTTTGAAGTCATTCCTCGCCGCTGGGTGGTCAAACGCACATTTGCATGGATGGGACGAAATCGGCAATTGGCGAAGGATTTTGAGAAAATCGTCGAAACCTCGATGGCATACCTCGAAGTTGCTATGATCCAGCTGATGATAAGGCGCTGAGCAAGATCATGAAATTACGGCATTCTTTTCAAAATAGGTTCTTATACCAGCGAGCATTAACCAGAACCCATCGCCCATTTCCGTTGGCCGATTGACATTATCTTCCAAGGTTGATCGATGAGCTTGTTCCAGGCTTCGCAACATAGGGCGACGATTTCGTCGTACGATTTGAATATCCGGCTGGACAGCCAATTGTCGCGCATGAACTGCCATAGGTTTTCCACGGGGTTGAGTTCGGGTGCCCTTGGCGGCAAGGGTAGCAATGTGATGTTGGCCGGGATTTTAAGTTTGCCTGTGGTGTGCCATCCGGCCCGATCAAGGATGAGAATAGCGTGGGCACTCGGCGTCACTTGGGACGAGATTTCATCGAGATGCCATTGCATGGCCTCGGTGTTGCAGTGGGGCAGAACGAGGCCCGCGCCGACGCCGCGTGCGGGACAGACAGCGCCGAAAATATAAGCCGACTTCGTGCGTTGATCCTTGGGGGCCGTGGGCCGGCTGCCGCGTTTTGCCCAGCGCCGCGTGAGCTTGGTCTTCTGGCCGACCCTGGCTTCATCTTGCCACCAAATTTTTATGTTGGTGTTGGCCGGGAGCCGGCTCCGGATCTCCTCCACCTCGTCGGGGAAGTTTTTTTAAAACCTTCGACGGCGAATTCGTTCTGCCCCTTATGGCGCGGACGTGCCGAAATTTTGCGGAACCCCAAAGCCCGCAGTTCACGGCCAACGCTCGATTCCTCAAGCGAGACACGAAACTCCTCAAACAACCAAAGAGCCAAATCTTTTCGCCGCCAGCGCACGACGCCGTGGATCGCCGGGATCGGTCCATCCTCAACGATTTGTGCAAGCGCCTGGCGTTGCGCGTCATTGAGCTTGCTGGGTTGGCCGCTCGCCTTGCCGTCAATCAGGCCGTCCGGGCCCTTGGCGTTAAAACGAAGAACCCAGTCCCTGATAACCTGAAGTCCGACGTCACCGATCCGGGCCGCGTCCGTGCGCTTGCCGCCATCGTAAATCTCCGCAAGTGCAAGAAGTCGTCGGCTCTGCCCCGCATCCTTCGAGGCCTTGGCAAAACGCCGCAACTCCGGCCCATTAAAATCATCCCGCAACGCAATCGCTCTACCCATGACGAACCTCCGAATCTGTTCATCACATTGATTCAGACTTTTGGCCGAATGGGAATCCCGAAAATGAGTCTCATTCAGGGCTCGCTGGTATTAGACTGAGGATGTGATAATGTCCGCACGGAAATTAAAGGGCTCTATAAGAATGCACGTGAAATACTACGGAACTTTATTCATCTGGCATCAAACAATCATTATTGCTTTTGCCGGACTGGTGGCCGCCAGCTTCCTATTCTACTGGGTCCCGATTGAAGTTCTAAGGTATATTGCTATCATTATTATAGCAGCCCAAGTTTGGCTTGAAAACAAGAATGGGCAGGGCCTTTTTATTACCTCCCCGCCGTTTCTCTTGTCATGTATTTCTTTATTTTTCTTTTCTTTTCTGCAAGGGATGACTGTCTATCTTTCGGAAATTCCCACGAACGATTTTGTGAACTCAGTGGGAAGTGATGCTGAGCGATACATTGCTGCATTCGCCATGATAATCCTTATTATGCATGCTTCTGTCGTCCTCTATATCAACACCAACCCCGCAACTGAACAATTTATACAAATAAAAAGGACCTCATATTTATCAATAATTTTTATTTTCTTAATAATTATTCTAACAATTGCCAATGTTATTTATTTCTATTCTCCATTTGATCAGGCGATGTCCTATTATAGGACTCTCCGTTTCCTGTCGCCGCCGTTGCAAGCATTTATGCTCGTCTATCTTATTCGCCAGGGGATTGGAAGAGGGGGCAAATTTAAAGCCCTGCTGGCCTTGGTTTTTTTCATTTCTTTTTCGGGGATGCTTTCCGTTCACGAAGGAAAAATCCCCATCTTTATTGCTATGGCGGCATCACTTTACTGGCTGCGGCTAGCTAATGTTTCGATAAAAAGAGTAATTCTCATCGGAATAATTTTTGTGATGCTCGGAATTGGGGGAGTGCACGTGATGCAGTCCATCAGGACTCCTCATGATTCATTGAAGAGTTCTGAGGAAACATTAGAAGCGACGGCACATATGTTCCAAAAAATTCTTGTGTGGAAAACGATGTGGCGACAAACGGACACTGTTAATTGTCTCAAGAATGCAATAAGCACTCATCGGGGCCAGCCATTTATACTCTCCAAGCAATTCTTCTGGTTAAAAGGACTCGTGCCTCGCGTTATCTGGCCTGAAAAACCGAGTCTATCCTTGGGACAAGACTATTCGACCCGCTACTGTGGATTCCCGAGTAAAGGAACTCACAGTTCCTCGATCACCTTGCTCGGACAACCCGTCATTCATGGGGACTGGGTTGGCCTGTTCATACACGTGGGCATACTTGTTGCTGGACTTGGCGGACTTGCCTGGTTAGGCCAGGATCCTCGCAGCTTATCTTCTGCATCCATTGCGGCACTATTACCGTGGTTGGTCGACTTTGATCAGGATTTTGCAATGTATGTCGCCAACGCCGGTAAGTTTTTCCTGGTAGTGCTACCCTTGATTTTTATTGCCGGTCTGTCTGAACGAAACCAATCTGCATGGCGGCTTACTAAAATGCTTGGTCTCCAAACACGGCAGAAGCCATAGAACCCGTTCAATATTCCTTGTCGCGTCAGGTCTGCTCTGCTATGAGCAATCATACAGGGAATATTAGTTTTTGAGCGATACGTCCAGAACCGAACAAATGGCGCTTCATCTTTGGAATAAATGTAATGGGTAGCATGCCGGCACCTGATGGGGAGCCCGTTCCTCCCGGCACGCGTGGCCCGATGCGTGTTCTTATTAATGGCGTCCATGCAAAGAGCGGGGGTGGCGTAACGTATTTGCGCAACATTATCCCAAAACTCGCCGCCATGCCAGGTGTCGAGCTCCACCTCTTCCTTCACAAGGACCAGTTCGACCTGTTTTATCCGGTCAGCGAAAAGGTAAATGTGACCCTTTTTTCCTTTCGCTCGACGTTCTTACACACATTAAGCTGGGAGCAGTTCGCCATCCCTCTCCATGCCTGGGCGATGGGCTGCGATGTTGTCTTTTCTCCGGCTAATTACGGCCCCATATTCGGACGAAATCATGTCATCTTACTTAGGAACGCCGTTTCGGTCATTCAGTTAACGCAAAATCCGGGATCGATCATGTATTGGCTAGCGGTCACCGGTGCTACCTTCTTTTCATTGCTCACGGCCAAAAAGGCCATTGCCGTCTCACATTACGCAAAAAAGCTGTTGACCTTCGGGTTTCTCAAAAGCCTGGGCAATAAATGCACGGTCGTTCACCACGGCGTCCATCCAATCAGGACCGACCAGATGTATAATGCCAAACTTGGTTCTGACCTCCTTGCCGTGTCGGATATCTATATTCAGAAAAATTACCACACCCTTCTCCAGGCTCATGCCTTGCTGGTTAAGAAATATCCCGAACTTCGGCTTTTTATTGTCGGTCGAGACATTGATCGTGCCTATACCCATGAACTTGACACGCTCGCTCGGGAGTTAGGCGTCGAGAAAAACGTCATATTCAAGGGCCACGTGAATACCACGGAGCTTATGAAGCTCTACAAGAATTGTAGGGTATTCGTCTTTCCATCTCTGATCGAAACATTCGGCAATCCCCTTCTGGAAGCGATGGCGATTGGCGTTCCCATCGCCAGCTCAAAAGAAGCCGCAATGCCCGAAGTGCTCGGCGATACTGGATCGTTTTTTGATCCTAATGATCAAAACGATATGGCGGAAAAAATAGAAATGCTTCTTTTAAACAGTGAATTGAGCATGACGCTTGGAAAAAAAGCATCCCAACGCGCCCGTTCGTTCAACTGGAGCGACACCGCTCAACAAACATACTGTGTTCTCAGGGACGCTGCCGAACCAAGGCCGGAAACGCCAAGACGTACACGATGAGCCAATCAATCCTAATTATCACCCTGCCCCCATTAACGGGTGGAGTCCCTGATAAAGCAAAAATTCTCGTTTGCCATCTCAGAAAACTTGGCTATCGCGTCACCGTCTCCCATTACGCCACATACAGGGACTATCCGGAATTGGTTGTTACCAGTTGGCAATATCCTGCCGGGAAACAACCCGAAATGAGTGAGGGGATATGTTTTGAGGATTTCCCGTGTGTTTCGGTCGGCTGCTGGCTTCCGGAGTTGGAGTTCACCTATTATCTGCTGTCGGCCTATTGGCGCAGACTGATTAAAAACCATGACCGCCACATTGTCGTGGGAGGAACCGTTCTAACTTCATACCCGTTGGCGGCCCTGGGCGTTCCCCATCTTGTTTGGTGTGCGAGCACCATGATCGATGATCGGGCCGAACGCCGCCGCTCGATGCCTTTTGTGCGGCGGCAGTTTGACCGTTTTTTCATTTCCCCCGTTCAACGTGTCATGGAAAGAAAAATCATGAAAGGGAACGGACGTTTCATGGCGGTTAGTTCTTACGCGCTGAAGTCCCTTACCTCTTCAGGGGGTATCCCGGAACAATTTTCCAGAGTCCCTATTCCCGTGAATTTAGGTATTTTCAAACCTCCATCACGCCCCCCCGAACCGGGAATTATTGGATTTGCCGGACGCCCGGGCGATCCCAGAAAAAACCTTGCCCTCTTATTCCATGCATTAAAACGACTGCTTGAGCGCGAAAGAATGGTTGCGTTGAAATTGACCGGAGATGCACCGGAACCTTTGCTGCGCCTTGCCAATGAACTTGGCCTTTCGGAGCACATCTCATGGACGGGCTGGTTAAAGGAAGACGACTTGCCTGGTTTTTACCAGGAGTTGGATGTTTTTGTTATTCCGTCCACCCAGGAGGGCCTGAATATTGCGGGTCTCCAGGCCATGGCCACGGCGATACCCGTCGTCTCGACCCGTTGCGGCGGACCGGAGGATTACGTTATCGACGGCCAGACCGGCGCCCTTGTTTCCTTCGACGCGGATGAGATGGCCGCGGCGATTGCAGCCATCACGCAAGAAAGAGAAAAACGCAATGAACTGGGCCGGAATGCCAGGCGGTTCGTTGAAGAAAACTATAGCCATGACCGGTTCAGGGCGTCCTTCGCCGATGCATGGCATCAGACCTGGGGAGATCGGCCATAATCACCAAGCTTACATACCTGCTCTCTCATCCCATTCAATATCAGGCGCCTCTCTTGCGTCGTATTGCCAAAGAGGAAGAGATCGATTTACGGGTGATTTTTGAGAATAACCCGACAGGATCGGCCTACTATGATTCCGGCTTCAAACGCCAGGTGGAGTGGGACATCCCGCTGACCGAGGGTTATGAAAATATATCCTTAAGCGATACGGAACTGCTTTCAGAGATCAAAAATTGCGACATGCTTTGGCTGCATGGTTGGGGCAGCCAGATCATGCGCAAGGCGCTCGTGCTTGCTCGATATCTGGGCACCCCCGTGCTTATGCGCGCCGAGAACTGCGACCTCGCCATGCCCGATGGAACGGGGCCCAGGGGTTGGCTGAAACGTCTCTACATTGGCTTTATTTTTCGACATTGTCAGGCATTCCTCGCGATCGGCACCGAGAATAAAAACTACTATCTGCGCCGCAGCATAGCGAACAATCGAATATTTTTAATGCCCTATGCCGTCGACAATAATAGTTTCGCGATAAAAGCGAAAGCCGCCCACCCACGGCGCAATGAACTGAAGGCTGAATTGGGAATAGCGCCTGGGCGGAAAGTTATTCTTTTTGCGGGAAAATTCATGCCCCGCAAACACCCGGATATTCTTATTCACGCCGTCAACAGCGTTGACTGGGGGGAGGGTGAAAGACCGGCTCTCATCTTCGTCGGTGGTGGAGACATGGAGGAACGGCTGCGCGCCCTGGCGCCAGAGGCAGCTTTTCCTGGATTTAAGAACCAAAGCGAATTACCTTCACTATACGATATTACCGATGTGATGGTTCTGCCGTCGGAACGTGAGCCCTGGGGATTGGCGATTAACGAAGCAATGGCGTGTGGAACGGCGGTTGTTGTCAGCGATCAGGTTGGTTGCGCCGCTGATTTGTTAAATGATGGATGCGGCAGGGTGTTCCCATTTGGCGATGTTCAGGCCTTGGCCGACAGTCTTGTTCATTGTCTCAAACACTCCGAAAAAATGGGTGAAGCGGCCAGCACCATGATCAAACAATGGGGTTTTGCGGAAGATATCGAGGGCCTTAAACAAGCGATAAATTATCTGAGGCCATGCAATGTCCGTCACTCTTGAGATCAAGAAGCCAATACGGATTATCCTGGTCGGGCAAACTTTTAAAGAATCGCGAACGGTGCAAAGAGCGGCGGCCATGCGTTCTCTTGGCTGTTCGCTGAGATGCGTGCCAACGGCTCCCCGGGGGGCTAATTATGAAACCCGCCCGACCCTGATTCAAAGAATACGTTACCGTTTACGCCTTCCCGAAGATTCGGCAAAAGCCAATCAGGCCATTCTCAAGGAAGTTGAAAGCGGCGCCGACATACTTTGGCTTGATGCCGCTGATATGATCAAGCCTGCGACATTACGCCAAGCCAAGCAGATTAACAAAAAACTGGCGGTTGTCTGGTATTGTGAAGACGACATGATGAACCCCGCACTGCGGACCCGGCAAATTGACCGGGCGCTGCCGCTTTTTGATTTGTGGGTGACGACAAAATCTTTCAACGCCCGCCCCGAGGAACTTCCTTTCCTTGGAGTAAAGAACGTATTTTTTGTCAACAACAGTTGCGATCCCGCCTTGCACCGTCTCGTCCCGATCACTGAGGAGGAGCGGCAACGGTTTGGCTCAGCCGTCAGTTTCATCGGATCGTTTGAAGGACCGCGTGCCCAAAGCGTCATGCATTTGGCTCGGCAGGGGTTGGACGTGCGTGTGTGGGGAAACGGATGGGCCGACTGGATCGGGCGACACCCCAATCTAACAATTGAAAACAAGCCCGCCTACAACGACGACTTCGCCAGGGTTGTCGCCGCAAGCCCGATAAATTTGTGTTTCCTGCGCAAGGCCAACCGCGATCTGCAAACATGCCGGTCAATAGAGATACCCGCCTGTGCGGGATTCATGGTACATGAACGTAACAACGAAATCAGCGCCTTGTACCGAGAGGAAAAGGAAGCCGTATATTTCTCGTGTGATGATGAACTCGCCGGGGTGTGCCGTTCCTGGATTGGACGGGATCAGCAACGACGCCTTATAGGCGAGGCCGCACGTAAAAGAACATTGGAACTTGAGTTGACCCACGATTCAAATATCATCCGCATTCTTAACGCCCTGCTTTCCCCGCAATTGGATGTGGATCCATGAAGGTCATCATTAACGCAATGTCGGCCAAAATAGGTGGCATTGTCACGTATACGAATAACCTCGCCCGCTCTTTATCGGAGCGGGACGTAAATATCACCCTCGCCCTTTCCAGCGATTTTCATCTGGAAGCGGATGTTCCAGTGATCCGGCTGCCGGCCGACCGCATGTCACCCATTCGCCGCGCCCTGTGGGAACAAATTGTCTGGCGGCAAATCGTCTCCAGGCGCAAGCCCGACATTCTGTTTTCGTCGGCGAACTTCGGCTTGCTGGCCCCGCCCGTGCCCCAGGTTTTGCTGGTCCGTGAAGGGGGACACTTCGATCCTTTTTATCTCACCAACATCGGGCCCAGCTTGAGCACCCAGGCAATCTTTCACAGGATCGCGCGGCGCAAGTTGATTATCGCCTCGGCCCGATCCTCACGTATTGTTCTGACACCGTCGGAAACCTTGAAAAAATTGTTCCTTTCCTGGGCAGGGGAACTGAGTGACCGTGTCCTGGTAAATCAGTATGGAACGATTTCCATCTTTTCCGATTCCGGTCCTCATGTGCGGCAATGGCTGGAAGGAGGAGTCATGAAACTTCTGTATATTTCGGCTTACTATCCACACAAACAGCCGGGCCTGATTTCGGAAGCCGTCGCCCAATTAAACGCGCAGGGCGTTCCATGCCATCTCACAGTGACGATGGACCTTGAACAGATCGCCAAAACGCCCGGTGGGGAAAAAGATTATTTTCTGTTGAACAAGGGCGTCGAACGCGGGCAGGTAACGATGGCCGGCCATATTCCCTACCAGAATCTTCCGGGTATATATAAAAGCCACGACCTGTTCATCTTCCCGTCATTATCCGAAACCTTCGGCCATCCCCTGGTCGAGGCGATGAGCATCGGCATCCCCATCATCGCCTCGGACACGCCCATCCACAGGGAAGTCTGCAAGAATTCGGCACTCTATTTTTCGCCTCTTTCTGCATCCAGCCTGATCCGGCAGATTCAACGCCTTGACGAAAATAAGACATTGCGGAAATCACTTATCAGCAGCGGGCGGGAAAATGTCGCCAACGATTTCATCTGGGAATCCCACGTTGATCGATTGCTGGATATTTTCCGGAATATTAATAGTGCTTAAAATATCGGAGAAACGGGACCAGCCCTCTGAATTGCCGGTAGGCGGCATTGAGAAACATTTTCCGGCCATACTTCCGTGAAGCGGGATGAACCAGTTCCAGCGGCGATACCCCGTAGGTCCGGCGCAGTTGTGAACACAACTCCGGCTGTTCGAAAATCATCAGGGCATTATCAAAATAGCCGAACGCCATTGATATCAAAGCCAGTTTTGTCAGGGCGCCAATATCGTTTCCAAGGCTTTGCGGATCGCGAAAATAGAGGTGATCCGCCTGAATCAGCTGGCCCCGCGAATAGGGCGGTTTTTCCCGGGACATGTAGGGATGAACTTGATACCCCTGACGGCGCCAATGGGCGGGCTGGATGACATCCATCAGATCGAAGTGTCTTTCCTTGAAATAAGCCTCGACGTCGTGAGCCAGTGGCTGATCATGCCGCACGGGCAGGAACGAAACCTCTGTCTTAACGGCCAGCACCCGGTCCATGACCCGGGGGGAAGCCTCGAAAACGCCCATTTCCGCCCCTTCAATATCAATTTTAATGTAGTCGACCGATCCAATTCCGGTGGACCTTGCCGCCTCGGCAAGGGTGACCGTGTCGACATCAATGATCTCTTCGATCTCGAAAAACTGGGGTTTGCGGAATTTCTCTCCAATTTCCGGGTTATGTTCGAGTAACGACGCCGATTGCGGATCTGTGGGAACGAATAGTTTCTGCCGGCCGCTTGTCGCCCCTATGGCGTGGGGTAAGATACGGCTCGACATCCACGGCCCGGCGGGCGCAGCGTCCAGGCGGGCGCGCTCTTGCGGGTCGGGTTCGAAACCAAATGCGTTAACCGCGAAGGCAAGGGGCGACAGATCCTCCTGAAACCCTCCGCGCAAGCCGATATCGATGTAAGACAACGGATGGTCGCGGGCGAGCCGGCCGATTGCCAGATCGCTAAATAAGTTATCCGGTTTCATTGTCATACCATCACTATGAGCCTTTATTATCACTCTGTATAATGTGGGTTCAGCGTGTTTATGCAACAGGTCTTTTCATGGCATTCATTTCGATACTTAAGGACACACTCCTGCCTTCATCGGCAGATTTCCGCCGTTTCCCTTTTGGCATCGGCTCCGGGATTGTCATGAGTCTCGATTTCACTCACCAGACCCGTTTGTTTCTGGGGTTGTATGAAATTGAGATTGCCGGACATTGCAAGCGGTTGTTACGGCAAAGCCGAAGCGCCTTCGATATTGGCGCCAATGCCGGTTACTACAGCCTTATTCTCGCCAAACACACGGGCGGACAGGTGGTTGCCGTCGAGCCCGTCGATGAAAATATATCCAAGATGCAGGCAAACTTTGCCAGGAACCCCTACCCGATCACGGCCGTGCAGGCTCTGGTTGGCGCCAAATCCGAAGGCGATACCGTATCCCTTGACCAGCTCTCGGCCGATTACTTCCGGCCTGATTTTATCAAAATGGATATTGAAGGGGGCGAGGTGGACGCGTTGCAGGGCGGCCTCCGGCTGCTTGAGGAACACCGCCCGCATCTGGTGATCGAGGTTCACGGCGAACAACTGGAGGCCGGGTGCCGCGAAATTCTGACCCGCTTCGACTACAGGATTACGCGGGTCGCCCCGAGAACCTGGCTGCCGGAGACGCGGGTCGATGCGTACAACGGCTGGATCATCTGCGAGGGATCGCCCCGGCCCCGCTCTCCTTCAGGTGCAGAACCATGAAGATGAACAAGAAGGCCAGGAAATAGGCTATCGACAGCCCCATGGCCAGGGCGATATCGGCGCTGAGCCAACCGGCAAAACCGGCTGCCGTCGGCACCAGCAGCCCGATATACTGGACGACGCGGCCGCCAAACAAGGTGACCGACTGGCGCGTCGTCAGGCAATAGGACTTTAGAGTTTCGAACAGGGTGCAAAAAGACACCATACCGAACATGGCGACGAGAATATCGGCGGCTCTTGCCCAGCTTTCGCCGAACAGCCAGGGCACGACGGGATCGGCAAACAGCACGGTCAGAATTCCGGCTAGTAAAAGAGGCGGGAAAAGGAACAGCAGGACCTTGTTGCGTCCTTCCCTGCGAGCCTTGGCGTCTTCGGTGCGGCCGAACCAGTTGGTCAGAATGCGATAGATAACCGGCGACAGCACCTGATGGGGGACGAAGGCCAACCGCTGGGCCTGGAAAAACAGTCCGGCCGTCGCCTCACCCCCAAACCAGCCGGCCAGAAGAATGGTCAGGCGCTGGAAGTTCCCTTCCATCACACCGTCCAGCCAGACGCCCCGGGCATCTTTGTAGAGCGCCAGCCACTCCGTTAGCGTCAGCAATCGCAGGCGGTAGAGGGTCATACCGCCGACACGCCACAATCCAAAAAGATTGATAAACGAAATCACCACCTCGCGGACAAACAAGGTAACCCAACCCAGCCCGCCCAGCACCATGGCGAGGGCCAGCAGATGCCCGCCGCCGGAGGCTCCCGTCTCCACCACGGCCAGTTGGCGATAGGGCATGGTACGCTCATAGAAGGCCTTGTTGAGATCCGTCCAGTGGCGCAGGCCGACCGCGCCGACAAGCACGATTTCCCACAAACCGGCGTGACCGGTGACGATCAGCCAGACAGTGATGATCAACGTCGCCGCCAGGGTTTCCAGCGCCATCGCCGAAAACAGCATGTCCTTCATCTTGTCGTTATAGTCGGACTCCGGCATGCGGATAATCAGGAAATTAATGCGCGGCGAGATGATGGAATAGACGATGGACGCACCGGCCAGGATCAGCGCGAAACGTCCGAATTCACCGGGCGAAATAAAGCGCACCAGAACCAGATTGACGCCGAAGGCCAACAGCGCCTGAAACACCTGCCCGGAGACCAGGAAAATGCCGCCAATTTTCAGATTTTTGTAGTCAATCACGCTCATCAGAGGCCGGCCAGTTGCCGGAGCAGTTTGCTGCGCTCAACGGGAACACAAAACACATTTCCGACAAAATCATCATAGGCCTCCGCGTCCGCGGCCTGAATGACGGTGAGGATGATCAGACCGGGGGTCCGGTGGCAAAAATAAAATTCGTAGTCTTCGGGAAACGTTTTGACGAATGTTGTGAAGTCGCCGAATTGTTGTTTTCCGAGTTCGCTTAGCTCAATCATCATCACCGGCCGCCACGTCTCCAGGTGGGCGCGGATGCCTTCGATGGCCTGCTTCTCGAAGCCCTCGACATCCATTTTTACCAGATCGAGCCTGTCGATTCCGGCGGTCGGGAAATAGTCATCGCCGCGAACGATTGTAACCGGGACACTGCTCGAAGGAGAGGTTCTGCTGGCACCCGCCAACAGGGAAGCCTCGCCGCTTTCCGGCCCCAGATAAAGCGGCGATTCAGCCGCCTTCAAGCCCAGCCCGTAACGATGCAGGGTCATGTTCGCCAAACCGTTAATGGATATTTTTTCCTCAATCAGAGGCCACATTGCGGGGTTTGGTTCGAAAGCGTGCACCTGCCGTGCGTGTGCGGCCATATACAGGGCGTGATGGCCGACATTGGCGCCGACGTCCATGAATACGGCCCCTTCGATGCGCCCCGCCAGGGCCGCCAGCAGTTTCAATTCAAACGCTTCGTAGGCGCCATAGAACAGGGCGTTCCAATCGACAATATTGTCGGCGGTGGCCGGATAGGTAAAACCATTGAAAGGAATGCGGAAGGCAACGCGGCGCTGCCTGTCCGGGTGGAACAGGGCGCGTAACACTCTTTCCCAGCCGCGCAGCCTGACCCGCGTTCCGACCTGGCGCAGGGCCCATGCAAGAGGAAGAGTTGCGTTGTTAATATGCATCAATGGAGACCTGTCTTTTGATCCGTCTGGCCATTAGAAAGCGTGGGCTTGTGCGCCGCGACGTGGCAATATACACACTGGCGCGTTACAGCAGAAGGAATGATCGCTATTTTCCCGTACTCTACAATGGATTTTGGTTCACCATGTGCGGCATAGCCGGCCTGGCCGGACTATCCACGGTCAACCAGGCCGCCGTCAAGGCGATGACCGATCTGATGACGCACCGGGGTCCGGATGGCGAGGGCCTTTGGCGAACGCAGGACGGGCGGCTTTGTTTCGGCCATCGCCGGCTGGCCATCCTCGACCTTTCCCGGCGCGCCGCCCAGCCCTTTCAAAGCGCCGACGGCTCCTATTGCATCACCTATAACGGCGAGCTTTACAACTATCTTGAACTGGCCGAGCGGCTGCGGCAAAACGGCTCTGTTTTCCGCACCACCAGCGACACCGAGGTGGTCCTGGAGGCCTACCGGCAGTGGGGCGAGGACTGCCTTGGCGAATTCAACGGCATGTTCGCCTTCGCCATCTACGACCAGCGTCGGGGTGTGGTGTTCTGCGCCCGGGACCGTTTCGGCGAGAAGCCTTTTTTGTTTCTTGAACGACCCGGCTTATTCGCCTTCGCCTCTGATTACAAGGCCCTGTTCGCCCTCGAAGGCGTTGATGTCGATGTCGACAAGCCGGCCCTGTTACGTTTCCTGGACAGTCCGGCCAATGGCCTGGACCATCAACGCCAAACCGTGTTCAGGGGCATATGCCAACTGTTGCCCGCCGAAAAACTTTTGCTGAACCTGGGTGACCTATCCTGGTCGGTGGAAAAATACTGGGACGCGACTCCCGGATCGGAACCGGCCTCCACCTCGCAGGAAAACGCCGTCAGCCATTTTCGTGATCTGATCGACGATGCCGTGAAAATAAGGCTGCGCAGCGATGTTGCCGTCGGTTCGTGCCTGTCGGGCGGCCTGGATTCCAGCTCCATCACCTGCCTGTCCCGGCGTTTGTTGGGAGATGAAAATCCGTATCACGTCTTCACCGGGCGCTTCCCCGGCAGCCCGGCCGATGAAGGGTCCTGGGCTGATGCCGTGGTGGCGGCAACCCATGCAATCCAGCACCAAACAAAACCAGACGCCGAAGGCCTAATGGAGGATTTGGACGACTTCATCTGGCTTAACGAGTTGCCCGTGGACAGTGCCTCGCAGTACGCCCAATGGTGTGTTTTCCGCCTGGCCGCCGAAAACGGTGTCACCGTGCTGTTGGACGGTCAGGGGGCTGATGAAATCCTAGGCGGGTACGAGCAGTATTTTGCCTCCTATCTTCGTTCCCACGCGACCACGCCCGACGAGGAACGACTCATCCGCGAACGCTATCCCCTGGCCCTGTCGGGTGTCGATCAGGCATGGAAAACGTCTCTTCCTTTCGGGTTGCGGCGAGCCGCGGCGCATGCCCTGGGGCGCGGCAGCGATCTTAAATTCGGCATTGGCTGGAAATTTGTCGGCGAGATTGTGAGAAATCACGATCAAGCCTTTCAGGCCGAAACATTGCGTCAGGCCCTGCACCATGATGCCTGCAACGGTTTCCTGACCACCCTGCTTCGCTATGGCGACCGCAACTCGATGGCCCACTCGCGGGAAGTCCGGCTGCCGTTTTGCGATCACCGCATCGCCGAATATGCCTTTTCCCTGCCTGAAAACCTGCTGATGGGAAAGGCCCAAACGAAGTACCTGCTGCGCGAAGCCATGCGCGATATCCTGCCGGAACCCGTGCGCACGCGCTGGAATAAGCAGGGTTTCCTGCCGCCCCAGGCCCAGTGGTTCCGCGACGGCCTGCTTGACCTTGCCGAACAAGTTTTCAATGGCCGCGACTTCGCCCAAAATCCCATGTGGGATGCGCGGTGGTGGCAGCGGGCGGCCCGTCGGCTGCGCCGGGGAGAGGACGCCTTGGCCGTTCAGCTCTGGAAGCCTTTTATCGGTCAACTGTGGCTGACGTCCTTTGTCGAGCGGGCGCGAAATCTTCCCAGGGTTGCTCCGCTCAGGGCCGATTACCCGTGAGAACCGGTCGTCCCGTCCCATTCCTGTTCACCCCAGGGCGGTTTCACGGTCTTCTGAGTGCCCTGGTCGTGGCGCATTTCATCATACGGGGGCTGCTGTTCCCGGCCGCCCCGACCGATGACGCCGAACAACTGTTGTTTTCCCAAGTTCTTCGCTGGGGTTACGACGTTGTTAACCCCCCTCTCTATACCTGGCTGGTCATTGCGGTTCAGCAGATCGCCGGTGTTGAAATCTGGTCCGTTTCTCTCATCAAATTTCCGGCTTACTGGTTGATCTTCCATTTTCTTTACGTTCTCGGCCGTCGTGTTATCGAAGACGATGGTTTGGCCGCCCTGGCCGCACTCTCTCCCCTTTGGCTCTATTATATTGCCTGGGACGCCGTGCAATCCTATAGCCATACCGTCCTGGCGACGGCCCTGATTTTAGCGACCCTTGTTTGCCTGTTTCGTCTTCAGGAAAAGAGCGGGGTGTCTTCCTATATTCTGTTTGGAGCCGTCCTCGGCCTGGGCATATTGTCGAAATACACGTTCGCACTGGCGGCTGCGGGTATTCTTGTTTCGGCTCTCGCCTACCACCCTTACAGGAGCAAAATACTGCGCCCCGGCATGGTGTTGTCCGTCGCCATTGCCGGCGTTATTATTGCTCCACATATATTCTGGCTGTACCAGCAATCCGATTTGATCGGCGAATCCGTATCGGGGAAATTTGGAATCGGGGCCGCCGATGCCGGTTTTTTCGAGACTGGCATGAAAGGCCTGTTTCGCACGGTGACCTCCGGCATCGGGTTCCTGTCGCCGCTTTGGCTTGTGCTGCTTGTTGCGTTCTGGCGTCCTGTTCGCCAGCGCCTGAAGATTGATCAGCCCGTCCCGGCGCCGGGCGGTGTCATGGATGCACGGGGCATGCTGCAAATGGCCAACAAATTTCTTGAAATGAAGATACCGGTGAACGACTTTTCCGGCACGCCACTGAACTTCGAATTTGACCGAATCTCCGGCCGCAAAGAGCAATTGCGCTACATACTCTTTGACCCGGGACGGGGAAAATGCCGATAATTTTAATTCTACGCCAGAATTCTTTGGTAGGCCGATAACGCCCGCCCAATGTAATCGTCCCAGCGGTAACCGGCCAACACCTTCGCACGTGCGCGCGCGCCCATGTCCCGGCGTTTTCCAATGTCGTTAATCAGTTCTTCCAGGGCTTCGGCCAGGCTGTTTTCATCCCCGGTTGGAACTATCAGGCCGTCTTCCCCCGGCGTTATCACATCGGCGGCGCCGGTCACATTGCTGAGGACGGTCGGGAGGCCGCAAGCCATGGCCTCCAGCGCGACCATGCCAAATCCTTCCTCAAGGGAGGGCAGGCAAAAAATATCCGCCCGGGCGTAATGTTCCAACAGGGCCTCACCTGAGGCCACTCCCCGGATGAAAACATTGTCGAGGGGAAGGTCGGCCAAATCCGAAGCAAAATTTGCTTCCACTGGCCCAATAAGATGCAACTCCGCCTTTTCCTTTAAGCATGAAAAGGCACGAAGAAGGTGGTGGGTTCCCTTGCGAATTCCAAGCGAACCAACAAACACAATGCGAGGCACCGCATTGGCGTACTCAACGCCGGAGGGCTTGAAGCGATCGGGATCAACACCCAGCGGCGTAACGATCAATTTTTTTTCCGCAACGCCCCTGTCGATAAATGTGCGCGCCGCGTAGGATGAAGGGACTGAAATAGCGTCCGCCATTTCATATTCTTGGAGTTCCCTGTCGATAATCCCGGAATCCGTCACGGTAAATTCTTTTCCACGTTGCCGGTACTCGTTTTGCAGTACTTCCGTCTGATAAACAATATGGGTTGAGCCCCGCTCGATAATCACCTTCATTCCGGCATCGTGTGCCGGGGCGATGACTTCAAGGGTAGCGGAACTCCAGCCGACGACCAGATCGGCCCGGCTACCCCTTATTGAGCGCGCGGCGAAGCGGCCAAATGCCCGCGCGATGGCAAGATCCGGCTGCGGGCCAAGCTTGAGTTTCGGATAAAGACGTCGCCACGCCTCAAGCCAGGGCGCCGTGCGCAAAGGAACATCGGATCCCAAGACCCGTCGTGTCACGAAGGCGGGATAGGTGGTTTGCAGACACTCCAGCATTCCGCGGTGATGCAGGCCCCGGGCCAGTTCAAAAGCGTGAAAGCGACCATGAACAGAGACAGTAACCTTCATCGGGCGCCTCCAGCCAATCGCCTGAAAAGCCGGGTCAATTCTTTGGATTGCGCGGGCCAGGAATAGGCATTTATTTTATCCACATCCGTGGCCGACAGTGCGTGCGAAGAAACTTTTTGCAAAGCCTGAAAGACCTGCTGTTCGGTGTCACACGGCAGCAGGCAGCCGCCGACCCGGTCCGCAATCCGCATCGCCTCCCGGCCTTCCCCAGGAACCGAAAGAACAGGCCGCCCGGCGGCCAGAAGTTCCAGGACCTTGTGTTGGAACAGGTTTCTGGAATTGCGCATGTAGACGTTGAGCGACGCCGCCTTTTGCAGGGCCAGCAGTTCGTCGTAGGGCAGAAAATCCTGGATATTGATTTCGCAATGGTCCTGTAAAACAGCCGCCTGGCTTGCGACTTCCTCACCGTCATTTCCGGCATAAGACAAAATGACGTTGCCTATGGGGGCCGCCGCCAACCAGGCCCGCAGTCCGCCGATAAAGCACGCCAGGGAAGCCTCACCATAAACACTGCCGGTCAAAAGGATTCGAAAGGCCCCTGCCTGTTGCGGCGGGGAGGCCGCCGCTGCTTCGTTAAAACCGCTGTAGATGACGGTTTTATCCTGGCCGAACCAGTGGTCCGCTTCCTCGCGATGACTTTCGGAAAAGACCGTCATGTGAGCGGCGTCCCGATACCGCGCGGCGATGAGGCGGGCCAACCCGATCGGCAGGAAGGCGCCCCAGTTGTCCTTCAGATCGGCAACCCAGGGGCAGCCGGACTCCGCGGCCATCCGCCGGGCTATGTTCCAGGCGTCCGTGTTGCCGAAAGTTGCCCAAATGATGTCGGGCTGGAAGTCCTGGCTGAGGATCGGTAAATAGGGCAATGCCCCTTCCAGCCAGTCGGTGAAGACGCCGCTACGAAAAAAATAGGCACTCGCGAGAACCCCTTGACGCAAACCAAAGACTAGGTATCCTTCGCGCGCCCTGCGTAAAAGAGGGAATGATTCAGGGCGACAGGCAAGAACATAAGGCCGGGTCCAATCGTGGCTGGCAAGTTCCCTGCCGACCTGGGAAACCGGTTTCGCGGCATCCGTCGGGTTCAGGGCTTGCGTAAACAGGACGATCTCGTTTCCTTGGGCGGCAAGGGTGTCGGCGAACGACCTCATCCGCAGGGCCGAGACGTGTTTGCTGTCGGGGTGGACATGGTTGACGAAGACCGCGCGAAATCCTTTTCCCATCTTTTTCAACTTTCAGGTCAATGCCGATTGAATTTGCCCGGAACGCGCTTTACTACACTAGGTCTAGATTTAGCCAACATCGAGATAGAGGGCAAATAAAGGTTTTTCATGTTTCAAAATATTCTCGACTGGCTGGCCTGTCCCCATTGCTCTTCGGATCTGGTTTTGACCGATACGAAAAAGACACAAGATGGCGAAATTATCGAAGGCCAGTTGACATGTCAGGCCTGCAAGGTCACCTTTCCAATTCGCAATGGCATCCCGCGTTTCGCGGGTCATGAGAAATCCGATTTTGAAAATTTCGGATATCAGTGGAACCGATGGGGACAGGTTCAAATCGACAGGCTTAGCAACCACCGGCTGAGTGAGCAGAGATTGCTCGCCGAGACGGATTGGGGAGCCGAATGGTTCCAGGACAAGATCATACTGGATGGCGGATCGGGGGCAGGACGGTTTTCCGATGTCGCCGCGGGGTTTGGCGGCCATATCATTGCCGTCGATATCTCGCAGGCCATTGACGCATGCCGGGAGAACCTCTCCATCCATGGCGATAGGGTTCATTGTATTCAGGCTTCCCTGTTCAAGCTTCCCCTTAAGAAAGAAATTCTTGACGGCGCGTTCAGCCTTGGCGTCATCCAGCACACGCCGGAGCCGGAAAAAGTCATCACGTCAATGGTCCGCCACCTCAAGCCGGGAGGGAAACTGGCGGTCAATTTCTATGAAAAGAATTTCTCGACCAAGCTTCAGCCTATTAAATATGCGCTGCGCCTATTTACGCCGCGTCTTCGCTCAGAGACTCTGCTGTCCCTTTGCCGGGCATTTGTCCGTGTCTTTTTTCCATTATCCTATACCGTCCGCAACATTCGCAAGGTTCGCCTGCTCAGTCATTTCCTGCCGATTTGCAGCGTTCATAATCCGGAACTGACAAAAGACCAGCAGCGTGCCTGGACCCTCCTCGACACCTTCGACTGGTATGGGCCCAAGTACGAATTGAGGCAAAGCCATGTGCGGCTGGGGGCGCTGCTGGAGGAATTGAAATTAAGTGATATCCGGGCCCGTCCCGGTGTCATGCAGGCCACAAGGCCCCTGGACAAAATCAACCGGCCATAGGGGGGCTGATTTCGTCCCGAGGGAGACGGCTAAAAATCCATTTTTACAAACGGGCCATTATACCTTGTTCGACGAAGAAGTTTGTCGGCGAGAAGTCCGAGAAACAGCGGAACGAGCCGCCTCGTTCCGCCACCGCGTCTCGCAACGCGAGTCTCCGCGCGACGGAGATCTCCGTCTAGGCGGGTCATGTCCTTGTCTGAGTTATCAAGATAAAATCCGACTCCGCGTTTCAGCTTTGGTACCACGGAGAGAATGGAGCCCTCCCTGTCGGTGCCATCAACCAAGGCAAAGTCCAACGTTCCATCCCCGATGTCCGACAGGTCGGCATAGTTCTCCGTTGTCCGTAACTCGTGGCGGACATTATTGATTGCAAGCTCATCGAGAACCCGTTGCACATGATCGTACCAATCGGCAAATCCTCGATGCTAAGCACTCGTCCGGACCGTGCCGCGAACCAAGGCGTTGAGTTGCCGGATCCGAATTCCACCATGCGACTTTCCGGGGTCAACAGATTCGCGATCAGGCGCCGGGCCCGGTAGGAAATCACTGGCACCCGGGGCCTGTAGCCGAACAATCTCTTGGCTGCCGCACTCGTGAAGGCAGGGACAGCATTGAGCAGTCCGGGAAGGTCGACAAAGTTGCCCTTTTCATCGTGGAACCGGCTGATTCGGTTTTCACCCGTTAGAAAGTTTGCCATTTTCTGCTGTCGCCTCAACTGCCATAAGAATTTAATTCTTCAGTACGGATTATTGTTTCTCGATACAACGGAATTGGAAGCTGGAGCCATTGGCCTTATAACGAACCAAGGCTTTGTCCGGCAAGGCGTTTAAACATGAAGCATCGGGGACAAGGCGCTCAAGGACCTTTATGAGCCACGGGTCGAGTGTGATCGGCCAGAGAATATCAGCCTCGGAAAGCTGCTGCACGACATCTTCCATACTGGCGCTGATTTGCCAGATATTGCCTTGTGCCGGTGCCCAGCTTATTCCTCCGGAAACAGTAAAATGCGGATTGACCTTGCCATCGACATAGCCCATTGCAAAAAATCCGGCATAATCTTTGACGGCGCCATCCCCCCCCCTGGGACAGGATCGTCATGACCGGTTTTTTTGGCAGTACTGAACCACGCAAATTTGCAATTTTTTTTGCCGCCATCCGCATTTCTTGAATCCTGGGGTCTACATTTTGATAGGCGCGGGTCGTTGTATCAACGACGCTGCGGTAGAGCTGGCGCTGCTGCCATCCCCCCAACACAAGAACGCTTACGACAAGGGATCCGACAATCCAGGGACTGCGCACATAGTGATCCAGCCTCGTTCTCTTAGCGACGAAAGAAAGGACGACATCAAGGAACATAACAAGGCCCAGAGCGTGAAATGTTTGCAGGGGGACCCTTGTAAAGCGGGGAATTGAATTGAGTTCTTTAAAATAATACGGCCCAAAGCATGTCAGGTGATACAGATAAAGAGCCGACAAATAGACGGCCCCCAGCACGGCGAAGACAAGGGCAGCCCGATATTTGCCGGCCACAACCGCGCCTGCAAAGCCCAGGGCGGCGGCGAGGGTGAGCGGAAATTTATAGTCGAAAACATATGACCAGACAGCCGCGTTGTAACGATCGGCCAGCCCCATCCAATCCAGAGACAAAACATGAGCCATCTTATCGCTTGAAAGTGTGAAGGGGGAGCACGCGTTGGAATCGATGGCCATTGACCAGGAGGCCTTGGCAATAAGGACAGGCCCTGCCAGCAATGCCATCGTCATCAGGCTCCGCTTGAGCCGATCAGAACCGTTTCCAGGCCGGTTAAAAAGCATAACGCCGCAAAGCGCAATGACAGCCGGGAGAAATGTCAGAGCCGCGGCTTTATACAGGAAGGCCGAGGCAAGGACGGTCCCGGCCGCGCCAAAAAGGATTTTCCGGTCTTGCCCGGAAGTTTCCGCTGCGTAAATCAGAAGCAGGACGGCCGCATAGGAATAGACCTGTGGTTGTTCTATGAGCAGGGTATAGGTCCACAGCCGCCCCATTCCTTCGGCCGTCAGGAAAAGCAGTGTGAAGGCCCATGCCGTGAGCTTTACCGTCGTTTCCTCCAGGTCTGTCTTTCGCCGCAGCAGAAACGTTGCGATGTCATAGATCAAGGCGATGACCGTAACATGAAGGACGAATGGCGCCGCCGCCGACAGGCCGAAATTTTCTGTTCCAGACAATTGCCAAGGCAACAGCAGAGTCAATTGCCAACCCGGCGGATAATGTGAAAGATGAAGTGAATCGACCACCGCGTCCCAGCCACCGCCAAGATAAATAAGGCGCGGGGTCGCCAGCCAATGGCTGAATTCATCGTTGCCATAAGGCAAATAGTCTATGCCGCCGTTAAAGGCGATTGCCACTCCTCCGGCTGCGATTAACAGGCTTGCGGGGTGAACGAGCACGTCCCTCAATTTGGAGAAACCGCTGTTGTAACAAATCAAAATCGCAAACCCGGCCACGGAGGAAACGGCAATCATGGCGAGCGTCACACCGAGGGAAAGCCCAAAAAAAATATGGCCCAAATAGACAAAAACGACCATTGTGGCATAACCTAAGGCAAATCGAACGCCAACGACACCCATGCCCGAGCGCAAGGAGAGAGGAAACAACCCCCCCAGCCCAGCCGCAAGAACGGAATAAAAAACGAGGCCTATCAAACCGACTCCTCTCCTATCGTTGTTGCCGTATCAGGCCCGTTGCAAACGTCGTGTTCCGATGTCCTGTGAGCAACTCGTTTGTAAAGCTATTCCTGTGAAGATCCGACCACATTACTGATTCAGCTCCACCGGCACAGTACAGCGTCCACCAGCCCATGGACACGCCTATGCTATCTGACATCAGGGCAAACCCATCAATTGACAACGAATGGTTAACGGAACATGCAAGGCGTTGAAGCAAAACGACTTCAAAAACTATCGCACTATCGGCTCTTGCTTCGAACGCAATTCTGCAAACCTGTAACGGTTTGATTTTGCTCGATGTTAATTCTTTCTTCGTAATTGATGGTTTTGCCCTGTATCTGACATGCCCTTGTTTTGGCCGTTGCCGGTCTGAAATCAACCTAAAACAAAGCCACTACGGGCGTCCGGTTTTGTTTGATTCTGTTAATCGGCAGAATGTATGTTAGCTCAATAATAGAAAAGGTGATGAAGAATTGAGCATACGCCGTATTGATGAAAGCCATATTCTAGGCGTGGCGTTCGCTATCATGACTCCGGTCTCGGTCATATCGCCAAAGGGAATGGCCGTAGTGCTGGCAGCAACCGCGCTCGGGTTGGCATCCCTCCGGCTTGCAGGCGGGTGGAGGTTCAATTGGCAAGGCTCCATGGTTGGGAAACTGATCGCAGCCTTCGTGATATTGTGTTTCCTCAGTGCCATATGGTCGATTGCGCCAGAAAAAACGCTAAAAACAGCAGCAATATTTGCCAGTGAAGCGATTGGCGGTACGTTGATCATACTCGCTGCGACGCGACTAAATGTGATTCAACGCACATGGGTCGTGCATGCCATTTGCTTCGGTTTAGCGGTAGCAATGGCAGCGCTGTTTTTCGAGTACCTGAGCGGAAACGCTCTCCGGTTTTTTTTCCTTACTCCCGAAAACGCTCTTGAATGGAAAAAGATCGCGCATTTTAAAGTGTACAACGCCAGCATGACGGTGATTGTTTTAACGACCCTGCCTGCAAGCTTGTTGATTTTCCGCCTGGGACATCGGCTGCTGGCCTCTATGGCATTGGCAGGATTGCTCGGGTTGACCGTTATTGCGGATGCGGATACATCCAGGGTCGCGCTGGTGTTTGGTGTTGTGGTTGTAGCCGTTGCCTGTTGGGCTCCCCGGATCGCCACCGTGGGACTGATGACAGTGCTGGTGATTGGCATACTGGCCGGACCGGCAGTGCTGAAGGAGACCCCACCGCTGCAGAAATACGTAGATGTTTTGCCACAGTTGCCAAACTCCACATACCACAGGTTGATAATTTGGGAAGAGGTCGTTGATCGAATTTGGCAGCGCCCGGTTATTGGCTTCGGTTTTGATTCATCAAGAGGCATGACTGACGCAAAAACCAGTCAGGATTTCTCACTCACGTATCGGGGAAAGCGAATATACGAAATCCATTCCGAACCTATCCCCCTACACCCTCATAATGCCGCCTTGCAGGTGTGGTTGGAACTCGGTGGCTTAGGGGCAACTTTATACACGGCGATCCTGCTCGTGTTGGTCCGGTTGGTGGGACGAAGCAACAGCTTTCAAGGAGCGGTTGGCCTGGGCACGCTTACGACTGCTATCTTCATCTCGTTCACTGCCTACGGCGCCTGGCAATCCTGGTGGCAGGCGACTCTGTGGATGGTTGCGGCGGTAGTGGCGTTGTCCTTCACGGGAAAAGTACGGCTTGAAGATCCATGAAACGGGCGGACAGCCGTGCCTATTGGATGCACTTTTCGCTTGGCTACGCTCCTCTATCGGCCTCTCCATACTCCGGATAACGCTGTACGAAGAACGCTCGTAGAAAAAATGCGTTTCGAAACAAACACAGAGATAGTTTTGATGGAAATTCGGAATACAAATATGGTATACTTCATGTGTACCGCTTGGCTATAAGCCATTGAAAGCTAATAAGTATTGGTTTGCTGGAGGAGTTTCCCCTCGGCTCCACCATGAAAACCCTCCGTTTTTGGCGGAGGGTTTCCTTTTTTCGCCCCAATGATACAGCCCTTAATTTACACGGCGAGTGTTCGTTCCGGCGGGAAAGTCACCGTCACGATGGTTCCCTTATCAA
>JADHSW010000200.1 GCA_016776705.1 Rhodospirillales bacterium
CTTGAACGACCGGTCCCTAGTAAAAGAATACCAGCACCGATCGACGACCAGCCTGATGCGTCGGCTGGTGCGTGACTATATCCGCCCGTACATCGGCTGGATTGGCTCCGCCGTGTTTTTCATGATTGTGGTTTCCGCGGCCACGGGCATGTCCGCCTGGCTGATGGAACCCATTGTCGATGACGTTTTTGTCGCCAAAAACAAGGATACCTTGTGGCTGGTCGGCATGGCGGTTCTGGTTACCTTTACCATAAAGGGGGCCGCGAATTATGCCCAGGCGACCCTGATCAGCCGCGTTGGCATGAAAATCATCGCCGACGCGCAAAGCCGCCTGTTCGCCCACCTTGAACGAATGGACCTGGGCTTTTTCCATTCCAACCCGACAGGAACGCTGATTTCGCGCTTTACCGTCGATATCGGCCAGATGCGCAATGTCGTCTCAAACGCCCTGACCAGTTTGGGCAAAGATCTGATGAGCCTGATCGCCCTAGTATCGGTGATGTTTTACCAGAACTGGCAGCTTGCTTTTATCGCTATCTTCGTCTTTCCCATCGCCATCCTGCCCATCGCCAGGCTGGGCAAGCGCATCCGCAAAGTCACCGCCAACACCCAGATGGAATCTGGGTTGTTCATGACCCTGTTGGAACAAACATTCCAGGGCATTCGCGTGGTTAAGGCTTATGGCATGGAAGACTATGAAAAAGGCCGCATGGATGATCTGATCAACAAGCTGTTCCGCCTGACATTCAAATCCGCGCGCATCCGCGCCCTTGCAAGCCCAATCATGGAATCCCTGGGCGGCGTCGCCGTCGCCATCGTCATTATTTATGGCGGCCAGCAGGTCATCGACGGAATCAACACTCCGGGAGCTTTCTTCTCGTTCATCACGGCGTTGCTGATGGCCTACGAGCCCATGAAGCGCCTCGCAAATCTTAACGCCAGCATGCAGGAAGGCCTTGCTGGTGCACAGCGCCTGTTCGACGTCTTGGATACGGAACCTGAAATTCTCGACAAGGCGGATGCCAGACCGATCAGCGACGTCAAGGGCAACATCATCCTGAACGACGTCGACTTTTCCTATACCCCTGACGTTCCGGCGCTCGCGGGGGTAACCCTTGAAGTTCCTGCCGGAAAGCGGGTCGCCCTGGTTGGGCCGTCCGGCGCTGGCAAATCGACAATCCTGAATTTGATTCCGCGCTTTTACGATATTGATCAGGGCCGGGTGAGTATCGATGGTATCGACGTTCGCGACGTAACCATGGCTTCCCTGCACGAGCACATCGCCCTGGTCAGTCAGGAAATCACCCTTTTCGACGATACGGTTCGGGCCAACATTGCTTACGGACGGGCAGGAGCCAGCGACGCTGAAATCGAGGACGCAGCCCGCCATGCCGCCGCACACGAATTCATTGTCAACTTGCCGGATGGCTATCAAACCCGGGTTGGCGAGCAAGGCGTCAAGCTTTCGGGCGGGCAGCGCCAGCGAATGGCGATTGCCAGGGCGATGCTGAAAAATGCGCCGATCCTGCTTCTTGACGAAGCCACGTCGGCGCTGGATACGGAATCTGAACGGCAGGTACAAAAGGCGCTGGACGAGCTGATGAGCGGCCGCACGACACTGGTTATCGCGCACAGGCTATCTACCGTCGTCGATGCAGACGTGATCTACGTCATCGAAGGCGGACGCATTTCCCAATCGGGCAGTCACGCCGCCTTGCTTGAACAAGGAGGTCCATACGCCAGGCTTTACGCCCTGCAATTTGCTTCCGAAGAAAACAAAGACGTGGTGAACCAGTGAGGCTGGATAAAAGAATTCTTAGCTCCCGCACGGTGCAGGGATTGTTGTGCTTTATTGCCTCGCATTATATCCGCTTTGTCTACCTGACAAGCCGCTGGAGGGTTGTTGGTGGCGACATCCCAAAAAAATTCTGGGATGAAGACAAGATGTTCCTGCTGTGCTTTTGGCACGGTCGTCTGTTGATGATGCCCTACTGTTGGCAAAAGTCGAAGCCAATCCACATGATGATTTCCATGCACAAGGATGGACGATTGCTTTCCGACACCGTTGCCCACTTTGGCGTCAAAACCATTGTCGGCTCAACCTCCAGAGGCGGGGCGGCGGCCTTGCGCGCCATGGTCAAAACCGTAAAGGCCGGTGAGTATGTCGGCCTGACACCGGACGGCCCGCGCGGGCCGCGCATGCATGCCCAGGATGGCATCATCACCATCGCGCGTCTGGCGAAGGTTCCAATCATCCCGATCAGTTATTCATCAAGCCGCGCCAAAATCCTTGGCTCCTGGGATAGTTTCATGGCGCCGCTGCCTTTCGGGCGCGGCGTCTTTGTCTGGGGTGAACCTGTCGAAGTCCCCCATACAACGGATAAAGACATTCTGGAGGAAACCCGCCAGAAGGTTGAAGCGGCCATGAACGCCGTCAGCGCCGAAGCGGATCGCCTGTGCGGGCAGGTTCCTGTCATGCCTGCTGAAATATGCCCCGAGCCAGCCGGGGAGACGCGGACATGATGCTGTCTCTTTACCGGAGCGTCACCACCATCGGGCAACCCCTGATCCGATTTTACCTTTCAAGACGATTGGCCAAGGGCAAGGAAAGTCGGGATCGCTTTGGTGAACGACTGGGTGTGGCGGGCATGGCGCGTCCGGATGGTTGGCTGATCTGGATTCACGCGGCAAGCGTTGGTGAATCCCTTTCCCTGCTGCCGGTGATCGAACGCTTGCGCACCGACTGGGCAGACTGGAACATTCTGGTCACCACCGGCACCCTGACCTCGGCGGCCCTGATGAAGGAACGCCTGCCTGAAGGAGCCTTCCATCAGTTCGTACCCGTGGATCGCATGGCTTACGTGGAAAAATTCCTTGATCATTGGCGACCTGATCTTGCCTTGTGGGCAGAATCCGAATTCTGGCCCAATCTGATCAGTCGCTCCGCCGCCCGAAACCTTCCCATGGTTTTGGTGAATGGGCGGATATCAAACAAATCCCACAAAGGCTGGCGGCGCTTCCCCGGATTTATAAAAAAAATCCTGCAGGCCTTTTCACTGTGTCTTGGCCAAACCAGGGTCGATGCCGCTCGTTTGGCGGATCTGGGTGCGCCAAATACAAAGTCAGTCGGCAATCTGAAATTCGCCGCACCGGCGCTTCCGGTCAATGAGCGCGCACTTGATAAGCTTTATACCCTGATTGGGGATCGCCCCTGTTGGCTGGCCTCCAGCACCCATCAGGGAGAAGAAGAAATTGTCGGTCGTGTCCACCTTGCCTTGAAGGAAGACCATCCCGATCTGCTTAGCGTCATTGTACCGCGCCATCCCGGACGCGGCGTTGCGATCTCTATCGCCCTGAAGAATATGGGCCTGAAAGTTGCCCTTCGTTCGGCAGAGGATGATGTCAACAAGGGCACGGATGTCTATATCGCCGACACCATGGGCGAGTTGGGACTTTTTTACCGCCTCGCAAAAATTGTTTTTATTGGCAAATCTCTGGTTCCGCTCGGTGGGCAAAATCCACTGGAAGCCGCCTTGCTGGACTGCGCCATCGTGTTCGGCCCGCACATGGGCAATTTTGATGAAATCACCGCCAAATTCAAACAGAAACAGGCCTGCCTGGAAGTTGCTAATGAGGCGGTCCTCAGGGACACCGTCTCGCGCTTGCTTGAAGACATGCAGGAATGCGAACGTCTGGCAAAGGCAGCGAGCACCGTCGCTGATGACGAATCAGGTGTACTTGATGCGGTGCTGGAGGAACTGAAGCCCTACCTGCTGAGGAAACGCTGATATGCAAGCGCCCGATTTCTGGCAATCCGGTAAAGGCGGCATCGTCGCCGAACTGCTGTCGCCGCTGGGCTGGCTATATGGATTCGCCACACAGCGCAAACTAAGCTCGACAACACCCTGGACTTCACCGGTGCCGGTTCTATGTGTTGGAAATCTTATCGCCGGTGGCGCAGGAAAAACCCCTGTCGCACTGGATATTGGCGACAGGCTGAAAAATAAAGGCAAGGCCGTCCATTTTTTGTCGCGCGGATATGGTGGCAGCGAAAAAGGCCCCCTGCTTGTCGATCCCGCCAGGCATGATTTCAGACGCGTGGGCGACGAACCCCTTTTGCTGGCGACCCGCGGACCGACCTGGGTGTCGCGTGAACGTAAGGCCGGTTGTATGGCGGCAGCCGAAGCCGGAGCCGACGTCATCATCATGGATGATGGCTTTCAAAACCCTTACATCCACAGGAACTTTTCCCTTATCGTCGTCGATGGTGGTTACGGTTTCGGCAATGGAAAAATGATCCCGGCGGGTCCGTTGAGGGAAACCATTTCAACCGGCTTAAGCCGGGCCGATGCCGCCGTGATTATTGGCGAGGATAATACAGGTGCCACGGCGGCGATTTGCCAAAACGCTCACACACCCTTGCGCGCCCGCCTTGTACCCGACCCTTTGCCAGCAAAAGCAACCGATATGCCGCTCATCGCCTTTGCCGGAATTGGAAGGCCTGAGAAATTCTTCAGGACGGTCGCGGATATGGATTTTCCTGTCATTACAACGATCCCTTTCGCCGACCATCACGCCTATAGAGACGCCGAAATGAAACAACTTCTCAAAATGGCTAAAAACGCCAATGCCCGTTTACTGACGACGGAAAAGGACGCTCAACGTTTGCCCGCTTCATTTTTAAGTGAAATCTCCGTCCTGTCCGTGCGCCTTGAGTGGAGCGACGAAGCCGCCATTGAACATCTGCTGGACGGGATCGACAATGCTTAAAAGATACCTGTCCCACCCCCTGCAAGGTCTTGCCAGTTACGTCTTTTTCGCGCTGATCAAGCTGTTACCCATAAGCTGGGCATCCTCACTTGGCGGATGGATTGGACGAGAAATAGGCCCCGGCCTGGGCATATCCAGGCGCGCCCGGCGGAATCTTGCCATCGCCTTCCCCGAAAAAAGCAGCGAGGAGATCGAACGTCTTGTCCTGGAAATGTGGGATAATCTGGGCCGCACGGTGATGGAATACCCGTTGCTGGGACGCATCAAAGTCAAAGGAGCCAACCCCCACGTGGAAGTTATCGGGGCCGAGAATATCGACCTCATTCGCGACGATGACAAGGCGGGCATTTTTTTCTCGGGTCACATTGCCAATTGGGAAATTCCGGCCATCTGCATTTCCGAAAATGGC
>JADHSW010000201.1 GCA_016776705.1 Rhodospirillales bacterium
CCAAATCATTAAAAGCGTACTCACCCTCGCCAACCACAATGGAGTCAAATTCCGGAAGTTGGGCGGCTTCGTATGGGAACGAAATCGGATGATGACCGCCCATACAAATATGGGCATCCGGCATAACTTCGCGAACCGTTCGTGCGGCGATAACAATATCCATCAACGAAGTGGTGAAGCTGGTGATGCCAATAAGGTCGGGCTGTATGTCCTCGACGACCGCCTTCAAGCCATCATGGGTAATTTGTTCGGCAACACAGTCGGTGAAGAATAGCTCATGGCCAGGGGAATGCTTTTCCAGATAACTGAGAACGTAAAGTGCGCCCAGGGGCGGGAAATACCCAAATTCGTGCGTGTCGATGAAGGCTTCCCCTTCTTCGTCAGCGTTCTCAAGCACCGTCCATTGCATCGGAGGGTTAAGCATCAATATCTTCACGGAATAGCCCTTTCATGGGACCGCCCCCCCAGAGGGCTGGCCCGATTAGCAGATTCGTCACATTAAAAGGCATAAATGGTGGCAAACACCTTAATATTTCAAGGAAAAATTTAATTTCTCGCAATCTTAGTTGACAATTTATGCCCCATATTAAAATCAGCGCGGTAAATTTTGGAAAAAGTCGGCCAGATGTTCTTCTATTAGGTTCACAATATCCACGGTCGATACGTCTAAAAACCAGCCGAATTGGATTTCTGTTCCGCATAGGCCCGGCAAAACTTAAATCTATTGCATTGCCCGGTTGATGTTGTATTTTCCGTAATTATTCCACCAATAATGGCCTATTCATTATGCCATTTGCGCATTAATTAGCTCCTCAAATATCAGGACATCAGATGAAGACTGTCGAACACACCAGCTGCAGATTGTGTCATGCAGAAGAAATGGAAACGCTGCATTCTCTCGGGGATCTGTATGTCTCTAACTTTGTCGACGAAGCCGACATCAATAGCGGTACAAAAGCACCACTGGAATTGTGTATTTGCAACAGCTGTTCGCTGATTCAGTTGCGCCACACGGCGCCCATGGAATTAATGTACGCGCGTCACTACTGGTATCGCTCAGGCGTTACGGATTTTATGCGCGCCGCCTTGCGCAACGTAACGGAAGAAATTGAGGAAATGGTCCCTCTCTCTGCGGGTGACATTGTTCTTGATATCGGCGCCAACGACGGCACCCTATTACAAACCTACAGCGTTGAAGGCCTTGAGACCGTTGGCTGTGAACCGGCCGACAATCTGGTTGACGAGCTACGCACCAAGGCGCGTCATGTCATCCATGATTTCTGGGATATTGAAGCCTTTGAAAAGACGGTATCCGGCAAAGCCAAGGTCATCACGGCCCTTGGCATGTTTTATGACCTGGAAGATCCTAACCAGTTTATCGCCGATGCCCGTAAGGCCCTTAGCGAAGATGGTATATTTGTCGCTCAGTTAATGTGCCTGGCCTCCATGTTGGAAAAGAATGATCTTGGCAATATTTGCCACGAACACCTTGAGTACTATTCACTGGATTCCCTGAAGTACCTGTTTGAAACAAACGGGCTGGAAATGTTCAAAATTGAAGAAAACAATGTCAACGGCGGCAGCTACCGGATTTATGCCCGCCACCTCAAAGGGACCGGCATTGATTACGATGAACATTTCAGCACCGATGATTTGCGGGCATTTATTTCCCGGATCAAGGACAACAAGCAAAAGTGTGTTGATTTCGTTGAATCCGAAGTCGCCAAGGGCAAAACCGTGTACGTTTACGGCGCCTCTACCAAGGGGAACACCATCCTGCAATATTATGGACTGGACGCATCGCTGATAACCGCGGCATCTGAACGCAGCCCCGAAAAATGGGGGAAATATACTGTCGGGACGGGCATTCCCATTATTTCTGAGGACGATGCCCGAGCCGCCCAGCCTGATTATTTTTTGGTATTGCCATGGGCCTTTTTTGACGAGTTTTACGAACGCGAAGCCGAATGGCGGGAACAGGGCGGTAAATTTATTGTCCCCTTGCCTGATTTCAAAGTCGTATCCTAGTGGAGAGTCATTAAATGACCGAAAAGATCGCCTTAATTACCGGAATTACGGGACAGGATGGTGCGTATCTGGCGGAATTCCTGTTGTCAAAGGGCTATATCGTTCATGGCGCAAAGCGTCGCTCTTCGTCATTTAACACCGGTCGGATCGACCATCTGTATTCAGACCCGCATCATGACGACGCCCGCTTGTTCTTGCATTGGGGCGATATGACGGATTCGACCAATCTGATACGGCTCGTTCAATCCATCCAACCCGACGAAATATATAACCTTGCCGCCCAAAGTCACGTACAGGTCAGCTTCGAAACTGCGGAATATACCGCCAACGCCGACGCTTTGGGGACCTTGCGCTTACTAGAGGCCGTTCGCATTCTTAACATGCAGGACAAGGTACGGTTCTATCAGGCTTCTACCTCTGAACTTTTTGGTAACGCCGATACAAGCCCACAGAACGAGGAAACGCCGTTTCGCCCGTCAAGCCCATACGCGGCGGCCAAATTGTATGCCTACTGGGTAGTTTGCAATTACCGGGAAGCATACGCCATGCACGCATCAAATGGCATTTTGTTTAATCACGAGGGACCGACTCGTGGTGAAACCTTTGTCACCCGAAAAATCACCAGGGCGGTTGCGGCCAAAGAATGCGGCGAAGATGAAATCCTGTATATGGGCAACCTGGACGCCAAACGTGACTGGGGCCATGCCCGGGATTATGTTGAAGGTATGTGGATGATGTTACAGCAGGACGAACCGGATGATATCGTCATGGCGACCGGCGAAAACCATTCAGTAAGGGAATTTATTGAACTTTCCTTTGCCGAAATTGGTCGAACAATCGTCTGGCGGGGAACTGGTGTTGAAGAGCAGGGTTTGGATGAGAAAACCGGCGAAGTGCTGATTATGGTCGATCCGGTCTATTTCCGGCCAACCGAAGTCAACAGCCTGTGCGGGGATTATTCAAAGGCAAAAAAATTGCTCGGCTGGAGCCCTAAAACGACGTTTAGTGAACTTGTCAGCGAAATGGTCCAATCTGACCTTCATCAAGCAAGACAAAAATACAACCAGGGTGGTGATAAGCCCGCTGAAATAAAAGATAGCTGATGACCCCGACACGGGACATGGATGATATTTCAAGCGATGGGCGAATTCTTGGTTTGCTAGCCTTTTTAGCCTTCCCAGTTGCTCTTTTAGCGCCCAAAGGTATGGCCGTGTTGTTTGGCCTTGGGGTTGTATTGGTCCTGGTTTCCGGGCTGCTTCGCGGGCAAAAAATACGACTTTCAATTAGCCCGGGGCTGATCCTTTGCTTCGCACTGGCTGTATTGTCCTTGGCCAGCGCCCTGTGGTCGATGACCCCTGAAGCGAGCTTTAAAAAAGGTCTGGTTCTCCTGCTGGTGCTTTTTGGTGGCCTAAGCCTGAGCCAGAGCGTCCGCCGCCTAAATATTGCCGGACGGCGGCTGTTTGATGTGGGCATGATCGCCGGGGGTATCCTTGGTTTCTTGATTATCGCCGTGGAAATCCTCTTTGAAAGCCCCATTGTCGCCCTGTTGTGGCAAATCAGGGGCCGCACACCCGAACACCACTACCATCTGATTCAAACAATTAATCAAGGGGCGGCGGTTTCGGCAATATTCCTGCTGTTGTGGACGCTGGCGCTGTGGCGGATTAAGGGGGCAACGTGGGCCAGCATCGGTTTCGCGGTTTTCGCCATGGCTTTGGTTTTCTGTCAGGCCGACAGCCACAAAATCGCCCTCGCGCTGGGGCTGGTTGCCGCCCTGGTCGTCTATTTTGGAAATAAAATCGTCCTCAAGGGTTTGGCTGTCTTGTTTATTGTTAGCACTTTGAGCGCCCCGTGGTCCGTGTCTGTCATGCCTGACCCCCTGCAAGCTGGAAGTGGCGCGGCGGTGCTGCCTAACTCATCTCAACACCGGCTGGTTATCTGGCAAGCAACGGTTGACCACATTTTTCAGCGTCCATGGCTAGGTTCCGGTTTCGACACTGCCCGGGCTTTTTATAACAAGCAACAAAAGGTAAAGCATTATTACGGCGGCAAGGGCGAGGACACCATCTGGGTCAACAACTTTGAGCCGATCCCCCTTCATCCCCACAATGGGGTCCTTCAGGTATGGCTGGAACTGGGCGTGATAGGCGCGCTTCTCCTTTCTGGCGGTATTTTGTTTGTTGTTCGCAACATAAATAGCCTGGAAAACCGTTTTCAGCAGGCCATGGTTTTAGGTTCCTTCGTCACGGGTCTGGTTATCTTTGCCATCAGTTACGGGGCCTGGCAAAGCTGGTGGATGGCGACAATCTGGTTGCTCTTAGCCTTTGGCTCCCCCGCATTTGAGGAAAAAACAAAATGAGCGGCTTTTCCGCCCTTCTGTTTGACCTTGATGGCACCATTATCGACAGCGCGCCGGATGTTTGCGCATCCGTCAATCGGGTGCTTAAAACCATGAACCGTCCTTCGGTCAGTGTGGACGAGATCAAAATGCTTGTCGGCTACGGTGCCCGCACGCTGGTTGAAAAAACCCTGGAAAAAACCGGCGCCCCCGGCAGTGAAGATGATGTCGACTTTTTACTGGAAGGCTTTCTGGACAGCTACCGTCAGAACCCCAGCGAACACACGGTTATTTTCCCCGGCGCGCGTGAGGCCCTTGAACGGTTTGAGCAAGCCGGTATCAAACTTGGTATCTGCACCAACAAGCCCGAAGCCACCTGCTTTCCCGTTCTTGAGGCCCTTGATTTAAAACAGTATTTTCCCACCGTAATTTGCGGTGATACGCTGGAATATCGCAAACCCGATCCCCGTCATGTCTATCACACTCTTGATGAAATGGGCGCGGCGCGCGAGACGGCCGCTTTTATTGGCGATAGCGAAGCCGATATAAAGGCTGCCAATAATGCCAACCTGCCCAGTGTTCTTGTCACATTTGGCTATTGCCATGAGCCCTTCGACAGCCTGAACGCTAATGCCCTGATCGATCACTTTGATCAACTGGATGATGCTTTGGCGCGAATTTCCGCAACTTAAAAATACGCCCTTACGATCAAGGCGTTATTCGCTATAAACTCTGGTTTATGGAAATTATTTTTCTCGCCGCGCTGTTCTGTGCCGTTGCCGCCGCCGTCCTGTTAGGC
>JADHSW010000202.1 GCA_016776705.1 Rhodospirillales bacterium
CTTTGTCCTCTCCCCGCTTGAGTACGTTCAAAATCAGCGGGCGGCTGTTCGATTGAGCAACTGGATGACCCCCCCCCAGATGGCTGAAATCGCCCGACGCGGGCTCGAAGACGGCCCCGGCGAGGAACTGGCGAAATGGCAGGCGGATGCCGCCGGTCGTCGCCTGGATTATGCCGTCCAGGCTCTCAAGGGACAGACAATTTCCTGTCATCCCGCCGGTCACTTCATGTGGCTGGAACTCCCCGCCCCCTGGCGCGCATCGGATTTCAAGAACGAAGCCGAAGCCCGCGGTGTTCTGGTGCCGTCGGCGGAAAGCTTTGTCGTCGGTCGCCACCCCGCCCCACACGCCATGCGCATCGGCATCGGTACCCATAACGCCGACGACGACACCGTCGCGCGCGGCATCGATATCCTGGCCGACATCCTGAAATCCCCATCGGGGGTCGGCCCACTTGTGGTTTAGTTTTCTTAAAAAGTATGCCCGTGATTGAGGGGTCCGTGCCCCTTGCCGTAACCCGGCGCGGTGTTGATTGCCTGCCAGACGTAGGCGCGGGCGCGCTCGACACTGTCACGGATGCTCAGGTTCTGGGCAAGTCCGGCGGCAATGGCGGAGGCCAGAGTGCAGCCGGTGCCGTGAGTATGACGGGTATCCAGTCGGGGCGAGGAGAACACCTCCAGAAGTTTTCCGTCCTCGAATAGCAAGTCCGTCACCGTATTGTCATTTTCCCCGCCCGTCATATGCCCCCCCTTCATCAACACCGCCTTTGCCCCCCTGTCGGACAACATTCTGGCGGCATGTTCGGCGGCGTCGCGATCAACAATGGAAACACCGGTCAGGGCTTCTGCCTCAGGCACATTGGGTGTCAGCACATGGGCCATGGGGATGAGTCGTTCCTTCATGGCGGCGATGGCTTCATCCTGCAACAACGCAGCGCCGCCCTTGGCAACCATCACAGGATCGACAACAATGGGCGCGTCACAGGTTTTAAGGATGTCCGATACGGTTTCGATCACGGCTGACGAATGCAGCATGCCGGTCTTGATGGCATCGGCGCCGATGTCGGAAAGCACGACGCGCATTTGCTCGGCGATGAAATCTGTCGGAACTTCGTGGATGGCGGTAACACCCAAGGTGTTCTGGGCGGTCAAGGCGCTGAGCGCGGTCATGGCATATCCGCCAAGCGCCGTTACCGTCTTGATATCGGCCTGAATGCCCGCCCCGCCACCGGAATCAGATCCGGCAATTATCAGCACCCTGCCCTGCATGACTGACCTTAACCCGCAGCCTGTTCGACAGCGTGGACGATATCGCCGACCACGGCCCCGATCAGGGCTTCGTCTTCGCCTTCTGCCATGACCCGGATCAGGGGTTCGGTGCCGGATTTTCTGATCAGCAGGCGGCCCGAGCCAATGAGTTTTTTCTCACCGGCCGCGATTGATTTTTTAACTGTTTCATCGTCCAGCGGCTGGCCACCCTTAAAGGAAACGTTCCTGAGCAGTTGCGGCAGCGGTTCAAACGGACGGCAGGCTTCACTCACCGGGCCTTCGGCGTCAATGGCGACGGCCAGCACCTGCAGGGCGGCGACAAGGCCATCGCCGGTGGAGCCATAATCGCCAAGGACAATATGCCCTGATTGTTCACCACCAATGTTGAAACCGTGCTGGCGCATGTGTTCAACCACATAACGGTCACCGACCTGGGTGCGCACAAGATTCAGATCAAGACTTGTCAGATAATTTTCAAGACCAAGGTTCGACATCACGGTGGCGACAATGCCGCCGCCTTTCAATCGTCCGATACCTGACCAGTGCCCGGCGACCACTGCCATCAGTTGATCGCCATCGACAAGCTCGCCCTTCTCATCGGAGATCAATACCCGGTCTGCATCGCCATCCAGTGCGATGCCGATATCTGCGCCGTGGGCGACAACAGCCTCGCGCATGGTGTCCGTATGGGTCGAGCCACATTCAAGATTGATGTTGAAGCCATCCGGATTAACGCCAACGGGGATAACCTCCGCCCCCAGTTCCCACAGCACTTCCGGGGCTACCTTGTAGGCCGCACCGTTGGCGCAATCGACGACAATTTTCAGACCATCCAGGGTTTGACCCTTGGGAAACGTGCGCTTGACGTGTTCGCTGTAACGGCCTTGCGCATCGTCCAGACGCCGCGCCCGGCCAAGCCTGCGCGGGTGGGCCAGATCATGTTCAAGGTGGTTGTCAATGCGCTCCTCGATTTCCATCTCGGCGGCATCGGAAAGCTTGAATCCGTCGGGACCGAATAACTTGATACCGTTATCGCCAAAAGGATTGTGGGAGGCAGAAATCATCACACCCAGATCGGCTCGCAGGGAGCGCGTCAGCATGGCGACCGCAGGGGTCGGCATGGGGCCGACCAAAATGACGTCCATGCCCATGGATACAAATCCGGCCGTCAGTGCCGGTTCGATCATGTAGCCCGACAGGCGGGTATCCTTGCCAATAACGACCCGGTGGCGATGATCGCCGCGGGTGAAGTGTGCGGCGGCGGCCATACCTACCTTGAGCGCCGTTTCGGCGGTCATGGGTTCCGTATTGGCAGTCCCGCGAATACCGTCGGTTCCAAACAGCTTTCTATTCATATAAGTCTATTTGCACTTTCTCGACAAAGAAGGCGAATCACCCTCCCTACAAATTCTGCGTCTGTTTTATGACAGTTTCCTCTATGTGGGAATTAACATTTCATTTCGAATCGTTACAAGCTGGCGCTAATTCTTCAAATCCGCGCCTGATCAGCTGTATCCATGCCTGCCCATTCAACGTATTTTGATCAAAACAAATCGGGATTTTTTTTAAGGGAGACCGTCATGGTCAAGGTTTACAGCATCGACGGAGTCACACCGGTGGTTCACCCGGACACATTTGTTCACCCCAGCGCCGTGCTGATCGGCGATGTCATCATTGGGCCCGGATGTTATATTGGACCGGGGGCATCCTTGCGGGGTGACTTCGGCAGGATTGTCATCGCCACCGGCAGCAACGTTCAGGACAACTGCATCATCCACAGCTTCCCCAAACAGGAAACCGTTCTGGAAGAAAATTCCCACATTGGTCACGGCGCTATCCTGCATTGCTGTCAGGTGCGCGAAAACGCCCTTGTTGGTATGGGGGCGGTGGTTATGGACGACGCCGAAATCGGCAGGAACAGCTACGTCGCCGCCCAGGCCTTTGTCCCGGCAGGCATGATCATTCCGGAAGGCCATTTGGCGGCGGGCATACCGGCCAAGGTGCGCCGCGAAGTCAGCCCTGAAGAAATTGAGTGGAAGAAAATGGGAACGGCAGAATACCAGCGCCTCGCCCGGCGATGCCTGGAAAGCATAAAAGAAGTCGACGCCCTGAGCGAAGTTGAAGCCAACCGCCCGCAGCTTGACATGGAAGAGCTGCCTGCCTTGCATGTATTGAAGGGGCGGTAACGTTGTGATCGGGCAAAAGGTTGGTATCTACAAGACCGTTTGATGCAGTATACTTAAGGAACAGAAGACTTAAAGGCCCGCAGGAATGAATTGTCGACGAATGAGATGAGCAAGAAATTTCAGCATGATATTTTTCTTGAACAAGCCGCCGAAATCGCTGGCATCGGCCATTGGATCTACAATGAAACAACCGGGCGTTATCTTTACGTCAACAAGCAATACGCCAAAATTTATGGCAAATCGTTAGACGAATTTCAGGCACGGTACCAAACCGAAGTCGATGATATGGAGTACGTCCATACAGAGGATATGAATCACGTCTTCAACGCTTACCAAAAGTGTCGTCAGGACGGGCAGCGTTACGCGATAGAATACAGAATTACCCTTCCGGACGGAGAGCAACGCTGGATTTACGAAATTGGCGCGGGCCTGGAACAGGAAAACGGCGAATGGACGACAACAATCGGCACCATTCAGGACATTACCGATCGAAAGAATAAAGAACAGAAACTTCGGGAAAATGAGTACAGGTTAAGAACCATATTCAACAGTACCCAGGTCGGCATTGGACGCAGCCGGATTAGCGATGGTCAGGTATTGGAAGCGAACGACAAACTGGCCCGCATGTTTGGATATGACGACACCAGTGAGTTCATCGAAAAGGTCGTTCTTTCTGAACACTACGTGGATCAGAATTACAGGAACAGTTTACTCGAAAAATTTAATCGCGATGTCGATCAATCATATGATTGCAAGTTCAAGGCCAGGGACGGCAGTGTCTTTTCAGTCAGAGCGCATGGCCACTGTAATAAAGAACAACAATGCCTCGATTTTATATTTACAGACACAACCGAACATACCTTGGCGACAAAAGCCCTTCATGAAAGTGAACGGCGTTTCAAGGACTTCGCCGAAGCCGCATCAGACTGGTACTGGGAAATGGACGCAGACATGCGCTTCACATATTTTTCAGAACAGATGGAGAAAAAGACTGGCATTGAACAGGCAAAACTCCTTGGCAAGACAAGACAGGAAATCGGAAAGCCCGAGATAGATGATGAAAAATGGCTCGAGCATTTGGAAACCGTCAAAGCTCACAAGCCATTTAGGGATTTCGAATATGGGCTGAAAAATAATAATGGAACCCCCACTTTCATTCGGATAAGTGGCGTTCCCATTTTTGGGGATGATAACAAATTTCTTGGCTATCGTGGAACGGGTACGAATGTTACTGAGCGCATTGAAGCCGAACTGGCCGCCCTTGTCGCCAATCGGGCCAAATCTGACCTGATGGCCAATATGAGCCACGAGTTGCGCACGCCGCTAAATGCCATCATCGGCTTTACCGGAATTATGACTGAAGAAACTTATGGTCCTGTCGGCAATGAAAAGTACAAGCAATATCTGAACGACATTCACCATTCCGGGGAACATCTGCTGGAACTCATCAACGATATTCTTGATGTTTCTGCAATTGAAGCGGGAGCAATGGAACTACATGAAGAAAATATCAATCTTATCAATGTAATCGAAGCATCAATTCGAATTATCCGCCCCCGATCCGATGCCGGAAAAATCAGCGTCACCGTTGCCAACAATTTGAAAATCCCCGAAATTTTCGCAGATGAACGACGCGTAAAACAAATATTTCTCAATCT
>JADHSW010000203.1 GCA_016776705.1 Rhodospirillales bacterium
ATATGCGTGCGAGGGTTTCAATTTCGTCAGCGTTTTCAGGCAGAAGAAGAATTTGCACACCAATGGTGCATGTCCACCCATGCTGTCTTTTGGCCAAAACAGCGGCTTTAAGATTATTGATGACCTTTTGAAATTCAGCTTCCTTGGTGCGATGAACTTTTGCGTAAGTTTCTGCGGTTCCGGCATTTAACGAAGCCTTGATCCACGAAGTTAGTGGCAGCGATTGTTCGATAAACGCCTTATTCAGGTTGACGGCGTTTGTTGTAAAGGACACATCGATACCTGCATCCGTCGATGCCATGACCATTTGATTGATCTTCTTATGCAAAAGTGGTTCGCCTTCGCCTGCGAACATAAGGCTTTTGATGCCAAGCTGGCCCATTTCGGTAATCCGCTCAGAAAAGATATCGGCATCCAGCATCTGGTTTTTGTAGCCAATGTAATCAAAGGCGCAAAAAACACAGCGATGATTACAGGCGCCAACGGGCGACACTTCTACATAAATTGGATAGACGCTTTTGGCTTTTTGCCAATCATCCCCGGCCTCAAGATACTGCGCGACCCGTTGCGGATGGTAGATAAGTTTATGACTTTCGATCCCAAATTTATCCAAAACAGCTTCCTTTCTGGCTTCTGTTTATTATTCTTATAACATTCGGCTTCCGGCGTTTCGCCTTGCCAGCATTGCTATAAGTGGGGATTTTCGTACCTAAATCAAGTGCCGTTTGACCGGGTTTTGTTAGCTGCCTAGAATGATCCGACATTAGGCAGGGGGGTGAAAAAGTGCGCAGTCTGGTTACCGGCGGGGCAGGATTTATCGGTAGCCATCTGGTTACGACGTTGCTGGAATTGGGCCACGATGTTTGCGTGCTCGACAATTTTTCGACCGGTCGCCCCGAGAATCTGGATCACGTAAAAGACAATCCACACCTGCAAGTTCATCAGGTCGATATTGGCTCTGGCGCAGATCTGGCGGCCTATTTTAATGGTGTTGAACGGGTTTACCATCTGGCCGCTTTGGCAGATATCGTGCCGTCAATCGAACAACCGGAGGCCTATCACCGGGCTAACGTTGATGGCACGTTTCACGTTCTTCAGGGGGCTAACCGGGCGGCGGTGAAGCGATTTATCTATATTGCCTCAAGTTCCTGCTATGGCCTTCCCGATATCAACCCGACCCCCGAAGATGCCGACATCCGGCCCATGTATCCGTACGCCCTGACAAAATATGTAGGCGAGACCTACGCCATGCACTGGGCCCAGCTCTATGGGTTGCCGACAGTGTCGTTGCGTCTGTTCAATGTTTATGGGCCACGCAGTCGAACATCGGGAACCTACGGTGCGGTCTTTGGGGTTTTCCTTGCCCAAAAACTGGCGGGAAAACCGTACACGATTGTTGGTGATGGCACCCAGACCCGCGACTTCACGTTTGTCAGCGATGTTGTCAGCGCCATTCTGGCAGCTGCCGATTCAGGGCTTTCCGGCGAGATTATGAATGTCGGTTCCGGCGACACCTATAGTGTCAACCGGCTGGTGGAATTGTTGGCTGGAGAGGTTACCTATATTCCAAAGCGTCCTGGCGAGCCTGACTGCACCTTTGCCGATACGCAGAAAATTAGAAAATTGCTTAATTGGCAACCAAAAATTTCTTTTGAAGACGGCGTCAGGGAAATGTTGGACAATATTGATTATTGGCGTGAAGCACCGGTCTGGGAACCTGCCTCCATTGCAGAGGCAACGACAGGCTGGTTCAAGTATCTGGCAAAAAGTGATGGATAGGTCCGCAATGGAGCATATGTCCAAAGTTCGGACAATCGAGGCAATGGCAACGCTTATGGACTCGGCACGAGCCGATGGTCAGAGCATTGTGCTCGCCCACGGCGTCTTTGATTTGCTTCATATGGGCCATGTCCGTCATTTGAAAACGGCCAAAAAAGAAGGCGATATTCTTGTCGTTTCCATCACTGCTGACGCCTTCGTTAACAAGGGCCCAGGGCGGCCAATTTTTTCACATGATATGCGGGCGGAAATGCTGGCAGCGCTGGAATGCGTCGATTTCGTCGCCATCAACCACATGGCTAGCGCCGAACCCATGATCGAGGCGGTAAAACCCGATGTTTACGTTAAGGGCTCGGACTATGAAAACGCCGATGAAGATATAACCGGCAAAATTACCGATGAACAGTTAAGCGTCGAACGCCACGACGGCCGGGTCATGTTCACCAAGGACATTACCTTCAGTTCTTCATCCCTGATCAATCATTACCTTGATGTCTACGATGCGCCGCTTCGCGACTATCTGAATGAATTGCGTCAACAGGACGGCTTGAACCGCTGTCTGGAATTGATCGAGGCGGTCAAGGATATGCGTGTTGTCATCATTGGTGACACCATTATCGATGAATATAAATATGTGACGCCCCTGGGTAAGCCATCAAAGGAAAACATTATTGCGGTGCAGTTTGAAAACGGTGAGACCTTTGCCGGTGGTGTCATCGCGGCGGCCAAACACGTCGCCAGTTTCTGCGGTCATGTCGACGTCATTACCTCGCTTGGGAAACTGGATAGCCAGGAAGACCTGATCCGCACCAACCTGGAAGACAATATCAATTTAAACCTGCTTTATCGCAATGATGCGCCGACGACCCGTAAAACCCGCTATATCGACACATCGTATATGGGCAAACTGTTTGAAGTGTACGATTTCAAGGACCATCCGCCATCGGCGGAAGGCGAGGAAAATCTGCGCAGCATTATCAACGACAAAATAAAAGATGCGGATCTGGTTATTGTCACCGATTTCGGGCATGGATTGATCACCCAGGATGTCATCGCGGACTTGTGTGAAAAGGCCCCCTTCCTGGCTGTAAATGTTCAAACCAACGCGGGTAATCACGGATTTAATTTTGCCACCCGTTATCCCCGGGCCGACTTTGTCTGCATTGACACCCCTGAAGCCCGCCTTGCTGTGTCTGATAAATATGCCGATGTTCAAAAGCTGATTTCGGAACTGTTGCCGGAAAAAATTGATTGCGACCGTTTCATTATCACCCTTGGTCTGCACGGCAGCATGACCTATCAGCGAGAAAGCGGAAAGATTCACAGAATTCCCGCGATAACGGATCAAGTCGTCGATACTGTTGGCGCGGGGGATGCATTTTTTGCGGTTGCGGCGCCACTCGTGCGGGCCAGTGGATCAGTAGAACTCGCCGCCTTTTTGGGAAATGTAGCAGGCGCCATCAAGGTCGGGATTGTCGGTCACCGCAAGGCTGTCGATAAAATTACCCTGACCAAGTTTATCAATGCAGTGTTGAAATAAGCCGCTGCGAGTGATCTGAACGTATGCACATAGGCATTGATTTTGACAACACCATCGCAGGTTACGACAGCCTGATCCGCCTTATTGCTGTTGAAAACGGCTGGATAGAAAACACCCTACCGGGGGGGAAGCGAAATCTCCGCGACACCATACGTCATCTCCCGGATGGGGAGGGAAAATGGATGGCCTTGCAGGCGGAAATCTATGGTCCCCGCATGGGCGAGGCTGTTTTGATCGACGGGGTCGGCAAATTTCTTCAGGAATGCCGGGACAAGAGCGAGAAGGTTTCCATCATTAGCCACAAAAGCAAATATGCAGCGGCAGCACCGGGCGGCGTTGATTTGCGCGAAGCCGCGTTGGCCTGGATGGAGGGGCATCAGTTCTTTCCGGACAGCGGTTTTGGCTTGGCTCGTGAAAATGTCCATTTTGCCGATACGCGAGGAGAGAAATGTCAAAGGATTGCTGCCCTTGGGTGCGACTTGTTTATTGATGATTTGCACGAGGTCTTTGCCGACATAGACTTTCCGGTAAGCGTTGAAAAGATACTGTTTGAAACAGAACCCGGTATGGCTGTCGGGCCAGAGATACAGATTTGCACATCGTGGTCAGAAATTAGGGCCCGTGTATTTGGCGAGGACCGGGGCAGTGGATGAATCCTGGAAGGTATTGATACAGACTGCGAGCGGAGAAACAGTGCGCAACTTTTCTGCCGTGCCGCACGGTGCCAACAACAGGCTCTTTCGGGTCGATTGTGAAAGCGGCAAACAATTTGCCTTAAAAGTCTATCCAGGAACCGATGGCGATACCCGTGACCGGCTATCTGTTGAATTTTCGGCATTGTCATTTCTGGCAAGCCAGGTCCCGGGCATCGTTCCAGAGGCCTTGACCTGTGATAGAAACCTTGGGGTGGCGCTCTACGAATGGATTGATGGGGACAGGATTGAAACCCCGTCGATGGATGATATTGATGCGACACTGAACTTTGTTACGCGGATGAAAGAAGCGAGTAGAGATGATGACGCAAAGCTGTTTAGCGAGGCATCGGAAGCCTGTTTTTCGTTTGACGATCTACATAATCAGATCACTAACCGCTTAGAGACGTTGCAGGACGTTGCCGCGACGGAGCCAGTACTGGCGGTTTTTTGAACGAGGAGTTTGAACCACACTTTCGCGCACTCTCTGCGGCCGCATTTGAAAAACTGTCCGTGCAACCTGAACTTCGCACCGTTGATCCGCAATATCGATGTCTAAGCCCTTCGGATTTGGGCTTTCACAATGCCTTAAGGCGTCCAGATGGGCTTCTGGTTTTTGTTGATTTTGAATATTTCGGCTGGGACGATCCGGTGAAACTGGTGTGTGATTTTATCTTGCACCCGGGAATGAACATCAGCGCTGTGGATCGACAGCAGTTCTGGAACGGAACGCAGGAAATTTTCGCAAATGACCCGACCTTTGTGGAACGCTTTGAATTGTGCCTTCCGTTCTATGCCTTGCGGTGGTGTATGATCCTGTTAAACGAGTTTCTTCCCGAGCGTTGGCAACGCAGAAAGGCGGCAGGAACACTGGATGAACTGGATGAGCGGAAGGCCCAACAATTTTTAAAAGCCCGGGCATGGCTTATAAAAAGCAAGGCAGTCCAAGAATGGAAGCCTGGATCAGTAACATGAAAGAAAACAGGGTCGTGCGCGATTCAAAAACGCCCCT
>JADHSW010000013.1 GCA_016776705.1 Rhodospirillales bacterium
ACATGCGAATGTAGCGATCCATGTCGTCGGGAATGCGTCCATACCAGAAAACCAGATACTGGGTGAAATAAAAGTAAATCCACAGGATGGTCATGCCCAACAGGAACTGAGCCAGATAATTGTAGATTTTTCGCTCGAAGCCCTGCTTCAGACGACCGGATTTTTCCAGCACATAGAGCATCAGGATAAAGTAGGCGAGGAAGCCCTGGAAATTGCTTTGGAACTGATAGGCGGCGTAGCTGGCGCTGTGCCACCCGGCCTGCAGGGTCATCTCGAAATCCCAGGCGACCATGGTCCCGTAAAGGACATAAACAAAGGGGATCGATAGCGCCACATTGCGGAACCGTCGCTGTGCGGGTTCCGACGTATCGATCTCGCTCTGCCTTTGCAGTTTGACGAAAAGGTAACAAAACCCGAAGGTGACAAGGAAACCGCCAATCTCACGAACAACCAGAAATGTATAGTTGTGCCATCCCGGTAAGTGGACGTCCTTGCTGTGGGCCGTCGCCAGCCAGGGGAAGGTGTCTTCGCCGTTGGTGAGCAGAATCAACAGCATCACAAAGGCGATCGGGAACAGGACCATGTTGGCTGCGGCTAGATGGCGCACCTGAAAGCGCCACTTGGCGTTAACCAGATGCAGCAACGCTGAAAAGATGACGCTCCCCAATGCGAGATATAGAACGATCAGGAAATTCGTTGTGACAATAGACCAGCTGCCAAATTCTTCCATGATTATTGTTCCGCTTTCCGGGTGCGCATTTCTGCGTCTGCGACCAGGCCATTTCGTATGTAATTGACGACGTGCCAGCGTTCCTCGACGTCCAGATCGTTTGATCCGCGCCCGTCAGAGCCCTCGTTGGGAACGCCGTAAGCAGGCATGATGGCGCTGCCAAAGGTAATGGTGCCGAATATCCAGCCATCGGTCAGATCGTCGACCATATCAGGATCTGTCAGATCGACGGTGCCGATAAGCTCCGCCACCGGGGTGTCGCCCCGACCCGTAATACCATGACAGGCCGAACAGTAAATCTTGAACAGGGTGCGCCCCTTGCCAATTGAACGAGGATTGGCCTCGACGGGATTGACCAGATCTTCCGCTTCGTCCCTGTCGGCGACTTTTGTCGGAATGCCGGTCACCGGAACCGAACGCCTGGGAAAGGGGTGCATTAGTCCTTCCTGCGGCTTTTGACTGGGCTGGTTCATCATATCCGTGGACCAGGGCCATGCATGAGCAGGCACGGGCGACAGCGCGATCAACGTGGCGATGGCAAACAGGGCGAAAAATAGGTGTTTCATTGTTCTCGAATTTCCCTGTCCCTGATTTCCAGAACGTTGTGCTTTTTAAACAGCCGCCTGACAGGATCGATGTTTTCATCTTCGACCTCGATGACGATACCGACCTGATCCAGGCTGATCATCTGGTCATCAAGAATGGAACGCCTGTGCATAAGGCCGCTGCCGACAAGAAAACCAACGAAGGTAGCCAGCACCCCGAACAGGATCATCATTTCGTACATCAGTACCAAATTCGATGTCAGGGTGATGACGGGTTTTCCGCCCTGGGGCTGTATCAGGAAATTGGCTTGAGCAGCGGCCAGAAAAAAAGCACCGAAAATTAATCCGAACAAGGCTCCCGACAACGAGAACTTCGACACGTGGCAGGGCCGTTCGCCCAGGATTTCCTCGATCTCGGGATGTTCGATGGGTGATTTAATTGTGATGTTATCAACGCTGACGCCGGGAACTTCGTAGTGGCGGATGTCGACAATCACGTTGATCGCCTGATCGAAGTCACCAAACAGTCCCAGAAGCCTTTTCTTGGGTGTTTTTCTGGCCATTTTATGATCCCTCCGGCGTTGAGGTCAAAGGCTGTGCGCCCGACGCGCCTGTCTTCACTTCATGGGCGCGAAGCTCGGCATCTTCAAAGATAACACGGCGGCGGTGGTAGACCATCTCCTTGACCTCGTACATGGACACCGACGGGAACACCTTGACGAAGATAAGGAACAGCAAGCCGAACCAGCCAAAGCTGCCAAAAACGATGCCCCATTCAACCCAGCCCGGCCACATCACGTCCCACGTCCACGGGTGATGAGACAGCGAAAGGGTGGGGGCGACAATCATGTAGCGTTCCAGCCACATGCCCACATTTAGAAAGATTGATATGGGGAGCAGCAGCCAGGGGCTGCGGCGAATTTTCTTGAAAGCCAATGTGAAGGGAAGAACCGAACCACAGAACAGCATGCCCAGGAAGAAGGGTGAATAGGGGCCGCTGAATTTGGCGATCAGCACTTCCTTGGCCGGGATATCATGGCCGTACCAGACAGACGCGAATTCGATCAGGTTCAGGTAGCTCCAGACCATGGCGATGGCAAAGGTCAACTTGCAGGTTTTCTCAAGGATCGGCAGGGTCATGTACTGTTCGAACTTGAAGAAATAACGCAGCAGGACAAAAAGGGTGATAATCGCGGCACAGCCTGAATACAGGGCACCGGCGACGAAGTAAGGCGGGAAACTGGTGACATGCCAACCGGGCATGATCGCCATGGCGAAGTCGGCGGCGACGATGGAATGGACCGACACCGCAAGCGGGATCAGGAAGCAGGCCATCAGCAGATATGTCTTGCGGAAGTTGCGCCACTGCCGGTCATCGCCGCGCCAGCCAATGGACATGAACGTATAAAGCCGTCTGCGCCAACCCACCGCATTATCGCGACAGATCGCAAGGTCGGGGATCATGCCGATATACAGGAACAATACGGATGCGGTCAGGTAGGCGGTAATGGCGAAGGCGTCCCATACCAGCGGCGAGCGGAAGTTCGGCCAAATCCCGCGGTCGCTGTAATAGGGGATCACCCAGTGCATGTTCCAGACCCGACCCAGGTGAATAATCGGGAAAATAAGGGCCGTCATCAGTGAGAACGTGGTCATGGCTTCGGCAAAGCGGTAGATAGGTTTGCGCCAATCGGCATGGAACAGGTGCAGGATTGCCGAAAGCAGGGTTCCGGAATGGCTCATGCCGATCCAGAACACGAATGTCGAAATATACAGATCCCACATGTGCGGGTTGTTCAGGTTGGCCGGTCCCATTCCAGTGTTGTACTGGTAGACTTCGGAATAGATGCCGACCATCAGCATGGCGATACTGACGCCAATCGCCAGCCAGTAGCCCATGCGCGGATTTTCCATACTGCGTAGAACATCGCTGTTGATCTTCGCCCAGGCGATTTTCTCGTCGATGTCCTTGGCGGCGATTGTTGTTGTTTCTTCGGCCATTAAACGTCTCTTACCCGTTCAAGATAGGTTACCGAGGGTTCCGTGTTCAGTTGTTCGTAAAGCCTGTAACCGCGTAATTCAGGGTTGTCTTTTTTCTGTTTCGTGGTGCCTAGCTTGGTTTGGAACTTGTGCCAAAGCTTGTGCACTTCACTATCGTGATCCAGTAAATCGCCAAAGACGATTGCTGTGGTTGGGCAGGTTTGCTGGCAGGCCGTCTGGAAGTCACCGTCAGCGACCTCGCGGTTTTCCATCTTGGCGGTGTTTTTGGCGCTGCGGATGCGTTGGACGCAGAAGGTGCATTTTTCCATGACGCCCTTGTCGCGAACCGTAATGTCCGGGTTCAACTGCATGTCCAGCGGTGACGGCCAGGAGTCCTCGTAATAGGAATAAAAATTGAAATAACGCAGGCGATACGGGCAGTTGTTGGCGCAATAGCGCGAACCGACACAGCGATTGTATATTTGCGCATTCAGGCCATCCGGTGTGTGGTAAGCGGCGGCGACCGGGCAGACCGGCTCGCACGTGGCCGAATTACATTGCTGGCACATCATCGGCATGAACGAGCCGCCGTGCTCCTGGGTGTCGCGCACTCGCTCGTTGCCAATATTTGGCTCGTCCCAGTAGCGCTCAACGCGCAGCCAGTGCATTCCCTGTCCGCTTTCGAATTTCTCCTCGCCCACGACAGCCAGATTGTTTTCGGCGTAACACGCTACCGAACAGGCGTTGCAGCCGGTGCATTTATCAAGATCGATGACCATGCCCCACATGTGTTCGTATTCGTGGAATCCGCCTTCATTAATGCTGCGACGATAACGCGACCAATCTTCGATAAAGTTTCTGACGAGAGACATGGTTCAGGACTCTCCTTCGTTGCGGCGTTGTTGTTCGGCGGTGATTGTGGCGACGATCTTGCGACCGTGTTGTGATTCCGTGTTGCCCATTTTGACCATGCGCCCGGCGCGCCCGGCGGCCGCCAGGCCAACACGGGTTCCATAAAGCGCCAACTCCCCCGTTCTTGTGTCTTCGCCGGGATCAAGAATTTTTAAGGGATTGACGCCGCGCCCCTTGGCGTAGCGTCCATATTCTGTGTGGCCCTGTCCCATGGGAACGCAGACAACGTCCGTATGAATGCCTTTGAATATGTAAACCGGGACTTCCAGCACGCCACTTGCTGATGTGATCCTGATAAGATCGCCTTCCTCGAGGCCCAGCTTCGATGCGGTAACGGGGTGGATTTCCGCCCATGAGGTCCAGACCACTTTGCTGATCTGATCAGGTGCTTCTTGCAGCCAGGGAAGATTGGCGTGGCGACCATCGTAAAGGGATGATCTGGGGGTCGGCACAAGGTAATAGGGAAAGGCCTCGTCAGTAGGTGGGGAGGTAATGTCCTTAATGCTGACACTGGTGGTAAACAGACTTGTTTCAGCAGGCACTTCCAGTCGCCCGTCCTGAAGGATCTGGTTCCACAGTTGAATGTCCAGCGGGTCATCTTCGGCCGCATCTTCGCCCTTAAGGACACCGGGAATAGCGCCAAGGGCGCTTTGCAAATAGCCGTAATAATCATCTATTTCGTCATAAGTGCCCGGGCTGCGCATGGCGTTGAGGGCAAGCAGCAAGTCGCCAAAACTTCTCGTCAGGGGATGGATGGGTTCCATCAGGGGCTGCTGGAAAGCGATTTCGTGCTGTTCGTTCTGATAGGCCGCGACGTGGGTTCCCCAGTCTTCAATGGCGGACGCAATGGGCAAAACCACATCGGCGCGGGCCGTCGTCTCGTCCATGAAGGTGCTAAAGGCGACCTTGAAAGGTATGGCGTCAAACTTTTCATTCAGGTTCATATGATCCGGTGCTCCGAACAGCGGATTGCTGCCATCGAAGAAAAGAGCGTCCAGTTGCCCAGATCCGGCGGCATGGGCAAAACGATTAAGATCGGTTGTGCCGCCACCAAGCGCCGCCAGTTGCGGGAAGGCGAAATCGGCGTTGGCTTCAATTGTTTCCCCCACATTGCCAAGCAGGATATTCAGCATCATTGCCGCCTGAACAGCCTCAAAACCGGTTGTGTGACCGGCGGCTGGGCCTCCCGCGAGGACCAGGCTTGGCGAACGGTTTTTCAAATGTCTGGCGATGCGGATCAACCGATCCCCAGCGATGCCGGTTATTCTCGATGTTATGGATACGTTATATCTGGCGATCAGTTCCTGGGTTTCAGGGGGAAGCACTGATGCGTCCATGCGCTCCTTGTGGATCAGGACGTTGGCAAGGCCCAGCGCCATAATGCCTTCCGTGCCGGGGCGAACTGCCACCCACAGGTCGGCATTGGCCCCAGTCAGCGACATGGACGGTTCGGCCTGGATCAACATGCCGCGCTCGTCGCCGGAACGGAATGCGGCGTACTGCGCTGAAAACTGGATGGGCGACATCCACGTACCCAGGAAATCAGCGCCGAACGACAGCACCAGCCCGGCCTTGTCAATGCGCAAAGTGGGCATGGACTGGCCCAGCATTTCCTTGCATACGGCCTGCCAGACGCGGGTGTTAATGACTTCGTGAACGAAGTGGTTGGAAGATCCCATTGCTTCCAGGTGGGCTTTCAGCAAGACGTTCTGGTGTCCGCTGACGCTGCCTGTGTACCAGGCGAAACGGTGCCCCGAAATGCCGGACGAAGGGCCGGTTTTTTCTTCCATCAATGCCAGCGCATCTTCCCAGGTTGCCTCCGCAAGCGCACCGTCTTTTCGCATCAGGGGCGTGGTTAGCCGGTCCGGGTTGTAATGGGATTGCAGCGCCGACTGGCCCATCTGGCATAGCTTGCCGGAATTAAGCGACATAGTCGGGTTGCCTTCAAGTTTCAGCACCCGGCCTTCACGCACCCGCCCGCGAATACCGCAACCTGCGGGGCACTGCAGGCAGGTAGAGGCGTACCAGACCCCGACGCCGGGAATGACGTATTCCTCTGGCGACAAATAAGGTATGACCTCCTCTGCGCCTTCTTCGGAGGTGATGTAGGAAGGCATGTCGCAACCGGCAACGGTTGCGGCGACGCCACTGACGCCCATTACTTTTAGAAAATCCCTGCGGTCGAATTCGCTTTTGCTCATTGCCGGTTCGTTCCCTCGGGTTTGATCTCGTCTTCCTGTCTTCCTGTCTTCCTACTTGTGGCACTTCTGGCAGTCAAAAGTGCCACCATTGGCTTGGTGGCAGCGGGTGCAAAAGCCCATGGTCAGGGGCTTCTGCTTCTTCGCGACAGTCATTTTTGTGACGTCGCCATGGCACAGCGCACAAACTTCATCGACGCGCTCAACAGTCATGTCCGGGTTATCGAACAGAAATTTTTTCAGGTGTCTTTCATGGGTGAAGCGCACGTAATCGGGCAGGTCGTGGACCTTTTTCCAGGGCGGCGACTGGCCCTTATCCCAATATTCGGTCAGTTGCTTGATGCGGGGCCGGTCGGTGGCGATAATGCTGTGACAGCCCATGCATTTGGATGTTGGTGGAATTCCGGCGACAGCGCTTCTGCGGGCATAGGTATGGCAATAAAGGCAGTTGATCTTGTTGGTGGCTGTGTGAAGGTCGTGGGGAAATTCGATCGGTTGCTCGACGTCCTTGCCTTCGTATGTGCCCTCGGGAGCGACAACGCCCGGGAAGGGTCCGACATCTTCATCCAGCCAGCCTGAAAACGCAGAAGGCACCTGTTTGCGCGGCGTCATGATTTCATCGGCTAAGGAAGGTTTTGCCAGCAGAGCATTTCCAAGAATCAAGGCGACCACCATCATCGCCGTCCACAGGCTCAGGGCGAGCGAACGACGGGGCCGCGGGTGGCAGGTTTCTGCCTCAGCCTCCACAGACTGAGTTCCTTATATTTATAATAATTCTAAAATATAAGTAACTCGTAATATTAGCCCTGGTTGATATAAGATGGTTAAACATTAAAATTAATCCTCAGCACGCAGTCCCCTACAAACTGCATGTAGAACTATAATATAAAAATTCAACAAATTACTACCACTACTATAAGCGCTTTCCACATTGCATTGTCATGTGCGCGATAGCGGGTGTTCTTGATTCGACATTTTTCTTTTTATTCCCAGATATTTAGCGGTAAAAATCCAAAAATAAAAAGCGAGTCGAAATCAGTTTTCAGGTGTCAGTGATGGGTGAATTGGGTGCAGGGACAATTTGAAACGTGAAGACCTGACTTGATTTAATCCAGCCAGGCGCGCCATGCAGACCACGAGGTGACGGCGTCAGCAATCAGGGCGTAACCCTTGCCAGTGGGATGGACCCCGTCGCCCTGGGAAAAAGAATTTTTCCAGCCGTCATTGTCGAGCAGTGGTTTCAATATCGCGAGGTAGGGAATTCCCATTTCCCGCGCCAGGGCTTGATAATCCTGACAAAGCCCGGCTAGACGATCCGTCGAAAAATTGTAGGAGACACCGGGGGCTGAATGAAAAGGCTGTTGGGTGTCGTCCACGGGCATGGGGCCGATCCACAAAGTCGGTTTCCATTGCTTGGCCTCGCCCAGGATACGTTTGGCGGCTTCAACAGATTGCTTCCTGGAAACCCGTGTCGTATCACCATTCTGGATCGCCATATCGTTGACGCCAAAGGAAAACACGAGCGCCCCTTGATGGACATCGAGCAGGCGTGGGGAACATTCTGCGCGCCAGCGCTTCTCGATGTCTTTAGATGTTTCGGCGCGGATACCCAGATTGTAATGGGTCAACTGATGGCCGCGGGCGCATTCGCCAGCGCACAGGCGTCCGCTCCAGCCTCGAAATTCCTCGTCATTGGTGCCGTTGGTCAGGCTGTCGCCAACAAAACAAATACGCAGCTCGGTCATGTCTTATCCTCAATCACTTTTTTTAATTGCCCAAGGCACAGTTCACGTTCTGCTTTGAAGCCACCATCGCGCCACCATGTTTCAACGGCGTCCAGCACCGTGCCAATTGTCGGTCCGTGTTCAAGGCCAAGATCAAGGGCATCTTTTCCTTTAATCGGAAAAATTGGTTGTGTCCATGTGTCGGCGGCATCGATCAGGGCGAGCCAGGCCAAGCTTCGTTCCGGACGCCGGCGCGGTTCAACTGACATCTCCTGGGCCCATTGCAAAAGAACGAGATCGCGAAAGCCTTCGCTACCAAGGTCGAACAACGCCAGATCGCGCTCAAGCTCACTCATTTCAGGTGTCGGCGCATTCAAATCCCCGGTCATTACGGCCATCCGGGCTGATTGCTTTTTGGAAAGACGAAGCCTTTGCGCCAGCGCCTCATGGCCCGCCGGATCATTGGAAAGAGTAGCTGTCAGGCGTCTAAGAGGGTCGGGTTTGACGTTGGGTACATTGATCGCTGTCGTCTCCAGCCAATAAATCATTCTCAGGCGGCCGAAATTTTCAGCTTCCGGCAGAAAATGCTCAAGGATGCGTTCACCCTTCATCAGGATTAACGTATCGGCGGGATTTGGGGCTTCCAGAATGCGAAACAATTCACTTCTAACCCGTTCTGCCGATAGTTCATTTAGCCGGGGTGCCAACAGGCGACAGGCTGCAAGGGCATCCTTGTCTATAGATCTGTTGCCGAACATGGCCTGAAAACGGAAGAAGCGAAGCAGCCGCAAAAGGTCTTCTTCAATTCGTTCCCTGGCGATGCCGACAAATCGCACCCAACGCAGGGCAATATCTTCAATGCCTGAAAGCGGGTCATAAATATCGCCATCAAGGGTGCTGGATAAGGTGTTGATGGTGAAGTCACGGCGCAGGGCGTCGGCCAGCCAGTCGTCGGTAAAGGCGACACTGGCGTGACGGCCATGGTTTTCCACATCAACGCGAAGGGTTGTTATCTCGTAAGGGTGGCTGTCGATAATGGCAGTCACCGTGCCGTGTTCGATTCCCGTGGGAATGGCTTTGATTCCTGCGGCTTCAAGAAGCTCCATCACCCGTTCCGGCTTTTCAGGCGTTGCGATGTCGATGTCCTTGACCTCTATGCCAAAGACGGCATTGCGAACACATCCGCCAACAAATCGGGCCTCCTTGCCGCCTGCCTCAAGAGCAGCAAAAATCGCCCGTGTTTCAGGCGCTGTCATCCACGGTAACGGGGGCAACTTGCCAGTGGGTTTCTGGGGAACGTCAGCCATTGTCGATGCCTATTCCGATTTAGGCACCATCCGGCCCGGTACGATCTTGCCATCCTTGGCGTAAGGAGCCTGATACTGACCATTGGGCGACATGCCGCCGGTGAAGGCTGTCACGGCAAGGCCAATAATCATCAGGCCAAGGCCGGCGAAGAGCAGACGGAACCACGGCCCTTCACGAACCAGCGCCTGTTTGTCCGGGCCCTCCTTTTCGCCTTTGTGAATAAAGGTGATCCAGCAGAAATACATGGCGCTGGGAAGCAGGATTGGCAGAATATACAGGAAAAAAACGCGGATCATGGGTTTTTCAAGGCCTCGTATAAATTAATCAACATTCCCGCCGTTGCGCCCCAGATAAAGTGATCATTGTAAGGCATGGCGAAAAACTCCCGGTCCCTGCCTTCGAATTCCCGGGTGTGACGGTGATGATTGGAAGGATCAAGCAGGAACGACAGGGGGACCTCAAAGACGTCGGCCACTTCATGGGGATCGGGGACAAGATCGAAAGGCGGCGTGACAACGGCGACTACCGGGGTCACCCGAAACCCGGTTCGGGTTTCATAATCATCCAGTCTGCCGACAATATCGATGTGGCGGCGATCAAGGCCGGTTTCCTCTTCGGTTTCGCGAAGCGCGGTCTCTTCCGGTGAGCCGTCATCAGCTTCGATATGGCCACCGGGAAAGCTGACCTGCCCGGGATGCTTGCTCAGGTGATCCGTGCGCCGGGTAAGCAAAACAGTGGTGGTTTGAGTGTGGGCGACAAGGGGCACCAGCACGGCGGCGGCGGTCAGCGGGATTGGCGTGCGCGTGCCAGGGTTAAGATCTTGATCGCCCCGGGGGGCATCGGGGGGAGTTTCGCCGTCCTGATCAAGATTTCGGGCAAGCCAGTCTCTATCCAGGGGGGAAAGGGGATACGTCATCTTGATCATCTCATCTTCCGCCATCCAGACGGCCAATGGGGAAGAACTCGCCGTTGCTCCAGACCCCGAAAGTATCTGAATTTTCGACGCCAAGTTCAACCAGATCGTAAAAAACCGCACGGGCGATCTTCGCTTCAAGATTGGCGCGCACCGTCACGTAAGGCGATGGCTCCAGCGTTTCGGGGGCGATTTCGACCCGGATGGGATTATCAGCCCCGGCGATCAGCGTGTCGCCGACATTGGTTTCGAAGTGCAGGATTTGATCCTCGCCGCTTCCCTCGACTGTCATAAGGGTGGCGATGAAGGGCGCGTCCTCGACCTGGATGCGGCCTTTCTCGACGGGGGTTTGCAGCCAGTAATCGCCGTTTTCATCCCTTTTCAGAACAGTGGCGAATAATTTTACCAGCTCGATCCTGCCAATGGGCGAGCCTTCGTGGAACCACTGGCCGGTGCGGTCGATGCGGATATCGATTTCACCGCAGACGGCGTCCAGCGGCAGGGGGGTGCGGTACTTGCTCATGGTTCGTCCCAGTAGGGCTTGCGGCCAAAGCGTTCGGCCAGAAAATCAACGAAGGCCCGTACTTTAGCAGACAGATACCTGTTGTGGGGATAGACCGCATAAATCGCCAGATCGGTTTCCATATATTCCGTCAGTTCCGCTTTCAGGCGACCAGTCCTTAAATCCTCGCTGACAATGAAGGTTGGGGTAAGGAAGACACCCGCGCCGCCCAGGGCTGCCGCCCGCAAGGCGTCACCGTTGTTGGCGCGCAGGTTGCCGGAAACCCTGACGGATATATGACCGTCCGGCCCCTGGAAAGGCCATTCATTCTTGTTCAGCAGATAGCTGTACATCAGGCAGTTGTGATCTTGCAGGTCTTCGGGCCGGGTGGGGACGCCGTGTTCTTTCCAATATTCGGTGGTCGCGCACAAGGCCAGGCGAAACGGCGCAAGCTTGCGCGCGATCAGGGTCGAATCGGGCAGGCGGGCAATGCGAACGGCAACGTCGTAACCTTCGTCCAGAAGGTCGACCACCCGGTCATTCAAATCCATATCAATGCTGATGTCCGGATAGCGGGCGATAAAATCGGCCATTGCCGGGGCGACATGTCTATAGCCAAACGACATGGGTACGTTCAGGCGCAGGGTGCCACGCGGCTCCGTGTGCATGGTGCTGACGGCCTGCTCGGTTTCCTCCACATCCTGCACGATGCGCCGGGCCCGCTCGTAGAATGTGGTGCCAATTTCTGTTGGAGACAACTTGCGTGTCGTGCGGTTTAAAAGCAGGACGCCCAGGCGGTCTTCAAGCTTGGCGATGTGCTTGCTTACCGCCGACTTGCTCATGTTGAGTTCGCGCGCCGCTGCTGAAAAACCGCCGGTTTCGACAACCTTGGTAAAGACGGTGAAGCCGCTCAGGGTATCCATGATGATCGATCAATCGTTTCCAATAAGGAAACAATTATATTCAAAATGACGGAATTGTCTACTCACATGTTTGTGCCTATTTTCCCTTCAACAGTTCACACAAACATTCAGGAATTAACCATGACCAATCTTCTCGCCATTACCTCCAGCCCCAATCCGCAAGGCGTCACTTCCGGCCTTATCGAAAGTTTCGTCGAGACCTTTAAATATGCATTGCCTGAGGCGAATGCCGTTCGTCGCGATGTCGGATTGACGCCGCCGCCGCATCTTGATGGCGCCACCATTGGCGCTTACTACACCGCACCGGATGCATTAGATGATTCGGCAAAAGAGTTACTTGCACTGTCAGATACAATTGTTGGCGAAGTAGAAGCCGCTGATATCATCGTTATTGCCGCGCCTATGCATAACTTTGGTTTGCCTTCGGGGCTCAAGGCCTGGGTCGATCATGTCGCCCGTGTTGGCCGGACCTTCGCCTATACAGAAGAAGGCCCCAGGGGTTTGCTGAAGGACAAGAAGGTTTTTGTTCTTGGCGCACGCGGCGGCAATTATTCCGAAACCAGCCCGGCCCATGCAATGGATTTCGTTACACCCTATCTAAAGACTGTACTGGGTTTCATCGGCCTGGATGATATTACTTTCATCAATGCCGAAGGCGTTGCTTCCGGGGGTGAAGGTGTCGCCCTGGCCCACGAAGAAGTGAAATTGGCCGTCACCGCACTGGCGGCGTAGGAAATACAACATGGGTATGTTGATCGAAGGCGTATGGCGCGATGATAATTATGGCACCGAAAAGACAAATGGTCGCTTCGTACGCTGGGATTCTGCCTTTCGTGAGACGATCAGCGCCGATGGGAAAACCGGTTTCAAGGCCGAGGCGGGGCGCTACCACCTGTACCTGTCCTGGGCCTGCCCATGGGCTCACCGGACGCTGATTTTTCGTCGCCTGAAAAAGCTGGAAGATGTGATCAGTGTCTCCTTCGTCGAACCATTGATGCTGGAACGTGGATGGATATTCGGACCAGATGGCGACCCGGTAAATGGGGCTGAAAATCTGTATGAGATATACCAGAAGGCCAAACCAGAATACAGCGGCCGGGTGACGGTGCCGGTTTTGTGGGACAAGCTGACGGGGACTATCGTTAACAATGAATCAGCTGAAATCATTCGTATGCTGAACAGCGAATTTGACGCTTTCGGGGATGCCAGCCTCGATTTTTATCCCAAGGCCCTTCGTGACGAAATAGACGCCATCAATGAACAGGTCTATGCCAGGGTCAACAACGGCGTCTACCGCACCGGTTTCGCCACCACCCAGGAAGCTTATGAAGAAGCCTTCGACGCCCTGTTTGACGCCCTGGACGATCTGGAAGACCGTTTGTCCGTGCAGCGATATCTGGTTGGCGATCAGATTACCGAGGCCGACTGGCGGTTGTTCACGACCCTGGTGCGTTTCGACAGCGTTTACGTTGATCACTTCAAATGCAACCTTCGCCGCATTGTCGATTATCCCAATCTGTGGGGATACCTGCGCGAGCTTTATCAGGTTTCAGGCGTTGCCGGGACCGTCGACATGGATCAGATAAGGACCCACTATTATGCTTCACACCTGATGATCAACCCGACGGGCATCGTGCCCAAGGGGCCGGCAATCGATTTTACCACCCCACACGGCCGCGAAAGCCTGAAAGGAAAAGCCCATGATCGATATCACACCGCTTGAAGACCTGGGCCATGCGGATCACGGCTGGCTTGATGCCCGTCACCATTTCAGTTTCGCTAACTACTATGATCCCGCGAGGATGGGGTTTGGCAAGCTCAGGGTCTGGAATGATGACTTGATCAAGGCCGGCAGGGGTTTCCCCATGCACCCCCACAACGACATGGAAATCATCACCTACATTCGCAAGGGTGCGATAACCCATGAGGACAACCAGGGGAACTTTGGCGTAACCGGGGCAGGCGACGTGCAGGTGATGAGCGCCGGGACGGGAATTTTCCATTCCGAATACAATCGCGGCGACGTGGATACGGAACTGTTCCAGATCTGGATCGAAACAGATCAGGTCGACCACGAGCCACGCTGGGATACAAAAAAGTTTCCTGACACCGGTCGCGAGGCCAAACTGGAACCGCTTGCTTCCGGCAGAAAAGATGTAGAGGGAGCGCTGATGATCCATCAGGACGCCACCCTGTTTGGCGCAACCCTGCACGCTGGTGACAGCGTCATGCATACCATTGAGCCGGGGCGCAAGGCCTATTTGGTTGCCGTGGCGGGCCGGATTCTGATCAATGGCATGGAAGCCGCGGCCCGCGCCGGGGTCGCTATTACAGACGAGACGGTGATTGAAATTCAGGCACTGGATCCCGGAGAGGTCGTTCTGCTTGATCTTCCCTAAGTACTTGATTTAGTGACAAAGGAGATCATCAGCGGTTAAACTTCACCTGTAAATTGAAACAGGGGAAGAACCGATGCCCTTCGTCAAACGCGACGAGTCAGGAAATGTCATTGCCGCCTATTCAACGGCGGAAATGCCGGGCCTTGAACTGGTCAACGCCAACGACCCGCAGTTGATTGACTTCCTGTACGACGGCGATTCTGACGCCGCCGCTAAAAAGGACATGATCGAATCCGATCTTGGCCTCGCCCGTGTTCTGGAAGATTTAATCGACCTTCTGATTGAAAAAGGCACTTTCCGATTTACAGACCTGCCTGATGCGGCGCAACAGAAACTCCTGGCAAGGCGCGGCCTGCGAAAAGAATTCGCTTACGTGGAAACCCTGTTCGGGGGCGACGATGACGACGATTTTCCCGGCAATGACGAAGGCGGTTTTCTGTAAGCCTGTTCAATCAGTAGCGTTAATAAGCTCTTTGGTTCTGCCGCTATCATTCATCTCGATAAGAATTTTCTCAATCTTCGGGATGAGGCGGCGATGCTTGACGTTTAAATAATGGTAGAGCGTTATAACCTCGATGGGCGGACTGAGAACCACAATCCCGTCGGTCTGCGAGGCGAGTTTTTTGGCGTCCGATGTAATTGCAATGCCTACATCGATTCTGCCTCCTTTTACCATTCTTGCAACCGCCGCAGGATCTTTAGCGGGCTCGGCGTTCATGTCGCGGGTTCTGATATCCAAAATCCTGTACCCACGCGGATATCCGATACGATACTTTCCGATTTCCTCCCAGGAACTCAGCCAAAGTTTTGACTTTTCACTGACGATTGCGGAATAGCTGAGGGCGAAAACCGGCTCTCCTACGCGAACAAGGTTTGGATATTCAGTTTCCGCGCCGATAACTCGCACCAATTCAGCATCGGACAATCCTGAATTAACCTCCATAAGGCTTCGTTTCGCAGGCCGGATAACCAGTTCAATTTCATGCCCCAACTGTCGGTAGACTTCTTTTAACAGTCTGGCGACGGGTTCACCTTCGGGGAATTCAGGAGAAGATATAATAAATGTGTCAGCTTTTGCCGTTGTGACTGAAATCAAGGACAAAACCAACAATGTGTAGATTAATTGCATTCTGTCACCAATTCTGGAGTTACCATCTCGCCGCTACAATAAGCCTTGAGGTGGATAAAATCAAAGCTGAGGGGGTTGAAAAAATTAGCCCCGCGCCTTCATGACACAAGCCCGGATCTGTTGATCAAGTTGCACCCCTGTCATGCCGTGGGGGATGGCGAATTCCAGGGCGGATTTATCTTTTTCGCTCAGGAACAAGGAGAGTTCACTTCGAAACAGTTGGCCAATTTCGGGGTGCTGTGATTCCAGTCGCGCCACTGCTTCATTCAACCTGTTATCATCGCGGGGTGACCAGTCAAGTCTGACGGCCTCTATCAGGGCGATTACCTCATCAGCGATGTTTCCCACATCATCGGAAATCGTCTGGTAGTGCCGACCGAGAGAGGCAATAAAATTATGCTGGCAGCAGTTTACGCTGGCCGCATAGCGGTTTTTCAGTCCGGGCATGAACCGGGCCGGGTTTCGCAGGCAAAGGGTAAAATAGATCAATTCGCAGGCGAGGAATTCGGCGAAAAATTTATAGGGGTGTGACGGTTCAAAAATGGAAATGTCAGCACCCGGATCGTCGGTGATTTCCTTGAATATTTTCCCGATTATTGGCCCAAGTCCGTCAGGCCAGCCTTGCCGGTTGTTGCCGTCAGCGGAACCCTGTCGGGCCAGTTCGGCGACGACATGGTTTATGTCGAACGAGGCACGCTCAGGCACTGCCAGTCCCAGGGACTTGTAGAAATTTCCGGTGACTTCCAGATACAGAATTCTGTTGGCTATCAGTCTGAAAAACAATGAGTATCCTGCACCCTCCAAAGCACCGCGATATCCGGTCTGTGAAATCGTCATGGTCCGGCCGGACTGGGCCGCCAGCAGCACCAGCATATCTTCGCCAGTGCGTCCGGTTCCGTCTTCAGCAATATGGGCCAGTTGCAGGAAGAAGTTGGCGATGATGAGAAAGTCAAGGTCGAACTCGCCGCGCTGTCGCCGAGGCAGGTCCGAATCAATCGCCTGAAAGAAACTGGCGCTTAATCCGGTCAGATAGCGGGGGTGCACGGTTTCAAAACCTGCCGTTTTGCAACGGTGGGTGCGCGGTCTCGCCAACTCATCCATCGTTGGCACATAAGGGACTTCGCCGTTTTCTGCATTTTCGGTCTTTAATAAATCGACGCTGCTGACAAGCTGTCCGGAACGTATGTCATCGTCGAAATAGGTTTTGGTCATTTTATAAAAAATCTTGTCAGATGGCGCTCCTTCTGCCACGGCAGCCGGGATTATCTGCGTTCGAACAAGGTTCGAGCTGCGTCTCAGGTTCCCATAAACCCGTTTGCGTTCCTCAGGGTTTTTATAATTATCCATGCTTCATAATGGCATGGTCACCCGGCCTGTACAGATATTTCCTTTGCCGTCGCAGCTATAATGCCTAGATGAAGAACATGAGGATACAGTCGCGCAATTTCAGTGGATTGTTTTTTGTTTTTTGGCTGATGGTCCAGGCGTCTGCCTGGGCGCAGACAGCCCCGTCCCAGGCTCAGGAAGCCGCATACAAAGGATTACACGCCGCTGCATTGAACGACGATTCCGATCTGATCAATCGGCTGGTTGCGCAAGGGGCAAACCTGGAAGCCCGTGATTCTTACGGTCGCACGCCGCTTCATGTGGCGGCCTTCAAATCCCATGAAAAGGCGCTTGTCGCCCTGGCCCTGGCCGGAGCAGATATGAATGCGTACGAACATGATGCCTATGACGTCGTCACCATTGCCGCCGTCGCAAATGATGTGCCCATGCTCAGGCTGGCGCTGTCCCTTGGTGGAAAGCCCGGAAACATCACCAGTCCCTACGATGGAACGGCATTGATCGCAGCAGCGCATTTAGGGCATGTGGATGTTGTCCGCACTTTGATCGAAGCCGGTGCGCCCCTTGATCACATCAATAATCTGGGGTGGACAGCCCTGATCGAAGCCGTGGTTCTGGGTGACGGGGGCGAAAGGCATGTGAAAGTCGTCCGTTCATTGATAAAATCCGGAGCCGATGTCAGCCTTGCTGATCGGGCTGGTGTTACGCCATTGCAGCACGCAAAACAAAGAGGTTACGCGACCATCGTCGCCCTTTTCAAAGAATAGGGACTGGTTTTTTTCTAAGCCCGGACAGGGCGTTTCCGGCGATTGCGGCCAGCAATACCGCGCCGCCCAGTAAGGTGTATGGTTCTGCCGTTTCGCCAAGAAAGAACCAGACAACCAAGGGCCCCAAAATTACCTCGGTCATGGACAACAGCGCCAGTTCCGCCGCAGGAACGGTTTTGGAACCCATGGTGTAAAGGATCAGGCCGGCCCCAACCTGAAACACACCCAAGGCAAGGGCGATTAAAATATCATTGCGCGGTATAAACAAGGTATATCCGCTGGAATAACACACGGCTGCCGATGTAAGGATCGCAAATAATCCAGCCAGAAAAACAGTCGGCATCATGTCTTCCAGCTTCCCCCAGCGCAGGGCAAGGGTAAAGATAGCGAAACCGAAAGCCGAAACCAGTGCCGATAAATTACCCATCAGATGGCCGACGGCAATTCCCTCCCAGACCATGATGGTGATGCCGCCCAGGGCGATGGCCATGGTGATCCAGGTGGCCTTGCGGACACTTTCCTTCAGGATAAGCAGGCCCAGCAGGGCGGCTATAAAAGGTGCCGCGGCGAACAGAAAATAAGCGTTGGCGATGCTTGTCACCTGTAATGCGTAAATGCCGCCACTAAAAGCGAAGACCAGCCCCAGCCCGCCAACGACCCCGGCCAGACCCGATCTTCGTATGACAGAAAAGGGCTTTCCACCGGAACGGATCGAAATAATCAGAAACAGAAACGGTGCCAGCGCCAGGGAACGGAAAAACAATATTTGCCAGACATTGGCGACTTCCATAAGCCTGATGCCGATCCCCATGGTTGACCAGCAAACACCTGCAAGAAGGACAAGGATCACACCACGACGGTAGTCAAGGGAGGGTAAAACCAGGGTTGCTGACATCGCCGGCTCACATGAAAAAGAGTGGGGAGTATAGTCGTGAGATTAGGAAGGTGAATGAGCGGCGATGTCAATAAACGGATTCGCACGATCTATTATTCTATTTATCTGGATCAAGAGGCACATCCGGCACCCATACATAACCATCCTGATCGACGATATGGGCTTCGCGCAGCCCGTGGGGCTTGTCCAGGGCTCCGGCCAGGACGTGGAAGTCTAGCTTTCGCGCTATCGCTTCCGCGTCGTCAGGGTCGCGCCCGTGCACGCGAAGTTCAACGCCGATCCCCCGCGCAATTTCCGGACACAGGCTGCCATGCAGTTCGTGATCCTGATAGGTGTGATCGGCGTGCAGCATCCAGTCCGCACCGTAACCCCGATAGACGGCGAAATCCGGGTCCCAGTAGACTTCCTCGGCCCCAAGAACCTTAGTATGAAACTGGCGCGCAGCCTCAACTGAAGTAACGAGCAGATTGATGCCCAGGCCATTCAGGGAACGCCCATATTCGTCGGCGGGCATCCACGGATCACCGCTTCGCTTTTTCATGATGCTACTCCGCCGCTTCGGCTTCATCCACGGGCGGCGTCCAGCGCAGGACCGGATTGCGGGCGGCGGATGTTTCGTCAAGCCTGCGGCGTGGTGTAAGCCTTGGTGCGTCGTGGAAATACGCAGCATGGCCATCCCTGGCGCGGGCGGTGAGGCCTTTCAGTGCGTCAATATACTGATCCAGCGTCTCCTTGCTTTCGGATTCCGTGGGTTCCATTAGCAGCGCGCCGTGTACGACCAGCGGAAAATACATGGTCATGGGGTGGAAGCCCTCGTCGATCATCGCCTTGGCGAAATCAAGCGTCGATACATCCGTACCCTTCAGGAAGCTGTCGTCGAACAGGGCTTCGTGCATGCACGGGCCGTCGAAGGATGGGCTCAGGGTGTCCTTCAACTGGACCAGCAGGTAATTGGCGTTCAACACCGCATCGGCGCTGGCCTGTCGGATGCCATCGCCACCGTGGCTCATCATGTAGGACAGGGCGCGGATGAACATGCCCATCTGGCCGTGGAACCCCTTGATGCGCCCGAAGGCTTTTGCGCCTTCACCGTTCTTGTGTTCGACCAGATCGAAGCCGTTTTCGCCGTGGGTGACGAAGGGAAGCGGCGCGTAATCGGCCAGCGCTTCGGACAGCACCACCGGACCCGCACCCGGACCACCGCCACCGTGGGGGGTGGAGAACGTCTTGTGCAGGTTGATGTGCATGCAGTCGATGCCCAGATCACCGGGACGCACACGGCCCATGATGGCGTTCAGGTTGGCCCCGTCACAGTAGAAGAAACCGCCTGCATCGTGAATGGCATCGGCTATTTTGATAATGTCATTTTCAAACAGGCCACAGGTGTTGGGGTTGGTGAGCATAATTCCCGCGACATCGTCGTCCAGTTTGGCGAGAAAGGCATCCAGATCGACGCGCCCTCGTTCATTGGCCGGGATCGTATCGACGGCGTAGCCGCAGGCCGCCGCCGTCGCCGGATTGGTGCCGTGGGCGGATTCGGGAACCAGCACACGTTTACGGGCGTCACCCCGGTCTTCCAGTGCGGCGCGGATCGCCATCATGCCGCAGAATTCGCCATGTGCGCCGGCAGCCGGAGACATGGCGACGGCGGGCATGCCGCAAATGGTCTTAAGCCATGTGGCGCAAGTGTCGATAAGTTCAAGGGCGCCCTGGGTTGTCGAAACCGGTTGCAAGGGGTGTAAGGAGGCAAAGCCAGGCAAGCGGGCCATTTTTTCATTTAGGCGAGGGTTGTGCTTCATGGTGCACGAACCCAGCGGATAGAACCCGGAATCGATGCCGTAATTCTTTTGGCTGATGCGGGTGTAGTGACGCACCGTCTGTGGCTCTGACAGATTTGGCAAGCCCACGGGGCCTTTGCGTTCCAGTCCACCCAGTCGACTTTTAACCTTGGGCGGTTCAGGCAAATCGACACCCAGGCGTCCCGGCGTATTCTGTTCAAAAATTAATGGCTCTTCAATGCGCAGGCCGCGGTTGCCGGTGATGGTTTCAAGTTCGTCAGCCATTACAGCGCCTCCGTCAAGGCTGTGACAAGGGCGTCCATATCGTCCTCGGTATTGGTCTCTGTCACCGCGACAAGAAGCAGGTTCTCAAGATCTGCAACGCCGGGGTACAGGCGTGAAACCGGAATGCCGCCAAGGATGCCATTTTCGACCATGGTCTCGACCACACCCGCCGCCGGTTTGGAAAGGCGCACGGTGAATTCGTTAAAGAAGGTGTGGTTAATAACCTCAACACCGTCGATGCCCGAAAGCCTGTCGGCCAGGGTCACGGCCCTGGCGTGGTTAAGGGCGGCCAGTCGGGTGAAGCCTTCCTCGCCCAAAAGCGTCATATGGACGGTGAAGGCGAGCGCGCACAGGCCCGAATTGGTGCATATGTTCGATGTCGCCTTTTCACGACGGATATGCTGCTCGCGGGTCGATAGCGTCAGCACGAAACCGCGCTTGCCCTGGGTGTCCGTGGTTTGGCCGCAAACCCGTCCCGGCATCTGGCGCAAGTGCTTGTTGTGAACTGCGAACAGGCCAACCGTCGGTCCGCCGTAATTCAGGGCGTTGCCGATGGACTGGCCTTCGGCGGCGACGATGTCAGCGCCCATTTCGCCGGGTGAGGTAATCGCCCCCAAGGAGACGATTTCCGTGACGACGACAATCATCAGGGCCTTGGCTTCGTGGCAGGCTTCAGCAAGCGGTGTGAGATCGCGAACATGGCCAAAGAAGTCCGGATTCTGAACGACGACGCAGGCCGTTTCGTCATCTATCAGTGATATCAGATCCTCGTCGCCGGAAAAATTTGGTGCGGCAATGCTCATGTCCATGTTGTGCAGGCCGGAAATAGTGTAGGTGGCGTCCCGGTAATGGGGATGCAGACCCCCGGACAGAATGGCTTTTTTGCGCCTGGTCGCCCGTCCTGCCATTGAAACCGCTTCCGCGCACGACGTTGCGCCGTCGTACATGGACGCATTGGCGACTTCCATCCCGGTGATCATCGCCACCTGGGTCTGAAATTCGAACAGGTACTGCAAGGTTCCCTGGGATACCTCAGGCTGATAGGGCGTGTATGCGGTCAGAAATTCACCGCGCTGGATCATGGCATCGACGGTGGCCGGGACATGGTGGCGATACGCCCCGCCCCCCAAAAACGAGGGTGCTTCGGCGGCGTTCAGATTCTTCGCCGCCATGGTGGAAATCGCCCGATCGACTTCCAACTCACCCTGGTGCGGCGGCAAGTCTATGGTTTCGGACAGCAAGGCCCGTGCAGGGACATCGCAATAGATGTCGTCCATGGATTTGACGCCGACGGCAGCCAGCATCTGGCTCCTGTCGGCATCGCTAAGCGGTAAATAGCGCATGATGTTTTATTCCAGTCCGGCGACGTAATCCACGTATGCGGCGGCGTCCATCAAATCATCCAGTTGGGATGCATCGCTGAGCGTCATTTTGAAAATCCAGCCTTCTCCTTCGGCATCCGCGTTGATGGTGGCGGGTTCGTCTTCAAGGACAGGATTTCCAGCGGTGATTTCGCCGCTGACAGGGGCGAATATTTCACTCGCGGCCTTTACCGATTCGACGACGGCCGTTTCTTCACCCTGCTCGACCTGCTTTCCAGCTTCCGGTACTTCGACGAAAACCACATCGCCAAGTTGCTCCTGTGCATAGATGGTAATGCCGACCGTGGCGGTATTGCCGTCGACTCTGATCCATTCGTGGTCTTTGGAAAATTTAACGCTCATTTATTTATATCCTCATTTTTCAAGAAACTAATCTTTGTGATAACGATGATCGCTGAATGGCAGTTTGAAGACCTGGGCCGGTTGCGCTTTGCCGCGCACCATCAAGTCTACGGGTGTTTCGGCTTTTGCAAATTCGGCTTTTACATAGCCCATGGCGACGGGGCCAGCGAAGCTGGGTCCGAAGCCGCCGCTGGTGATCTCGCCAATGACATTGCCGTTCTTGTCTGTGATTTCAGTATGGGCCCGCGCCGGGGCCTTGCCGTCCGGTTTGATGCCGACACGCTTGCGCGTGGCACCATTTTCAATTTGATCCTGTATGACCAAAGCACCGGGGAATCCCCCTTCGGCGCGACGACGTTTGGAAATCGTCCAGATCAATCCGGCCTCGACAGGCGTCGTGGTTTCGTTGATGTCACTGCCGTAAAGGCACAGACCCGCTTCCAGCCTGAGAGAATCTCGTGAGCCCAGACCGGCAGGCATGACTTCCGGCTCATCCAGTAACAGTCGAGCCAGTTGCTCGGCCTGATCGGAAGGAACGGAAATTTCGTAGCCATCCTCGCCGCTGTAGCCAGAGCGTGAAACTATGCAATGGATGCCACCAACCGTGATCGGTTCGGACGTCATGAAGCTCATCAGCCGTGCCGCCGGGGCCAGTCGACCCAAAACAATGGCGGCCTCAGGGCCTTGCAGGGCCAGCAACGCCCGATCTTCCATGATTTCCAGCTCATTGCCTTCAGCCAGATTGGCCTGCATGTGGGCAAAGTCCTGATCCTTACAGGCGGCGTTGACAATCAGGAACAAATGATCACCACGCCGGGTCACCATCAAATCGTCAAGAATGCCGCCCTGATCGTTGGTGAACATGGTGTAGCGCATCTGGCCATCCCTAAGAGCTTGCAAATCACCGGGTACGAGGGCCTCAAGGGCGGCGGCGGGGGCCGAGCCCCTGATTGCCGCTTGTCCCATATGCGAAACGTCAAACAGGGATGCCTTGGTGCGGGTATGAGTATGCTCACTGAGGATTCCGGCCGGGTACTGCACAGGCATATCGTAGCCCGCAAAAGGCACCATCTTGCTGCCCAATTCCCGGTGAAGGGAATCAAGAGGGGTCTTTTTTAGATCCTCTGCTTGGTCGGACATTCTGGTTCTCCAACATCAATAAAGGGCGCACCCGGTCAATATACCTCGACCTTAACAGGTGCCCCCTCTGTCTTTGAACCTGAAAGATTCCCTGTTCCCGTTCTAAAGACGGTTTCGATGACCAGGTTACATCTTCGGTGAGGTCTTCTTAGCCCAAAGGCTTCGAAGACCTGCTTTCCAGAGTCTCATCTCACTACGGTCCGGGGTGCCTGAGAGTTTCCGGGGCGGTTGCTCCTTCGGCGTCATTCGATCAATTAGGACACCTTAATGGTGCTTGTGATCACTTGATCTCTCCCGTAGCGGTCTACCTGAGTAAACTTTAATCATTTGTATCAGGGCAAAATTCCACCCTATCCGAAGGGGTAGTTTAGCGTTTTCCAGAGGCAGGTCAACAGCGCGAAATGTTACTTTGTTACGGGATTGTGATTGCTTCGGGAATACGTCCCGGAAGGTCCGTGGGCGTGGCGGCTGCAACTGGTTTCGGGGGTACTGGCTTGGTCAGCCTTAATTTGAGCGTTGGATAGAAAATCTATCTTGACTATAAACACTGAGATTAGCCGATTCACTCAAAATTATTGGGAAAGGTGGCGAGGGTAAGCCATTCATACAAGATGCCATCCATTCAAAACGAAGTTGAAGCGCCACCTCGTATTTTTCAGCGATACCCAAAGACAAGTCTTGGGCTTATTGGGCTGACTTTTTTTCTGTTATTTCTGGCCCTTGCTGAAATAGCCCTTGGACTGCTGGCCCCCGTGCCCTTGTCAAACGTGGGATTTGTCAACACACCTAACGGTCTTCGTTTTGGTTGGGGTTTCGAACCCCATGGCCTGGTTCGAATAGAAAACCCGGATACGGGAAAAGTATCATCTGACAGGGTGAACGCCAACGGCTGGAGAGATCGCGAAAGGACGTATGATAATCCCGGAAACGCTTTTCGCGTCGTGATCTTTGGGGATTCTCAAACCTTTGGATATATCGTACCCAAAGAAAAGACCTTCACCTGGGTTCTTGAAGATCGCTTTAAGATGGAAGGACTGAATGTCGAAATCATCAATATTTCTTATTCCGGATGGAGCACCAGCCAACAACTGGAAGCCCTGGAAACAGAAGGTATGAAATATCACCCAGATCTAGTCATTACTCATTTTGTTCCAAATGATGTTGATGAAAATTTATCTCATATAGGGTCAGGAAAATTTTCAAACAGAATTCCTTTTTTCCATGAAG
>JADHSW010000014.1 GCA_016776705.1 Rhodospirillales bacterium
AGCGCGGTTCAGGCTGGCTGTGCTTAATGTCACTAACGATCAAAAGCGGCTCATTAAAAAACACCTGCTCTGCTTCAGATTGGCTAACACCATGCTTTTCGGTGCTTTTTCGAGCATTTCCCTGATCCCATTGAAAGCCGACTATCAGGTTAAAATTAATCATTTATGTATATTATCATAATATACATACAATTCAAACTTAGATTGTAATTTATAATTAACAAATCGTACTGGGCCGCCTCTCGGTCAGCCATATGGCGGCTGACCTAGTGGGCCCCGTCCGAGTTCGTCGGCATCCCCACCTCCGCCCTTGATCCGCTTGTGGGCGGTTTCTCCGGCGATCCCGGCGTTTATCGGGTCCCGGTCCCCATCATGTAGATTTCTACCTATATATTACTCATCCCAAAATCGACGCGCCATCTGCTAAATTGCTTTTATACATGATATTTTTGTGGATAACTTATTCACAATCACGTCAGGTATGAAGTAGTGTATTATCCTTATCCTAGCGACAAAATAAAAACTTCATCTAATTGTTGCCTGAGGCTACGCACATATCTGAGAAGGTAGGGCGCTCAAATGAGGAAATAACATAATATAACAATCTATGTCATTTTATGTTATCCTCCCCATTCTTGTATCAAGGAGGTAATTGCTTATGAATGTCTCATTGACACCGATTCTTGAAGATTACATCCGCCAAAAGGTAGCTTCAGGTCTTTATAACAATGCAAGCGAGGTGATCCGCGAAGCTCTTCGTTTATTAGTGGTGCACGAGCCTCCTGTGTTGATAACACCTGAGCACCGTCATCTCTCAAAGGAACAAATCCATTCCAGGCTTGCTTCCCTTGAAATGCCCCTAAGGGAACGGGGACTATCTTCCCTTGCCTTGTTTGGTTCCATCCTTGATGGCAGCGCAACAACCGACAGCGATATCGATGTTTTGATTGATCTAGTTTCCGAAAAGCACGTGAGTCTTGTTGATTTGGTTGGCATTAAGATTTTCCTGGAGGAACGACTTGGACGCACCGTCGATGTTGTTACACGTCAAGGGATTGACCCCGTCATTCGCGACATTGTGTTTGAAAAAGCAGAGACTGTATTCTGATGGCCAAAAACCCCGCTCTATATGTTGATCATATTCTGGAGGCAATTTTAAATATCGAAGAAGACCTTAAAGGGTACAATCTGGAAAAGTTCAGGATAGACCGAAAGGCTCGTCAATTACTTGAACGAAACCTGGAAATCATTTCTGAGGCAAGCCGAAAACTCCCCAAGAATTTGAAGGATGGATATCCTGATATACCCTGGAAAGCCATTGCCGGCATCGGAAATGTGCTGCGCCACGATTATCACAAGACCTATCCCGTCGTCCTTTGGGAAACGGCATTCAAGGACCTGCCACCGCTGAAAGCGGCAATCTTGCGAATGGGTCGTAAGCGTGGCATATAATTACGCTTTAGCACACTGTTTCGGAGTTAATTGGATAACCTCCAAATGAAAATCGACTAGGTCAATGTTGCAGGCATAAACACCTTCGAAGCAAAATATTTTTCTGGAAATACGGTTATAAATCAAGCATGACCACGAGAAAGCAAACACTGAGCATGGGTCCGAAACTCGCCGTAAACGTATATGCCAAAACAGGCTGGCCCGTGCTCGCCATCTACAGAGACGACTGTTGGAGCGAATGAAAACTGCTTTCTAATTAATTAATCCATATCTTCAGGCCACAAACGGGCCATATGCCGTACCGCCAACAAGTCAATTGTTTCCTCAGTCACACGATAGGCCATCATATATGGATGACCCGTAACAACCAATTCACGGGTACCTTTAACACGCCCTGGTCGCCCTATCATAGGATGCGTTGTAAGTCCTTTAGCTTGGATCCGGATTGTTCGAGCTATTTTCAACGCCGCGATAGGATTATGTTCGGAGATATAATCGTAAATATCGGAAAGATCATTTAGAGCTGGTCGCGTCCACTGGAGCCTCACCGAGCCTTGTCCTCAAATCCCTTGAACAGAACATCAACTTCACCATTAGAAACAAAATCACCAGATTCAGCAGCTGCAAGCCCTTCTTTGACTTTAGTGATCCAATGCTGCTCCTCGGCCAGATAGGCGTTTATAGCCTCATTAACGACATAATTACGCGATCTATCTTGCGCTTTGGCGATTGCGTCAATCTCAGCCAACTTCTCACTCTCGGTGCGAACTGAAAAATTCTGTCCAGACATTGCATTCTTCTCCGTGCAAAGTAGTTGTAACCATTTGTACTCAACTGTAATTATATTCCAACACCGCCTTTAATTCAACTCCCTACAGAGGAGCATCCTTAAGATCGGTAGTCAGAGGGAGTAAATGGGACGATCTGTTTGCCATATGGCGGCTGACCTGATGGACCTCATCCGATTTCATCGGCATCCCGCCACCGCGATCATCAATGGAAGCGGCTTCTCAGGCGATCCTGGCGCTTATCGGGCCCCGGTCCCCATCCATGTTATTTAACTCACTTACTGCTCGGAGCGATTCTTTAACCGAACCCCAGCGCCGCCGCCGTTCTCGTCGATAAATATGATGCCGGCGTTTTCAAAAACGTGCCTGATTTTTCTCAGAGTGTCGCCATAGGTATCAGTGCCATTCTCAAATCTGCTTATTGTGTTGGCTGCAACGCCAACCTTTTCTGCTAGTTTTTTAACGTTCCAACCTAGGGCTGCACGGGCCATTTTAACTTGTTCCCTAGTAACCATAGTAGATTTTTCCAAAAACAATTGAATATTTTATCTGTTATGTGTATATTTACACCATATCAGGAGAAATATTGACCTAATAAGCTAAAATATAACACCAATGAAGCTGCGGAAAATCACATAAGTATTCACTCAGCTGATTGGAGAGAAACCTTAATAAACTTAGTTACAAGGAGAAAACCTAATGAACACCCCAATTATGCAAGAACTCCAACTACACGAACACCTCCGGGAACGGCTCACCGAGACTTACTCAGATATCGATGAAGAAACACTTTGCGACACCCTCGAAGGAATGACCAGTCTGCATGAAAAACTGGCCACCGTGATTCGCTCCCAACAACATGATACCGATATATCAAAAGCCCTCAAGGAACGAATTGCTGAAATGAGGGATAGATTGAAGCGCTTTGAAAATAGAATTGAGAAAAAGCGTGAGCTCGTCACCTATGTCATGGAGTGTGCCGACATCAGAAAGCTCAATGAACCGGACTTTTCTGCTTCCCTCAGAATTGTGCCCCCTTCCCTGCAGGTCATCGACGAAGACGTTGTTCCGGACAATTTCTGGAACCCTCAACCACCAAAACTCGATCGCCAGGCATTATTGGTTCATCTTAAAGCTAATCAGAGCATTCCTGGCGTATCCTTGAATAATGGTGCCCAGACCGTTTCAATAAGGACAAAATGATGCCTTTCACTGATAGCCAAAATAAGGCCTTGGCTGCTAAGCTAAGTGCCAAGTATGTCAAGACCCGGGTTAAGGATGGGTTTACCTTATCTTATATTGAAGGTTGGCACACCATAGCTGAAGCCAACAGGATATTTGGGTTTGATGGATGGAATAGAGAAACGCTTAAAACAAACTGTATCTGTGCAGCTGAAAGCAATGGAAAGAGTAGCTGTTCCTACTCAGCCCAGGTTCGCATTAGCGTGATAGCTGGGGGTAGGACGATTCATCGTGAGGGCTGTGGTGCTGGTAGTGGTTATGGTAAAACCTTGGGTGAAGCTCACGAAAACGCCTTAAAAGAGGCGGAAACGGACGCCATGAAACGGGCCCTGTCGACCTTTGGCAACCAGTTTGGACTGGCCCTCTATGACAAGGAGCAGAAATGCGTCCGGCAATCACGATCCAGACAAGCAGGAAAACCAATTTCCTGGTGCATCTTTAGCCCTGACGGTAGAAAGATCGATGAATATAAGGATCCGGTCGATTTCTGTTCAATCATCAAACAACACCTCGAGGCAATCGCCGACTGTTCAAAATTTATGGCGTTCTGGAAGAACAATCAGGAGATGGTAGGTAAGCTCAGAGAGTTTTTACCCGATCTAAAATCCGAGCAGGGCCGGCATTACGGAGTGATACTCAGCACGCTCTATACGACTCGCCTACAGGAGTTTGCAGCCAAAAAATCCGAAACTCCGGAAACTATTAAAGGGGAATGCAGTGTTTCGGTCGGGGAAGAAGAAACAGCGGATGATAAAACCGCCAATGCTTTAAGCCCCAACCCGATCGTTCCAACCTCTCCAAGGGCACATTGTACAAAGCCTATTCCCCCTCACTGTAAGCGCATACGAAATAAGGAGCACCTTAGATTCGTCGCCTCACAGAGTTGTTTGATATGCGGAAGAACTCCAAGCCACGCACATCACATCAAGTTTGCTCAACCCCGAGCTATGGGAAGAAAGGTCAGTGATGAATGGGCCGTGCCCCTATGTTACATCCATCACCGAGCCCTCCATGATCGTGGAGATGAAAAAGCCTGGTGGGATCAAAACAAGATTGACCCTATAAAAGAGGCTGATCGATTGTGGTCTGAATCTCAGAATGGCGCCACAGTGATAGTTGGGTCTTGAAGGATAGCTGCGTCGGTTATGATAACCCCTATCGGGTTTTCTAGCAATTTAATGTTGCTCCGCGCAGCCAATAGTTAGTAATCACTCCCTATGAACTGTTTCTGCCCCCAATACCTTGGTCTCGAAGGTAAGTCGTAAATGGAAATCCAGCCATAGAATTCCATACTTTCAACCCATTTATTGCTTTTTGACTCAGGCTGATATAGTGATGCGCTAAAGAATACAAAACAGTAATTAAGAGCGCAAATGAACGATTATGTAAGCAACTTTTTACAACATGGTGGGCAACTGGATTCATTTCTGGCGGCGGCCGTATTATGGATTAGCTTTGCCGCCATTGGCTCCCTGTTCATCAAACGCGGACAAGCTCTTGAAAATGCCCCCTTCCTGGGTTGGGCGCTTGTTAGCCTGATATTTACCGTACTTGGCGTATTTACCAATATTCCTTTTACCTATGTGGCTATTACAATAGCCGTGCTGGCTGTCGCCGCCGGGGTCAAGGTGATTCGAAGCGGGGGTGGCTTGCTTGCTGGTGGCACAATAAAGATAGTTATTCTTGGCGCACCATTGCTGTTGCTGGTTTCAGCCATGGTTGGCTCTCAATGGGATGAATTCGGCCACTGGCTAATCTCCCCCAGGCTGTTATTGGAAACCGATGCCTTCCCCAACCGGGATAATTATCTGCGCAGTGGCAGTCTGCCTGCCTATCCATTCAGTTGGCATTTCGTAACGTATCTGGCCAGCTTGCTAAGTGGACGGTTTTTGGAAAACGCCGGGGCGCTGTTTAATGTATTCATGCTGTTGAGCTTTAGCCTGGTCGCGGCACGACTGATGCGGGCCGGTGTTGGCGGCGATGAGGAAGGCCCCGCGCCAGGCTGGGTAATGTGCGCAACCGGGGCGTTGGTGGCCATCGTGCTGAGCACGACATTTGCCCAGAAAGTCGCCCTGACATCCTATGCAGACATCGCCACCGCTGCTTCCCTGGGTATGGGCGGCCTTACGGGTTGGTACATGCTGGGGGCTTTGGCCGAAGGACGCGGGAGGCAATCGCGCAATTACGCCCTGCAATTCGGCTTGATCATGATGCTGCTGGTCAATTTAAAACAGTCGACGCTGGTTTTGTTTATTCTGCTGCTTGGGGGGATTATCCTGACCGCCTTGCGTGACCCGCATGTCAAGTTATCTGGCCTTGGGAAATGCCTGCCGTGGATGATTATTCCGCCGATCATCATTTACATAATCTGGCGCTATTACGTAACCATGGAACTTCCGGGGCGGGAAATGAACATGAAACCAGTATCTGATTGGTTGATTTCCTACATCCCTGAAATACTCAGCAAAATGTTGCTCGTGTTGTCAAAAAAAGGGGCTTTTCTTGTCTTGATGATTGTCATCATTGGTTTTGGCGTCCGCGCTATGATCCATTATCGCACGCCATTTGACCGTCTGGCCATCATTGTCGCGGCAGTGTTTTTGGGCCACAATTTATTCCTGCTGTTCGCTTATGTTTCGACCTTTGGCAAGTTTGATGCCCTGCGGGCTGCATCGTACTGGCGCTATAACATGCAAATCGGGTTACTGGGCGTTCTATTCACATCATACGGGTTGGGGCTGGCCTGGAAGACCTATGGTCAAGGGCGCTGGAATATTCAAAAATCCGGCTGGGTGGCCATTGTCCTGATGTTGATGGCGCCAGTTATATTCGCCAACAAACTACGTTTTGACCTTTTCCAGCCGATCCCCCACTTCCGCGTCGTCGGAGCAGAAATCAACAAGCTTTTATCAGATGGCGACGCTTTGAGCGTAGTGGATCCCAAAGGGTCCGGGGAGTCGGGCATGATCACCCGTTACGAAATGGGTGGGACCGGCATTTACCGAGGCTTTATCGGTTTTTTCCAAAAGCCCACTCTTGAGATTCTAAAGGGCCATGTGGGAAGCGGCAATTACAGCCACATTCTCGTTCATTCGGTAACACCCGATGTAACTGGTGCTTTAAATGTGGATTTGGCCACAGACCAATCCCATCTGCTTGAAATTGATGACACGGGCGCGTGGCGAATTATCAAATCCTGGCCGTTGCCGCAAAGCTAACTCTTTTTTGCGTTATGTTTCAGGCCTTTTGGCAATAAGCAGAATGTTCTTGCCAAAAGGTGGCGGGGCCAGACTTTCCAGCCCCCGCGACAGCGGTGCGAATACCGCGTCATAAATACTGACCAGTAAAGGATTGAACCCGGTCGCCCCCATCATCGTGTTAAGCAGCCACCACGGAGCAACGCCCAGAGTATCAAAATAGCGCGAGCGGATAATTTCAAAACCCGCATCAACAACCCGCCCATTTAGTTCATCCCGTTGATAGCGACGAAAATGCCCAACCAGGGCATCCAGATCACTGTAAAGGAATTTCAGTGCCGGAACGAATAGCAACAAATGTCCGCCGGGTTTAAGGATCTTGAAGAACCCTTCAAGGGCCGTGCTATCATCTTCAATATGCTCAAGAACGTTGACCAGAACGACACAATCATAGGTCTCGTCATCTATTGCCGGAAGGCGACTTTCAAGGACCTCCCCGAATATCACCACTCCCGTATCGCCTTCAAAGCGCTTCCTTAAGGGGGCGACCAGATTGGCCGAGGGTTCGACAAGATCAAGGCTTGAGACAAGAGGTCTGATACGTTGCGAAATATTGCCGATCCCGGCCCCGAATTCAACGACCCGTCCGCTTATGTATGGTTGGAAGGTTTCTACAATCCAGCTTTGGTAACGGTGAAGTGTTGCCAAAGCTTCAAGATCCGCCCCTTCGTAAATTGGATTACTGCTCACCCGTATAGACCTTGTCTGCCCAGTCGAGGAAGCGCTTGAGGCCTTCGTCGAGATCGATTGAGGGGTTGAACTCAAGCTGAAGTTTGGCTTTGCGGATGTCCGGCGCGCGCCGGTTGGGTTCGTCCGCCGGGTAGCTGTCGGGATATTCGACAATGTCGTGCTTTACCGGCTTGCTGGAGACCCGGCTGATGGTTTCAACCAGATCAACCATGGAGATCTCCGGCTTGGGGTTGCCGATGTTATAGGCCTCGCCCGGAACACCCTTAAGCACCACCAGCAAAAAGCCGACCATGGCGTCGGTGATGTAACAGAACGTGCGGGTCTGATCGCCACTGCCATAGACATGCAGCGGCTCGCCCGCCTTGATGCGGCTGGCGAAGTTGGGAAGCACCCGGTAATCAGTCTCCTGCATGCCCGGGCCAAACACGTTAAACGGCCGGATGGTGTTGGTCTTGGTGCCGTTGGTGGTGTGGTAGATATAACAAAGGGTCTCGCCCACACGCTTTGATTCGTCATAACACGCCCGCGGGCCCTGGCATGAGACGTTACCCCGGTAGCTTTCGGCCATGGGCACGTGCTTGAGGTCGGGATCGCCGTAGATCTCGCTAGATGAGAAAAACACAAAGCGCGCGTTATGGCTGTCAGCCAGCTCCAGCATGCGCCGGGTACCGGTGATGGCGACCTCAAGGGTCTCCAGCGGATAGGCCCGGTAATAATAAGGGGAAGCAATGCCCGCAGCATGGATCAGGTAATCCAGTGGCCCGTCCCAGTCAAAGGGCTGGGTGACATCGTGGTTGACGAAACGCACGTTATCCATCTCGGGGATCTCGGCGCCTTCCTTACCCGCCGTGATCAGATTATCCAGCGCCACCACCTGCACCGGCTCGTCCAGCACGGTTTCATTTAACCTGGCGAAGATCTCCATGAAATAGCGACCCAGAAAACCGCGACCGCCCGTCAAAAGAACCGTCTTGCCAGCAAAATCCTGGGCCGGAACGCTTAAGCGATCACAGATCTCGTTGATGTCCGATTTAAGGAGGAATTCACTCATGGCTATATGTGCGCTTTCTGGCTAGTGGACGACGACGTTGGGCAGGGGAACAATAAATTTGCCACCTTGTTCCTTAAAGGCTTTATGGTTTTCCATAATGGGAGCGGCAAAATTCCAGGCCAGTATGACAATATCATCTGGTTTTTTCTCATAAATAGCCGATGAAGGCACCACCGGAATATGCATTCCTGGAGAATACAAGCCCTGCTTTAAAGGGCTGTCATCGACAATATAGTCGATAAGGTCCGGGCCAATTTCAAAATGATACATCAGGGTGGTCGCCTTGGCTGGTGCGCCAAAAGCGGCAATGGTCCGGCCCTGTTCTTTCTTTTCGCGCAATAAAGTGGATAGCTCTGCCTTGAGGACGCCGATTCGCGTGCCAAAATCACGATACGTTTCAGCCTTATCCAGACCCATCTGTTTTTCCAGGTTGACCAATTCACCGACGCTGTGATCAACAGGTTTCGGTCCCCCTTGTTTTTGGGCAACGGCGCGCAAAGACCCGCCGTGGGATGATACCCGCTGAGCGCCAATCAGTTCCATGCCATGGGCCTGCATAAACGTGACCAAGGGACCAACCCCGTGGTAAGCAAGATGTTCATGGTAGATGGTATCGAACAGCGTGTATTCAAACACGTTGACCAGATAGGATACTTCGAAAACGAAAACGCCTTCGACGTCCAGTAAATCACGGATTCCGTCCAGAACCCCGCCCAGGTCATCAATATGAGCGAAAACGTTATTGGCCGTAATGACACCGGCTGCGCCATGGTGCTCTTGAATATCTTTGGCCATTTCGGGAGAAAAGAAACCGGTTATCGTTTCAACCCCGTCAGTAGTTGCCCGAGCCGCAATATCCTTCGCCGGATCGACACCAAGAACCTTATAGCCGTTCTTTTGAAAAGCCTTCAGCAGGGTGCCGTCGTTGGAACCGATATCAAAAACCATTGACCCCGTAGTAGGGGAATAGCTGTCGATAACAAAAGCGGCATAGTCCGCAAAATGTTTGACGAATACCGGCGATGTTCCGGACACATATACATAGTTTTCAAATAGCACCGCCGGATCAACAACATCTAGCAGCTGCACATGGTGACAATTTTCACAGAAAAATATATCCAGCGGGAATGTCTGTTGGGCTTCCGATAAGTCTTCCTTGCCAACAAAAGCATTTGCCGGTGGCGTTGGCGCCAAGGACAAAACCTCCCTGACATGGGAGCTGCCACAAAGGCGACAGGTCGTGCGGCGATGACAGGCGGCGCTCATTTGTTAGTCGTTATCTTCCGGGCGCCAACTGATCGTGCCGCTATCATCCAGCATATCAACGCGCACAACATCAGCTTCGTAAGTCGCCTGATCGCGTGGATTGCGTGACAGGGTTAAAAACACAGTATCTTCCGGAAACTTCATGCAGTGATCGACCATCGGAGGGGTAAAGACCATCTGGCCTTCCTTGACCAGCAACATTTCGGGATCATCCTCACTGCCGGTAGGGCGGTGGTAATATTCAATCGTTCCCGACATTACATAACAATAATGCCAGTCGGTCTTATGATAATGATTCGCCCGCAAGGAATCTTTTTTCGACTCGATCATCACCGCTGATTTCATCATTCTATCGACCAGCGGCTGAATGGCCCCGCGATCATCAACGAATGGTTTTTCAAGCGGAACAATGGCCTCGTCGGGCCAGCTTTGCTTTTCTTCTTCGGTGACGGGATCGATATCGGGTTCGGACATATAATGCGGTCTCCTTTAAAGTGTCAGTGAATAACACGAACAATATCAGAATTCCAGAACACCGGTACGGATGATTTCTGAAAAGCGTGATTAATGATGTAACGGCCCGGCAGAAAATGTTTTTTGTACACAGTATCAAACGACAAACCGTCCGCCTTGATAAGAACATCAGCGGGAACCTTGTCCCAACCAAGAAAATCCAGCCTCATTTCAGCAGCGCCAATTGCGTATATGGCAGTGGGGACCTCTACCTTGATCAAGGAATAAGTCTCCCCATGGCGAACCGTCCGGCAAAAATGAAGCCCCTTCAATAGTTCTGGTGAGGGGTCGCTGTAATAGGGACGGTCCGTATACACCATTGTGCCCACCCCTTCATAGAGGGTTTCATCGCAAAAGTAGGCCGGATTGTAGTCGCCGACCAACTGTCCGCCAGAAATCAGGGGATGAGCGCCAACATGTTGTTGAAACCGGAATTTTACATTATTTATCAACGCCTTATGTCGATACACACCGAAAGCGCTCAAGCCCGTAACAACCACGGCAAATACAACAAACGCCGACAGAAGGCGCACACGGACATCAGCAAAACGTTTCATGAATGAACTTCCTAAATCTAATTGAGTAGAAAACGCTTTGAGGAAAGAAATGTCAATTCTATGATGCGGCCCGCATCCTGCTAAGTACATCTACCATAAGGGACGAATCGATGATCAAGGAACTTGAAAACTTAAACGCGCTGGTCAGCGAACCGTTGTCGCTGTTGCTGTTAGCCATCAATCTGGCTGTCGGTACCGTACTGTCATTGATCATTCGCTGGCATTTTCAAAAGTACGGAACATCGCTGTCAAACCGCGGTGAATTTTCTCAGATATTCCCGTTCATCGTCTTGACCACAACGCTGGTCATCATGATCGTCAAATCATCCCTGGCATTGTCACTGGGGCTTGTTGGTGCGTTGTCCATTGTCCGCTTTCGCACCCCCATCAAAGAACCTGAAGAACTGGCATATTTGTTCCTGTCCATTGCAGTTGGGTTGGGGTTGGGGGCAAACCAGACGCTTATTACCGTTGGTTCGGCCCTGGGCATCATGATTGTTATGGCGATAATCAAGGATAGCAAGGTAAGCCGTACCTATAACAACGTTTATCTGTCCATCAGTTACGAAGCACCGGGGCTATCCATTGCCGATGTCAACGGAGTCGTCGAAAAACATTTCTACAGCGGCAACATGCGGCGCGCTGAAACAGATGCAGTCGGGTCCGAGGTAGGTTACCTGGTCGATGTTGATGATATGGCGGTGATATCCGCATTGACGGACGAATTGCGAGAAAAAATGAAAGACGTTCGGGTCAGCCTGATTGACCAGTCTCATCTGCCGAGGATTTAACCGGCATATGATCACGTTTTTTTCCCGCTCAAGGACAAAATCCAAAACACCGAACGCCCCCACCCGGCGTGGTTATTTGAAAGGCTCGCTGATCGCCATATTTGCCGTCGGCTTGCTAACGGCAACATTCGTGGCGGGGATACTTTCTTTTCCAACTTTAAAGGCCGGCTTTAACCACATCACCCTGACCATGGGAATTACCTGGAAGAATAAGCGGGCTGTCGCCGCGGCTCTGAATGATTCACTGTTGAGCGCACCAGGAAACTATATCCGGGCGGTTTCAAATAAAGGGAACGTGCCGACCCTGCGAATCGATATAAAATTCAAGCATTACGAAAAATTACGCAGGCAACGCGAAACAGCTCTGGCACGTGGGTTCCTGGATACCGGTGGCGAGGATTTCGTTCCCGCCAGTATTCGATACCAGGACCAAGATGTCAGGGTTAGGCTGCGCCTGAAAGGCGATCTTCCAGATCACTACAATAGCGAACGATGGTCATTTCGAATTAAGGTTCGCGGCGATAATCACCTGTTCGGCATGCGCAGGTTTTCCGTCCAACACCCCAAGGTGCGCCGTTATCATCGCGAACCGTTGTACCTTGATCACCTTCGCCGCGAGGGTGTCCTTGCGCCCAGATACTTTTTTGTGCGTGCCATCGTCAACGGCAAGGATGTCGGCCTGATGGCCCTCGAAGAACATTTTTCGAAGGAACTTTTGGAAAGTCAGCAGCGGCGTGAAGGCGTTATTGTGAAGTTTAACGGCGATAACTACTGGTGGTCGTGGTTCAATGCTTCCAGTCTGTACAACGACTTCATGATCAACGATGTCGAAATCTATCAAGGGGGAAGGACGCAACGGATTCCTCGGTTGAAAAAGCAGCGCGACAAGGCGATTGGCCTGATGCGAAGTTTTCTTGAAGGACACCTAGCCGTATCAGCGGTTTTTGACAGCGAATTGATGGCCCGTTTTCTAGTCGTCAACAAATTGTGGAACGCCGAGCATACGACAGTTCTGGATAATCTCAGGCTGTATCTGAACCCGGTCACCATGCTCATGGAACCAATTGGATTTGACGGTGTACCCCTTCTTGATGCCCACGAACCTTCTATAAGCCCACCCGAGGGGGTTCTCTATGACCGCCTGTTCGATGACCCGGACTTCCGAAATGTCTATTTTGCAGCGGCAAAACGCATTGGCAGAGAAGCCCAGAGTGATGCCTTCGTGCAATGGGTGGACCAACGCGAAGGGAAATACCTTAGGGTTCTGCATCGTGAGAACCCACTAATTCCGCGTTTTCTTAGCCAGATTGTCGCGCGCCATGGAAGCGCCATCGCCCAGTTCAATGAAGAAATCCTGGCAGCAAAGAACGCTGACCGGGCGCTGGTTGTATCCGGCATCCGTTTCCCGCAAGTGATCAAGGCATATGTGGTCGCAGACGAAGAAAACCATTTCCTGGAACTGCGCAACGTCATGCCGCTAAAGGTGACGGTCACGGATATTGCCATTCTCGGCCAAGAAGAAAAGGCGCCGCATGCCTTGTTCCCAACACAAAACCTGCCAATTGTTTTCCCAGCTCGTACCGGAAAACAGACAGGGCGTGTCGTCCGACTGAACCTCGCCGGGACAGATATCAAAGCCGACCAGAAAATCGTCGTCACCGCGCAAGTCTCTGGCTATGAAGAAAACTACAAGGAAACGGCAATACCTTATGCAGATCTGGTAACAAAGCCCATCCTTCCGCCAGCACTGTCAATCGCTGAGACCCTGCGCGCGCACCCCTTTCTTGAATGGCAGGGCGAAACACAATCCTTCAACGCACGTGCTGGTGACTGGAGGGTTAGTGGCGACATTATCGTGCCGGACGGCGCCGGATTGGTCCTCAATCCCGGTACTCGCTTGCGCTTCGAACCGGGTGCAATCCTCCTCGCCCGGGGGCCATTGTCATTCGAAGGGTCCGCGGAAAATCCCGTCAGCCTGCAGGGCGACGATCCGAACAAAGGCTGGGGTGGCATCGCCGTACTGGATTCAAAGGCTCCCTCAAGGTTCTCTCATGTAACGTTAAACAATATGAAGGGCATCGCCCGTGACGGATGGTTGTTAAGCGGCGGCGTTACTTTTCGCCGTTCCTTCGTCGACATTTCCGACACATTATTTTCCGATATCGAAGCGGAAGACGCACTCAACGTCATCCGCTCGAAATTTGCCTTGAAGCGGACCTCCTTCCGTTCGACCCGCTCGGATGCCGTCGACTCAGATTTCTCCAGTGGCAACATTACAGGTGGCTATTACAGCGATATTGGTGGCGACGGAATCGACGTTAGCGGCACGGAGCTGGTCGTCGAGGAAGCCGTTCTGGAACGCGTAAACGACAAGGGGTTGTCTATCGGCGAGGCCTCCAACGCCCGCATCAACAATATCAGCGTTTCAGGGGCAGGAACCGGACTCGCCAGCAAGGATGGGTCGCAGACAACTGTCAATGGCGCTACATTCACCAATATCCTCCACGCCGCGCTGATGGCCTACACGAAAAAACCATCCTACGGACCGGGTAAGCTGGTGGCGGAAAATATGACAATGCAAAACGTTGGGGAAGAAGCCGTTGTCCAGACCGGTAGCACCATTGTTGTAGACAGAATATCAATTGAACCTCGCGACATGGATATCGATGCCCTTTACAGCCAGGGGTACATGAAAAAATGACTACGCCAGCTAACTTGCAGAACGCCGATGGTCGCTTTGAGCTTAAATTCGTCGCCCCGCCAAGTTCAAAGGATTGGGTAATCGGCCAGCTTAAAACACATCCGGCGCATTTCCGGCGCGCCTATCCACAGCGCCTGGTCAACAATGTTTATTTTGATACCGAAAATCTGGTTTCTTACGATGACAACCTTTCTGGCATCAGCCGCCGGGTCAAGGTCAGGTATCGCTGGTATGGCGCCCATGACACACCGGACAAGGGAGTCCTGGAAGTTAAGGTTCGGCGTAATCAAGCTGGCTGGAAGTTGCAATACCCGGTGGCGGGTCAACATCTTGTCCATGGCCAACAATGGCGGGGATTGATCACATCTTTAAAATCAGCGCTTCCCGGTGACGGGGCAATCTGGCTGGATCAATATTCACGAGCCGTCTTGATCAACCGCTACAGGCGGCAATACTTCATTTCAACAGACGGTGCGTTTCGTGTGACAGTGGATGACGCTGTGCGCACCTATAACCAGTGGTTGTCAAATTCAATTGATCTAAAGCGACCTGCTGAACGCATGCCCAGTGGTGTCATCGTCGAGGTCAAGTTCGGCCAAGGGCAACAAAAAAGGGCGTCGGAAATTCTCGACGCCCTGGCGCTACGCCGCTCCCGTCATTCAAAATACATGACCGGTGCGGAAGCCTGTTTTTCCTTTTAACGCATCAAGCGCATCTTGATAATCGTCCATAACACGGCAATGGCGTGGTGGGCGCGTATTTTCTTGCCCTCTTCATAAGTGCGCCCCTGATAGCTGACCGGAACGTCGTAATAAGATTTACTCCCACCAACGGCCTTGGAAAGAATTTCAGCGTGCTGTTCCCAACCTTCGGTTTGCAACTGATCCGCATCAACAAGCGGACGTTTGAACATCAAATAGCAACTGTATACATCGGTAAATGTCGTGTTATTGAAAATATTGAAGACGAAGGTAATGACCAAATTACCAACCTTGTGCCAGAAGTACGAGACACGGACAAATTCAGGCGCCAGGAAACGGCTGCCCATGACCACATCGGCATCGAAACGCAAGACTGGCAACATCAATTGTTTGTAATCGGCCGGGTCGTATTCCAGATCGGCATCCTGAAACAGGATGTAATCGCCACTGGCTTGTTTCATACCCGCCTTGACCGCCGCGCCTTTACCACCGTTTTGCGGTTGCTTGATTAACATCGTGTATAGACCCGCATTATCTTCAAGCAATTTGACAGTGTTGTCCTTGGAGCCATCGTCAATAACGATCACTTCAAACTCAACACCATCAATTTTTTGCGCAGCCACGGCCGTGAGCAGATCAATTATCGTCGCTTGCTCGTTATAGACCGGGATCAAAATAGAAACTTTGGTCATTTTTCAACTCACTGGAGATGTTTTCAAGCGGCTCTTATAGCGCTATCGACTTTGGCCTTCAAGAACGCAGGCCCCGGAGTCAAGACGCAAAATTAATTGTTGGCCGGTAATCGGCGCCGTGGCATTCAGGCTGCGCGAGCGAATCGACCGGTAAGCAACCCGGCCCGCCTCCTGCGCACAACCAGCTGCCAAAATCGACCTCCACTGCCCATTGCCCTGAACATTTTGCGTGGCCGCCCCTGTATTCAGGGTATTGGTCAAAACATGCGTCAAGATATGGGTCACCCCCAGATCCTGGAGCTGGTGGTAATAACGTCCGGGGTTTTCAGCGTCCGGGCGAATATCGGCGAAGGTCTCATTTGACGGATGTGCATAATATAAAGGCTTGTCAATCAGGTAATTCAGTTGCCGGTCGATGAACAGGACCTTGTCCTGGTCGGTCAGGTTATCGTTGATCCATTTGACCGCCTCGTAGCCAGAAACATTTCTTTCATAAAAAGCATCCCGGCTCTCGTCCGTGAACACATGGCGGGCGTAGTTTAGCGAGCTAGCGCCATGCCCGGCCAACTGGATGCCTATGCTCAGCAGGGCGGCGAGCGCGAGCGGCCACTTTGCCCCGCTACTGGCGCTCCAACGCGTCGCCAGATACGCGCAAATCAGCAAGGCAACGGGGAACAGCGGGCTCAAATGACGAACCCGCTGCGAACTGCCGCTGAGAAACCACAAAACATAAAATACGCTCAGGATACTCACCGCCACCAGCCACGGACCGCTTTTAATTTCGCGGCGAAAACGCCAGAACCCGGCAACGACAAACGGCACGATCAGAAAAAGGAAAGGCCCCATTCCGGCGCGTTCGGAATCGAACTTGGCGAATATGGAAAATGTCGCCAGGAATGGATAGGCCAGCATCCACAGCAACGTATCTGGAACAGCCCGCTCACCCAAAAACAGATCGTTTTGCAAAGCCTGATGGTGGGCCGCGTCCCAATAGGGATAAAGGGCATCGCCGATCATGGGGAACAGCATCGGAAAGACCGGATCACCGGTATGGAGGAAATTCCACAAATACCACTGGAACCCTGCGACCAGGGCCATGAACCCGAAAACAACCACCTGCAATGGCCACCGCCTGACTGTCAACAACGCCGGGATTGCGGCAGCGCCGAACAAAAGGCCGGTATATTTTGAAGCCACGAAAAGGCCCGCGGCCATGCCGGCAATGGCGGCGTAACGCACCAAGCCGGTTTCACGGACTCTCATCAGGGCGGCAACGCCAAGCAGAACAAAACCGGCGTTGCGAATTTCAACCTGCCCCGAGCCTCCGCCGTAGAGAACCACCGGGGCGCTCAGCCAGATCAAGGTGATCGTAAGAGCCCATGCCCGGCTCATATGACTGCGGGCGATTACATATAGCAGCAACGCAGTACCCCAGCCCGCAACCATGGTCCACAGGGTCATTGCAATTTCCCCGCCCAGACCGAGTGCCGAGGCGTATGTCATTTGCAGCAGCATCGGCACTGCGCCATCGACAGCCCGGGGTATGAAGAAAATCCGGCCCGCCTCCAGAAACAGCTTTGGCGTCGCAAAATGGTAAGCCAGGGTATCGGCGTCAGCGGGTGGTGACATTCCTTCCAGGCTATCGAGGGTGAGGGCCCCAAAAAGCGCCGCAAGCAACAGTTTCTCTAGCATCGTTAGAGTGATGTAGGATTGACCAACCGGGCGACCCAGCAGGAAAAGTCCCAAGGCCCCAATGACCAGTACGACAAGCATGGGTACGGTGGAGAACAGGTTCGAGACGCCAACGAAGAAAAGAAGCCAGCCCAGCACGCCAATGCCCAGAACAAAGCTCCACGACAGGCGTTGAGTCCATTGCAGTTCGCCATCAACCTTCAACAGTCGCAACAATACTGCCCCGTAGCCGATGCACGAAACGCATTGCAGTAACAGGACCGCCAGCTCCGTCATAACCGGCCGACCATGTTGATAAATGCCTGGCCCAGATGTTGAAAACGGTAAACATACGCGCCGAAGCCGATGATCACCCAAAGCCACAGCAATAACGTCCATCGCGTCATGTGTTTTGCCTCATTCGTGAAACCGGCACGCTCACCTGCCAGCAGGCAGAGACCATATTAACCGGCAGCATCAGGCAGACTTTAAGAGCTTGCAACCTTTTTCCCGATGCCCGAAACGCCCGGTAGGCCTCCATATGAATGGCGAGAATCCTGAACCACAGGGAAGTCCAGGGCGAGCCAGTTCTGGATTTCAAGGCTGGAAAATGGCGAATGGCGATGCGCAGCGTACAATCCAGCCGCCGGGCCGTGTGCGAGGTAATGCCACTGGCACTGATGTAATAGCGCGACAACCGCTGATCAAAAACTAGGAACCTTGTTTGCGGGCTTGCGAGCATTGAAAGCCACAAATCGAAATCCTGGCCGGTTGGCAGGGTTTCATCGAACCCACCGGCCGCTTCAATAGCTTGGCGGCGCGCCACGACCGTTATAGATCCGACAAATCCGGTCCGGTACAGGGCGATATAAGGATCGCTGGCATTCTTGAAACGCTCAGAGCTTTTTATGTCCTGCTCGGTGCCGTCTTCATTTCGTTGAATAAGGTCATGGGCGACAAAAACATTGTCACTGCTTTTAATCCACTCCAGGGATTGTTCAATTTTTTCCGGCATCCACTCATCATCGGCATCAAGAAAAGCGACATATTCCTGACTTGCCTCTTGCAGGGCCCGGTTTCGGGCCGCTCCGGCTCCTTTGTTTTCCTGGCCAATAATTTTAAGTTTGATGCTCCCCATGCTGTCGCTCATCCCTTGCGCCGCCTTGAGCGTGCCGTCGGGCGAACCGTCATCGACGACGATTACTTCGTATGGTTTGATGCTCTGGGCGGCGACTGAAGCCAGGGCCCGATCAATAGTACCTTCGGCCCGATAAGCCGGAATGATAACACTGAGCGGGGCGGGGTTTGGGTGGTCTGTCAAAGCAGAGAAGTATCCCCGTCATAAGGTGTTACATACCACGCCGCCTGAAGTTCAAGGTGCTGCGCCAGTTCGCCCTCGGCGGGCCGGTAATAAAGCGGCCACGTTGGCATGCGCCGGACAAACGGACGGTGATAAACAATGCGTTGGCGCATCGCGGCGGGTAATCCGATCACTTCCAGAATGTGGCAGCCGGTCTGTTTTCCAAACTCGTATGCCTCGCTCAGCAGCGCGTCAACAACCACCTCATCGTCATTGGCGACAAACAGGTCGACAATCCTCAATCTTTTCAAGCCAATCTCCGGCGAATCCTGACGCAAAACGGCTAGATAACCCTTAAGCCCCTGATCGCGGTAGACGAGGAACCGGCATCTTTGTGCCAGGCTTTCGACGCCGAAGTGCCAGCGCAGGCTGTCGGCGGAGCGGCAAGCCAATAGCCTCTTGGCCTCGCCCCGCTTGGCGGCCCATAAATCATCGAATGAATCATCAATTTCGCCGACCTCGATAACCTGGACGGGATGATTCGACGCTTTGGGTCGGCGGCGGGTAACGGCCATGGCCAGCTTTGCCAACAGCCCCCCCATGGCAGAAAGCGGGACGGCCAGACCCGAAGGCAGGCCTTTTTTGCGCAAAGCGGCTTCCATGAAACCCGCAGCACCGGTAATCCAGTACAGGGCCTGGTCGTAATCGGGCTGGGGAACCGTCAGGTAGCCGTTTTTAAGAAACAGGCGACCGGCGGCCCGGTTGGTTGTCGTCACCAGCAGGACGTCGGCATCGGGTTGATCAAAGTAGGCTTCGGCCAGCCGGGAGGTCTCTGTTCGCGCCTCTTTCTCAACCCCCCAATGGATTGCGGCACTCAGGGAAACCGGCTCGTCACCAAAAAAATAGCGCAAGGGAATATTGCCGAAGAAGCCGACCACCGCGCCATTCTTTTCAAGCACCTTGCCGATCATCGGTTTTTTTCCGCCATCTCCCATGGCAGGATTGTCGACCCACATTTGCTGCCAATGCTGGTTAAGTGCGTTCGGCCCTGCGGGCATGTTCAGCCCAAGCCCGACCAGCAGGGCGCTGATTTCAGCAGCGTCCTCTATGACAGCATCGCGTATGAGATAGGGGTTGGTCATGTCAACGACTCAAAAAATATCGAAGTTGGGAATTGCCCCAGTTGGCAAGGAAATGGTCACGCTGAATCATATACGGCGCCCCTCCCTGATACATGGCCCCGCGTGACCCGCTCAAAACTGACCGGTACCCGGTTTCACGAGCCAGATCGGGATCACGTTCGGGTAAAAAATCGTTACCCGGAATTCCGAATGGAGGGCAAAAATGCTGGCAAGGCGCCCCCGTATTTTCTTCGATGATAGCCTTGGAAACCGCCATTTCCTCTCGCGCCTTCTCGTCGTCCAGGTCGGCAAGACGGGCGTGGTTGACCGTGTGTGAACCAATTTCCATGTTGGCCCCGATCATTTCCCGGCAATCGGACCAACTGAGAAATTCCACAAGTAATTGGCGATGATCGAAAAACCCAAGCAGTTGGTCCCTGTCGGCCACCACATCGGTGTCGATATAGGACGTGGGCAGGAAAAAGGACGCCGAGGCGTTTTTTTCATCAAGAATAGGGACCGCGTTGGTCAGGCAGTTTTTGAATCCGTCATCAAAGGTAATACAGAAATATCGACCGTCAATGGGATCACCTGACTCCAGCATGGCGACGGCGTCACTAAGCCGGATGATGTCGCCGAAGCGTTTTAGATAGTCGATCTGCCTTGCAAAACCGTGTCGTTCATCGTCGAAAACATGATGGTAATAAGGGAACCTTATCCAACCTGTCGAGTTGGCGATAGAGCGGCCCATGGACAGGCCAGTGACCGCACCGTCCCTTAACAGGCCGCGAAGGCCGGTTGAATTTCCGGCGACAAAATCCTTATAACGGCGGATTGGGTTATCAGGCGGCATCGGCATAAGCCTCCAGAGGATCGCTAGGGGGTGTCGTCCTGGGGGGGTTATCAATATGGATTCGGATGGCCAGTTCAAGCATTAACAATTGATAGAGGCGAAAGCCATGGCGTCTGGGCTCAGCGAGCAAGCGCTCAATCCCCCTGGCCGACCACCAGCCGCGTTCCAGCGCATTTTTCGACTTCAGAATCGATGCCGCCGTCTTGCCCAACCCGGCAGACATCCAGGCCGGAACCGGCGAAGCGAACCCCTGTTTGGGCGCATCAATGACGCTTTCCGGCAAATAGGGCCGGGCCATTTCACGTTGAAGGGCCTTTTGTCGCCCCCCCGGAGTGCGCACCCCTTCAGGCACGCCAAGCGCCGCTTCGACAAGACGGTGATCCAGGAAGGGCACCCGTCCTTCGACACCAACCGCCATCGACGTTCGATCAAGCAGGCACAACAGATCATAGGGCAGGTAGGAGCCAAGGTCTGCGTAAAGCATGGCTGCCTGTCCCTGACTTTCGAATTCACCAGCCAACCGTGATTGTTCTAAACCGGTGAGATCCATGCGATTTCCGATCAGATCGCGAATGGGGGCCGGAAACAAAGTAGAATGGTCATGCAGGTAGCCCCCCGGATCTTCGCGGAATTTCTCTGCCCGGGCCAACCGCCATGCTGTCATCGGTGAAAACAACCCACACAAGGGTTCGATCAATCCGTTTCGCAGGGCCTTTGGAAAACCCAAATATCTTTTTTCTACGGGCAACTGGAAATATCGGCCATAGCCCGCGAAAATTTCATCGCCGCCGGTGCCATTCAGGGCCACCTTGAGAGAATGCCCCAGTGCCTCCTCGATCATGAAGTTAGGCAACACGGACGCATCATTCAAAGGTTCGTCGCAATACCAGGCCAACTTGGGAAGCAACGTTCCCGCTCCTGCCGCCGGAAGATCAACAACCTGATGATTGGTTTGATAGCGCTCAGCCACCTGCCCGGCTAGGGGACTTTCATCCACCAGGGCCCCCTCGAAGCGAACTGTAAAAGTATTGATCGGTCGGCTGGATTGCTGGGCCGCCAGGGCGACCATCAGCCCCGAATCAATGCCGCCGGATAGCAACGCCCCGATGGGAACATCACTGCGCATTTGCAGGCGCAGACTATCTTCCAGAATATCCGTCAAATGGCTGGCGATGTCTCCCGCTCCAGAAGGCAAATCAGTTGCAGGGGTTGCCCGCCAGTAGCGCTCAACGCTAACCGATCCATCGCCTTCGGCACATAAAACATGGCCCGGGGGTAATTGATGAATTCCTTTATAAAGAGTCAGCGGATCAGGCACATAACCATGAGCCAGATAGCTTGAAACTGTACTTTCATCAATTTGTGGCCGAACCAGCCCGGATGCGAACAGGGCTTTTATTTCCGAAGCGTAAAGGATGCCCCCGCCGGGAAGTTCGCTCCAGTAGAGCGGCTTGATGCCCAGGCGGTCCCGGACCAGGGTCAGGCGGTGATCGGCTTGTTCAAAAAGCGCCAGGGCGAACATGCCGTTCAGGTCATGATAAAAATCCGCTCCCCTGGCCGCATGCAGGGCCAGCACCGATTCCATATCACCGTAGGTCTGATAGGGGTAGTCGGGTTGGCGTTTACGCAATTCAAGATAGTTGTAAATTTCGCCATTGCCGCTTAACACCCGCCCCGTACTGCGTTCGACAATCGGCTGGTCGCTGGTTTCCAGATCAATAATTGCCAAGCGGCGAAAGCCGGCCTGATAGCGCCGGTCGTCGGACACATAACGGCCTTCGCCATCGGGACCACGATGGGCGAGGATGCCAAGCATGGCATCCATGTCGGCAATCTTTGTCGTTGCAACTCTGGGCAAAAACAAACCGGCTATTCCACACATGGCTATAGAACCTCCATGCTAAGAACGCCTTGGAAAGGTAGCGACTGATGATTCGAAAAAACGATCATACTTCCCGCCGCCCCCTGGCCATAAGCACGCCAGCAAGTGATCGGCTGCAATGATATTTCTGCCCCTTCACAGTCCAACCGATAAGTTTTTTCCTGCCCTTGCAAAATTACTTTCCCGTCGCTTGATTCAGCCGCAAGGGGGCTGATCAACCGACGCACAATGCGGTGCTTTCCGGTTCCCGTAAGGTCATCCCTAATGGTCATCCTATCGCCTGAAAAACTCCATTGCCGTAGATGCTCACCGGTTTTTTCCTTTTGATAACGTAGTGAAACCCCATCGGCCAATGCCGTCAAAACGGGTGGGGTGCCGGCGATGTGTTTGCGGAATGTTGCATCATAATAAGGCCGGTTTGCCGGATAGGGGTCGCCGCCGTCGATACTTAACCCATTGTGAGCTTCCGCCGATCTGTACTGGGCGGCTTCTCCCGTCTCGCCGTAAGCCCCGCGACCCGGATCGACCAGCACCGGCTCGTTCCCGTGGTGCAGCTCGAAGCCCCCCATGTCCTGATGACCATGGCCCGGCATGTGGGTAAAACCTTCCGGCGAGGCATGCCACAGGCCCGACCAGGGCCCCTGGTCAAAACGCAACCAACCGTCGGCGACCATCAATTCAGCAGCCGGGGCGGGCTCAAGATCAAGCCCGGCAAGTAATTTTTCAGGGGAAATATCCGGTGAAATATCACCAATCAGCGGCAATCCCCCGGGCAACAGAAGGGCCCGGGCGGGACCTTTCATTTTTTCACAAATGGCGCTTAAATCGACTGCTTCCGGCCGCCCGCAAGCGCTGGCAAGCTCGGCCGCCTTTTGATAAAGCGCCAACACCAGCAAATGATAATGGCTCGATCCTTCCCTGAGCACCCCCGAGGGCAGGATAATACGCCCGGCCTCTTCCAGTAATATCCGCAACCCAATGGCGGCGGTGTTTTCCATGTCCAGCATGAGCCCCAGGAAATACAAACCCATGCCATTGTTGGCCAGATGGTTGGATGTGTGATGGTCGCCGAAATATTCCAGTTTAACGGCGATGGCCGGAGCGTGCCCCGCCAGCACGCTTAATGTATCGTCCAGTGGCCCGGGCAAACCGTATGCGCGAGCAAAACTCAGGATGTTTGTCACCCGTTCACTAGCCGTATAGGGATGCCAGGCCCAATGGGTGGACGGCGTGCCAAAAGCCTTGCGCCAGGCCTGCCACAAGGCTTGCACCCAGGCAGGGTCAATATCATCAACTGCCGTCATCCAGG